>OMXP01000001.1 GCA_900315055.1 uncultured Lachnospiraceae bacterium
ATCCAGTGATGCTTGCATAGCGTACCCTCCTTTGAATGTGCCTCTAATGAGAGTATATCACAAGACTCTATGTTAAGCATTTATTTTTAAGCAGATCCTTACTAGTAATTCTACATCATAGAAAGCAATATAAGTAGGAAAGTATTAGATTTCGAAAATAAAATTTTCGTTGAACTTTTTGTTGAAAATGACGGAAATGACAGCCTGCCCGTATATCGATGGTTCGAATTCCTTTGTTTTGAAGGAAAATCAGAAGTCTTCGCAGGTCTCTGGCAGCTGCATAAGATCCCCTTAAAAGAATTCCGTGAAGTATCGATTTCGATATGGAAAAATCGGAAAAGTAAGATACCGGAATCTGCCCTGAATATTTATTCAGGTTCTTTACATACGGCAGCAAACGCATTTCTTTTAACGGTTCCCTGTTTGTGTTATGATTACCTCGTTTTCGATTTTTTACAGTAAAGGAGTACAGATATGGCAGGATCCACGACAGGAACGATCCTGAAGCTGACCACCTGGGGAGAATCACACGGTCCCGCGATCGGAGCGGTGCTCGACGGATTCCCGGCAGGCTTTGATCTCTCCGAGGAGCGCATTCAGCCCTACCTCGACCGGAGAAAGCCCGGGCAGTCGGCAATCACGACTGCGCGGAAGGAATCAGATACGGTGGAGATTCTATCCGGCGTATTTGAGGGAAAAACGACCGGAACCCCGATCTCCCTTCTGATCCGAAACAGCGATCAGCATTCTCAGGACTATGCAGAACTTGCGGACTGCTACCGTCCGGGGCATGCGGATTACACCTATGACAAAAAGTACGGTATCCGCGACTATCGGGGCGGCGGAAGATCCTCCGCCCGGGAGACCGCAGCCCGTGTTGCGGCAGGGGCGATTGCAGAAGAGTTCTTAAAGAGCCTTGGTATCAGCTTCCTGTTCTACACGGCGGCGATCGGAAATGTCGTCATCGACAGCAGCCGCTTTGATGCCTCCCTCATCGGGAAGAATCCTACGAACATGCCGGATGAAAAGGCCAACGAGGAAGCCGTTGCCCTCATCGAACAGGTGCGGGCGCAGAAGGATTCTGTTGGCGGCATGGTCAAGGGCGTCATCTCCGGTGTCCCTGCGGGAATCGGAGATCCGGTGTTCCACCGGCTCGATGCCGCACTTGCCTCGGCGATGATGGGCATCAATGCCTGCAAGGAAGTCGGAATCGGGGACGGTCTCTTTGCGGCCTACAGCACGGGATCAGAGAACAACGACGCGTTCTACACGGACGAAGACGGGGTGATCAGAAAGCGCACGAATCATGCGGGCGGAATCCTCGGGGGCATCTCCGACGGATCGGACATCGTACTCTCGTGTGCCTTCAAGCCGACGCCTTCCATCGCACAGGCGCAGGAGACCGTATACAAGAACGGTGTGCCGAAGGCCCTGTCCATTCACGGACGGCATGATCCCGTGATCGTGCCGAGGGCGGTCATCGTCTGCGAGACGATGAGTGCGCTCACGATTCTCGATGCAATGCTCGTCAACATGTCCGCAAAGGCGGACTCTGTGCGGGCATTCTATGGAAAGGACAAGTGATGGGAAACAACGATTGCCGCTATCAGGTCCTGAAGATGGAAGGCAGGGCCAAGCGGGCGCATTTTGAGACGGTTCACGGAAGTGTCGAGACGCCGGTGTTCATGAACGTCGCGACGGCCGGTGCGATCAAGGGCGGCCTCTCAAGCCTTGACCTGGAGCACATCGAGACGCAGATCATGCTCTGCAACACCTACCATCTGCATGTGCGGCCCGGCGATGAGCTCGTGGCAAAGCTTGGCGGCCTCCACAAAATGACGCTCTGGAACCGGCCGATCCTCACGGATTCCGGCGGCTTTCAGGTGTTCTCCCTGGCACAGCTTCGGAACATCAAAGAGGAAGGCGTCACCTTCCACAGTCACATCGACGGAGCAAGGATCTTCATGGGTCCGGAGGAGTCGATGCAGATCCAGGCAAACCTTGGCTCCACGATTGCGATGGCCTTTGACGAGTGTCCGCCTGCTCTTGCGGAACGGGACTATGTCGAGAAATCGGTGGCAAGAACGGAACGGTGGCTTGTCCGCTGCAGGGCGAAGATGGAAGAGCTGAAAGAGAGGGAGAATGCGATCAATCCGCACCAGCTGCTCTTTGGCATCAACCAGGGCGCCATCTTCCCGGATATCAGGATCGAGAATGCAAAGCGCATTTCGGAACTGGATCTGGACGGATATGCGGTGGGAGGCCTCGCCGTCGGGGAAACCCATGAGCAGATGTATGACATCCTCGATCAGGTGGTGCCATACCTTCCGACAGACAAACCTACCTACCTCATGGGTGTCGGAACCCCGGAGAACATTCTGGAAGGCGTCGAGCGGGGCATTGATTTCTTCGACTGCGTCTATCCATCAAGGAACGGTCGCCACGGAAATCTGTACACGAACCACGGGACGCTTCGGATCAACAATGAGAAATACAAGGACGACACCCGTCCGATCGATCCGGACTGCGGCTGCCCCGTGTGCAGGAGAGGATATTCGAGAGCGTATATCCGCCATCTCATGAAGGCCGATGAGGCACTGGGACTTCGCTTCTGCGTCATGCACAACCTGTACTTCTATAATCACCTGATGCAGGAGATCCGGGATGCGCTTGATGCGGGGACCTTTGCAGAGTATAAGAAGAACAAGCTCGAAGCCTTAAAGGGCGATCCCTACGAAATCTGAGATTCATGATAGGAAAAACATATCGTAAGGACGATATCACAGTTTTTGAATAGGACGGCAGTACCGTATCATAAGTTTTTTATTGTATGAACCATATCTTTGTTGTATAGTAATTTTTAACTTCTGAAGGAGGCTTTTCCATGAACGCATTTACCGCATTTCTGCTTTCCGATTCGAGCTCTTCGGCCGGCAGCTGGGTGACAATGATCATCTACATCGTCGTCATCTTCGCATTTTTCTATTTCCTTTTCATCAGACCCTCGAGAAAGGAAGAGAAGGAGAAGAAGAGCATGCTCGCTTCTCTGGAAGTCGGAGATGCCGTGCTGACCACCGCAGGATTCTACGGCGTGGTCATCGATATCACGGATGACACCGTTGTCGTCGAGTTCGGCAATAACCGCAACTGCCGCATCCCGATGCAGAGAGAGGCTATTGTCCGCATCGAGAAGCCGGAGGATGCTTTAGAGAGCGACGATTCTTCGAAGAGTGAGGATGCCGCAGATAAAAAGAAGGCGGCAAAGAAGGACAAATAAGGAAGGATCTGCAATCGGATCTTATACGGAGGGGAAGGCCAGTGGACTTATCAGGAGCAGGGCCTTCCCTTTCCTGTAATGCCGGGAACGGATCCGGAGAGGATTGACACATGAGTGTAGCAAGACACCTGGAGATTGCCTGCATCCCGGGAGACGGGATCGGGCCGGAGATTGTAGCAGAAGCAAAAAAGGTCTTAACACAAGTCTGTGAGAAGTACGGACACACGATTTCCTATACGGACGTCCTGATGGGCGGCTGCTCCATCGACGCCTACGGTGTTCCCCTGACGCAGGAGACGATTGATATCTGTAAATCCAAGCAGGCGGTGCTCATGGGCTCCATCGGCGGCGATGCGGCGACTTCGCCCTGGTACAGGCTGGAACCCTCAAAGCGCCCGGAGGCGGGACTTCTCGCCATACGGAAAGCCCTGGGTCTTTATGCGAACCTTCGCCCTGCCTATCTCTTCCCGGAACTTGCAGCGTCCTGCCCGCTTGCCTCAAAGGAAGGCGGACGAAACTTTGACCTCATCATCGTCCGGGAGCTGACCGGCGGCCTGTATTTCGGCGAGCGCTGGACAAAGGAAGTTGACGGCGTCACAACAGCTGTCGATACCCTGAAGTACAACGAGAACGAGATCCGCCGCATTGCAAAGACTGCCTTTGAAATCGCACAAAAACGCCGCAAAAAGGTGACGTCCGTGGACAAGGCAAATGTCCTCGACACCTCCCGCCTTTGGCGGAAAGTCGTCCACGAGGTCGCAAAGGACTATCCGGACGTGGAACTCAATGACATGCTGGTCGACAACTGCGCGATGCAGCTCGTCAAGGATCCGGAGCAGTTTGATGTCATCGTGACCGAAAACATGTTCGGAGACATTCTCTCGGACGAGGCCTCGATGATCACGGGCTCCATCGGCATGCTCTCGTCGGCTTCCCTCAATGAGACGAGTTTCGGCCTCTACGAGCCGTCCCACGGTTCCGCTCCGGATATTGCGGGACTTGGCATTGCCAACCCCATCGCAACGGTTCTCTCCGCTGCGATGATGCTCCGCTACAGTTTCAATATGACGAAGGAAGCGGACGATATTGAGAACGCCGTAAAGAAGACGCTCCATGACGGATACCGGAGCGTCGATCTCATGCCGAAGGATCCGATGGAGGCTGCAGGCCTTACAAAGGTGGGCTGCTCCGGCATGGGCGATGCCATAGCCGCGCGCATCTGAAGCGTCTCTCATTCCTGGCATACATTACGAAGAACAAATTCTGGAGGATAACATCATGATCAGTGACAACGTGAAAAAAGGAGTTCAGCAGGCTCCCCACAGAAGCCTGTTCAATGCACTTGGTTTTACCAAGGAAGAGATGGAAAAGCCGATGATCGGCATCGTCTGTTCCTATAATGAAGCAATCCCCGGACACATGAACCTCGACAAGATCTGCGAGGCGGTCAAGCTCGGCGTCGCCGAGGCCGGCGGCATGCCGGTTGTCCTTCCCGCCATCGCGGTCTGCGACGGCATCGCCATGGGCCATGTTGGCATGAAGTACTCCCTGGTGACGAGAGACCTCATCGCGGACTCCACGGAGTGCATGGCAAAGGCAGAGCAGTTTGACGGCCTTGTCATGATCCCGAACTGCGACAAGAACGTTCCCGGGCTTCTCATGGCTGCGGCAAGAATCAACATCCCGACGGTGTTCGTCTCCGGCGGCCCGATGCTGGCCGGCCATGTGGATGGCAAGAAGAGATCCTTAAGCTCCATGTTTGAGGCGGTCGGTGCCTACGATGCCGGAAAGATCACAAGAGAAGAGCTGACCAACTATGAGGAGAATGTCTGCCCGACCTGTGGATCGTGCTCGGGCATGTACACGGCAAACTCCATGAACTGCCTCACCGAGGCAATCGGCATGGGTCTTTCCGGAAACGGCACGATCCCGGCTGTCTACTCCGCAAGAATCCGTCTTGCAAAGCAGGCAGGCTATGCGGTCATGAACTGCGTGAAGAACCAGATCCTGCCCCGCGACATCATGACGAAGGAAGCATTTACAAATGCACTGACCGTCGACATGGCTCTTGGCTGCTCCACGAACACCATGCTGCATCTGCCGGCCATCGCCCATGAGTGCGGCATCGAGCTCAACATGGAATTTGCCAATGAGATCTCCGACAAGACCCCGAACCTCTGCCACCTGGCACCGGCAGGAGCTGCCTACATGGAGGACCTCAATGAGGCAGGCGGCATCTACGCGGTCATGAAGGAACTGACCAAGAAGAACCTGCTTTACCTTGACGGCATTACGGTCACCGGAAAGACGACCGGCGAGAACATCGCAAATGCCGTGAACAAAAATCCCGAGATTATCCGCCCGATCGACAATCCGTACATGCAAAACGGCGGCATTGCCGTCCTCAAGGGGAACTTGGCACCGGATACGGGCGTTGTGAAGCGCTCGGCCGTCGCACCGGAAATGATGACCCACAAAGGACCTGCCCGCGTGTTCGACTGCGAGGAAGATGCGATCAGGGCCATCACGACAGGAAAGATCCACGACGGGGATGTCGTTGTCATCCGCTATGAGGGACCCAAAGGCGGCCCGGGCATGCGTGAGATGCTCAATCCGACCTCCGCGATCATCGGCATGGGCCTTGGCTCCACGGTCGCACTGATCACCGACGGACGCTTCTCGGGAGCTTCCCGCGGTGCGGCCATCGGCCATGTCTCCCCGGAGGCTGCCGTAGGCGGACCGATCGCCCTCGTAAAGGAGGGAGATATCATCTCGATCGATATCCCGAACAACCGTCTCGATCTTGAGGTCTCCGATGAGGAGCTTGCTGAGCGGCGCAAGGCATGGAAGCCCAGGAAGCCGAAGATCACGACCGGGTATCTTGCCCGCTATCAGGCACTGGTCACGTCCGGAAACCGCGGCGCGATCCTGGAGCTTCCGAAGGAACTGGATCCGGAGCAGGGAGAGTAACAGGAAATGGAATTGAACGGTTCAGAAATCATCGTACAGTGCCTCCTGGAGCAGGGTGTCGACACCGTGTTCGGTTATCCGGGCGGTGCGATCCTGAACGTCTATGATGCGCTGTATCAGCATTCAAAGCAGATCCGCCATGTACTGACATCCCATGAGCAGGGCGCCGCACATGCGGCAGACGGATATGCGAGGGCTACCGGAAAGGTCGGCGTCTGCATGGCAACCTCCGGTCCCGGGGCGACAAACCTTGTGACCGGCATAGCCACCGCCTACATGGACTCCGTGCCTCTCGTTGCCATCACCTGCAATGTGACCCTGCCTCTTCTTGGAAAGGACTCCTTCCAGGAGGTCGATATCGCGGGCATCACGATGCCGGTGACAAAGCACGGCTACATCGTAAAGGACGTGAATCTTCTTGCCGACACGCTGCGTCGTGCCTTCCAGATCGCAAAGAGCGGGCGTCCGGGGCCTGTTCTGGTCGATATCACAAAGGATGTCACCGCAGCAACCTGTGAGTTCCACCCGGCTGCCAAAAAGCAGCTGGCAAAGGAGACCATCAGCCGCTACAGCGATGACGACATCGAGGACGCGATCGAGATGATCACGAGCGCAAAGCGCCCCTACCTGTATGTGGGCGGCGGCGCCGTGATCTCCGGGGCGTTCCGCGAGGTGCGCTCCCTCGATTCCCTGATCGATGCCCCGGTCTGCGATACGCTGATGGGCAAGGGCGTCTTTGACGGTCACGATCCGCACTACACCGGCATGGTCGGCATGCACGGAACGAAGGCGACAAACCTCGGGCTTTCGAAGTGCGATCTTATCATCGCCCTCGGCACCCGTTTCTCCGACCGGCAGATCGGCGATCCGAAACACTTCTGTGAACAGGCAAAGATCCTGCAGATCGACATCGATGAGGCGGAGATCAACAAGAACATCAAGGTAACGAAGGCAATCGTCGGCGACATGCGGGAGATCCTGGCCAAGATCAACGCAAAGCTTGCCCCGATGACCCACCAGGAGTGGAACGAGATGGTACGGGGACTGTCAAAGTCCTATCCGCTCTCCTATGATCACTCCCGTCTTACCTGCCCGATGATCATCGAGGAACTGGACCGCCAGACAAAGGGTCAGGCCATCATCACCACCGATGTCGGCCAGCACCAGATGTGGGCTGCACAGTACTACACGTTCTCGGAGCCGAGGACCCTTCTGACATCCGGCGGTCTTGGAACGATGGGATACGGCCTTGGTGCCTCGATCGGCGCGAAGGTCGCCCGCCCGGAGAAGACCGTGATCAACATCGCGGGCGACGGTTGCTTCCGCATGAACTGCATCGAGCTCATGACCGCATCGCGCTACAACATCAAGGTGATCGATGTAGTCATCAACAACCGCGTTCTGGGTATGGTCAGACAGTGGCAGACGCTGTATTATGGCAAAAGGTATTCGCAGACTG
Organism: uncultured Lachnospiraceae bacterium; assembly: GCA_900315055.1. Lineage (GTDB taxonomy): Bacteria > Bacillota > Clostridia > Lachnospirales > Lachnospiraceae > CAG-791. The sequence goes on from OMXP01000001.1 coordinate 7,707, forward strand.
TTCTTGACGATTCCATCGATTACGTTAAAATAGCGGAAGGAATGGGCTGTGAGGGAATCCGCGTCACCTCGAAGGAGGAGCTTCCGGATGCGATTGCCAGGGCACTTGTCGCAACAAAGCCGGTTGTTCTTGACTGCGTGATCGAAGAAGATGACAAGGTATTCCCCATGGTTTCTCCGGGAACGAGCATTGACAAGGCGTTCGATGCCTCGGATCTTGCAAAGAAACAGTCATAATGAAGTAAAGGGCATTGTTTTCTTGCCCGAAACTGGGAGGAATTATGAGGAAAGTGATCAGAAACACGGTGCTGGGAGTTGTCCTTGCACTTTGCAGCGCCCTGCTGCTTCTTGCACCCTCGACGAGTGCAGAGGCTGCAGAGCCCACGCAGGATGAGATCAACGCATTCATTGCATCTCTGAACCCGGTGGCACCGCCCTGCGACATCGTCTACAAGTTTTCGGACGGGGAAACCTATGAGGTGACCCCGGCGATTGCCATGACGCTGATGAAGACGAATGCGGACGGATCGTTCTACATTGATCCCACGACCAATTATTACGCACTCGACTATGACAAGTGTGCGGCAGTGGTCGGCGCGCTCGCCATTCAGCACTCGAAGAAGAGCACCAGCAACAGCGTGGATTTCGTAACCCACGACGGAGAGACGATCCACTACGATGGCATCAGCTATTCCGGCTGGACCGTAGATACCCAGAATGAGACGCTCTGGCTCATGAACGCGATCATGACGTTCTACAACGGCGAGCACGAGATGACCTACAAGATGGGCGGCTACGTCGAGGTGGATATCAGCGATCAGCATGCCTGGTACTATGATGACAACGGCAATGTCGTCTGGGATTCCGACGTCGTCACCGGCAACACGAGCAGGGGCAACGGAACGACTCTCGGCTACTGGACCATCACGAAGTACATGACCACGAATACGACGCTTGTCGGTGAGAACTATGCAAGCCCGGTTTCCTACTGGATGCCGTTCAAGGGCAATTCCGAGGGTCTGCACGATGCGACCTGGCGTTCGAGCTTCGGCGGCCAGATCTACAAGACCAGTGGCTCCCACGGCTGCGTGAATCTGCCGTATGCGAAGGCAAAGTCTCTCTACAGCCTGGTTCACGTCGGGACGCCCGTTATCGTCCATCAGTAAAAAATCTTTGTCAGGAGGATCAAAACAATGGGACGTGTCTACAACTTTTCTGCCGGCCCCGCAATGCTGCCGGAAGAGGTCCTGAAGACCGCACAGGCGGAGCTTCTTGATTACCATGGCACCGGAATGTCCGTCATGGAGATGAGCCATCGCAGCAAGGCGTTCGATGACATCATCAAGAAGGCAGAGGCAGATTTCCGCACGCTGGTCGGCGTGCCGGACAACTACAAGGTTCTGTTCCTGCAGGGTGGCGGCTGGACACAGTTCGCCGAGGTGCCGATGAACCTGATGAAGCACCACAAGGCAGGCTATATTGTCACCGGCAACTGGGCAAAGAAGGCCTATGAGGAAGCCGGAAAGTACGGCGAGGCCGTCAAGCTTGCATCCTCCGAGGACAAGAACTACACGTATATTCCGGACTGCTCGGATCTTCCGATAACCCCGGATATGGACTACGTCTACATCTGCGAGAACAACACGATCTACGGCACGGAGTATTTCAAGCTCCCGAATACCAAGGGCGTCGACCTCGTCGCCGATGTTTCCTCCTGCTTCCTGTCCCGTCCGATCGATGTCAAAAAGTACGGCCTGTTCTTTGGCGGCGTCCAGAAGAACGTCGGCCCCGCAGGCTGCGCGATTGTCGTCATTCGTGACGATCTGATCCGCGATGATCTGCCGGACTATGTTCCGACGATGCTTCGCTATAAGACGCAGGCGGACAAGGATTCGCTGTTCAACACGCCGCCCTGCTGGCAGATCTACATCTGCGGCCTGGTCTTCCAGTGGCTCTTAAAGAACGGCGGCCTCACCGCAATGGCACAGAAGAACGAAGCAAAGGCCAAGATCTTCTATGACTATCTTGACGAGTCCAAGCTCTTTACCGGCACGGTCCGCAAACAGGACCGCTCCCTCATGAACGCTCCGTTCGTGACCGGAGACAAGGATCTGGATGCCGAGTTTGTCAGGGAAGCAGCAGAGCAGGGACTGGTATCCCTGAAGGGTCACCGCACGGTCGGCGGCATGCGCGCTTCCATGTATAACGCAATGCCGGTTGAAGGTGTGGAGAAGCTCGTCGCCTTCATGAAGGAGTTCGAGGCAAAGCACCAGTAATCAGGTCTCATAACAGAACACGAGGAATCCCCGTCGGCGGATACGACAGGGGATTCTTTTTGTACAGAGAGGAAGGTAGAAGCCATGTTCAAGTACGCGACACTCAACAACATCTCCAAGGCGGGCACAGACCGCTTTGACGGGAATTTCGAACACACCGACAACGTCGATGAGGCACAGGGTATTCTCGTGCGTTCCGCAAAGATGCACGACATGACCTTCTCCGACAACCTGCTGGCCATTGCAAGGGCCGGCGCCGGTGTCAACAACATCCCGCTTGATCGCTGCGCGCAGCAGGGCATTGTCGTTTTCAACACCCCCGGTGCCAACGCCAACGGCGTCAAGGAACTCGTGATTGCCGGCATGCTGCTTGCTTCCCGTGACATCGTCGAGGGCGTCGACTGGGTCCGTTCCCAGTGGAACAATCCGGATATCGTCGCCGACGTGGAGAAGCAGAAGAAGCAGTTCGCAGGAACGGAGATTGAGGGCAAGAAGCTCGGCATCATCGGCCTTGGGGCCATCGGTGTGCGTGTGGCAAATGCCGCCGTATACCTTGGCATGGACGTCTACGGCTATGATCCGTATGTCGGTGTCGACAACGCATGGCATCTCTCCCGCAAGGTCACGCACGTGACGGACATCAATGAGATCTACCGGAACTGCGACATCATCACGATTCACGTCCCGGCAATGGATTCCACGAAAGGATACATCAGCAGGGAAGCCATCGACATGATGAAGCAGGGCGTCATTGTCCTGAATATGGCCCGTGATGTCCTCGTCGATGAGAAGGCCATGATTGCCGCTCTCGATGCCGGCAAGGTCCGCCGCTATGTCTCCGACTTCCCGAACCCGACGGTTGCAGGTCACCGCGGCTGCATCACAACCCCGCACCTTGGCGCCTCCACGGAGGAGTCCGAGACGAACTGCGCCATCATGGCAGCCGATGAGATGCAGGATTATCTGGAGAACGGCAACATCAGACACTCCGTGAATCTTCCGGACTGCGATGCCGGTGTCTGCCAGTATGCATCCCGTCTCACCGTCATCCACAGGAATGTCGCCAGCATGATCTCCCGGTTCTCGACGATCATGGGCGATGCGAAGATCAACATCGCCGAGATGACCAACAAGTCCCGCGGCGAGTACGCATACACCATCATGGATCTGGACTCCGCGCCCACTGAGGATGTCATCGCAAAGCTGCAGTCTGCAGAGGGCGTCATCCGCGTCCGTCTGGTCAAGTAATAGCCATGGCGGATATCCGACCGTTCAGGGCATACCGGCCCGCTCCGGGACTTGAGAGCACGATTGCGGCACTTCCCTATGACGTGTTCTCAAGAAAAGAGGCAAAGACCTATGTTGACGCGCACCCGGGAACCTTCCTTGCCATCGACCGCCCGGAGAGTCAGTTCCCGGACAGCGTCGATACCTATGATGACAGGGTGTACCGGAAGGCTGCACAGATGCTGCAGGAGAGGATCAGGAAGGGCGATTTCGTCCAGGATCCGAATTCCTGGTACTATCTGTACTCTCAGACCTATGAGGGACGGACGCAGACGGGGATTGTGGCACTTGCCTCGATTGACGACTACCTTCACTTCGTGATAAGGCGCAATGAGAATACGCTCGAGAAGAAGGAGAAAGACCGCATTTGTCATGTAGACACCTGCAATGCACAGACGGGGCCGATCTTCCTTGCCTACCGCAATGACCCTGTGATCGATGAGATCACAGCGGAGGTCCTGCGGCAGGATCCGGTCTGCGACTTTACTTCTGAGGGCGGCGTCGAGAACAGGGTCTTTCTCATTAATGACCGGAAGAAGATTGATGCGATTCAGAAGGCCTTTACCGGGATCGATAAGATCTACATCGCAGACGGCCACCACCGGGCTGCCTCGGCGGTGAAGGTTGGGCTCTCAAGAAGAGAAAAGAACCCGGGATACACGGGAGAGGAGGAGTTCAACTACTTCCTATCCGTCCTCTTTCCTGCAGACGAACTCGAGATCATGGCCTACAACCGGATCGTAAAGGACCTGAATGGCAAGACGCCGGAGGAGATCCTCTTTGAGGTCGGCGCAAAGTTCGAGGTGGAATCGCAGAGAAAACATGCTGTTGTTCCGGCAAAGAAGGGCGAGATCGGCATGTACCTCGATGGCGTCTGGTACCGGCTCAATGCAAAGAAGGACATCACTTCGGCTGAGCCGGTGAAGGGACTGGACGTGTCCATCCTGCAGAACGAGGTGCTGGATCCGGTGTTCGGGATCAAGAATCCCAAGGAGGATCCGAGGATTGAGTTTGCCGGCGGAATCCGGGGAACCACATTCCTCAAGGAGAGAGCAGATGCCTGCCACGGCGCCGCGTTCTCCATGTATCCGACGAACATACACGAGCTCTTTGCGGTCGCTGATGCGAGAAAGCTCATGCCGCCAAAGTCCACCTGGTTCGAGCCAAAGCTTTTGTCCGGGCTGTTCATTCACGAGCTGGACGGGCAGAAGTAACAGCAGAACGTGAGATATGAGACAATTGGATCACATCTGAAACGGGTGGAGTGAGGCAAAAAAAGGCTTGCATTTCCAGGAAGCCTCCCTTATAATGCCTAATTGTCCGGTCGACAGGGCCGGACGGAGTGCTGGAGTAGCGCAGTTGGTAGCGCAACTGATTCGTAATCAGTAGGTCGAGGGTTCAAGTCCCTTCTCCAGCTTTGGATTCCGGAACATCGAGAGATTGATGTTCCGGTTTTTTTTACATTTCTGTCAAAGAGTGTCAGGAAGGAGAGCATTATGCCATTGGTCACTGCCGATTTCATCAGCCTGATCCTTGTCATCTACGTCTTTGTCCGGCTGTCTGCCAATCATACTCTCAAGAGACGGATTCGAAACATATTCATTGAGATCGGCATTGCAATCTGTGCAATCCTTGCAGTCGATGAAATCTGGGAAGTGATTTTTCTTGCTTCAAGGGAGACGGCAGAGGATGCATTCCGTCTGAATGCCATCCAGAGCCTCGAGTACCTGCTCTTTCCCTTCAGTTTTCTGTTTATGCTGGGCTTTGGTGCAGAAAAGCGAAGTATCAGAAGCCTGATTACATTCCTTTCTTCTCTTGTTCTGATCCTTCTGGATCTTCTGAATATCGTATTCCCAATCGTCTTTACCTACGCAGACGATCTTTCCATGTCAAACACGCCATACTCTCTCTGGATCTATCTTGGCTCTTTGGTTCTTCTGGCCTTTATCCTGTATGACAGCTTTCTGCGTATGCTCGACGCCGACAGAGAGAACATCACGCTGATCATTTTTGTTGTCCTCATCGGCTTATTCGGCATGCTGTCCTGTTACCTGGATTACGATATCGTTGCGCTCTGGGAATGCATTTCCATTGCCTATCTGCTCCTTTATCTTGCCGTAGCAAGGGCCTTTGACAAAACCGATCAGGTGACAGGCCTTCCGAACCGGAACTCTTTTACCGAGGCGTTCTTCTTTGCGGATCCGAAAAAGGTGACGCTCGTCTCCTTTGACCTGAATCACCTGAAAAACTACAACGACGCCATGGGTCATTCCGAAGGAGATGCCTATCTTCGTGCCTTTTCTCTGACCATGCGGGATCGAATGAAGGAATGCGGAAAGCTCTACCGCACCGGTGGAGATGAGTTCTGTCTTCTCTCGGAGGAAACAGCGGACGCTCTTCAGGGGAAGATCAAAGAAATCCGAATGGAAAAGGTCTGTGACCCTGCTTTTGGCTCCTATCCTCTGGATTTTGCCTTTGGAGTCGCTCAAAGAAAGAAGGGTGAGAGTACAGAAGATCTCTACCGTCGTGCGGACCATCTCATGTACCTCGACAAGCGGAATACGGAAGAGAATCCGAGATAATGGATACGGTTTCTCAATGATATTCGCCTTCCGTCCTTGCACGATGCACAAATGTCTTTACAGAACGGACATTCGTGGTAAAATGGCACTGTTGTGCGAATGAAGATTCGTACTGCAGATTTGTGAGATGGGAGATATGTGATGAATAAACCAAATTTCATGGTGCGGCTGGTGAAGGCCTACAACGGCTCCAGCCTGATTCTTCGTATCGTGATCGGCCTTGTCGTGGGTGCTTTGCTTGGGCTCTTTGCCTCGAGCTGGACCTGGGTTTCCGTACTCGGTGATCTGTTTGTCGGAGCACTGCGAAGCATGGCTCCGATCCTTGTCTTTGTGCTGGTGGCATCCGCCCTTGCGCAGAGCAGGTCCCGGCTCGACAAAAGGTTCGGGATGGTCATTTTCCTGTACCTCTTAACGACGCTGGATGCGGCAGTTCTCTCCGTGTTCATGAGCTTTCTCTTCCCGCAGAAGATCACGCTGGCTGCCGCGGAGGACAGCCTCTCTGCTCCGCAGGGACTTGGTGAGGTGTTCTCGAACCTTCTGAACAACCTTGTCGCCAATCCCCTGGGTGCCATCATAAACGGTAACTACATCGGGATTCTCTTCTGGGCGATTCTGTTCGGCTTTGCGATGAAGAAGATCGCATCCGACGGCTCGAAGACCTTCATGATGAACGTCTCAGATGCCGTATCGATGATCGTCCGCTGGATCATCAACCTTGCTCCGTTCGGCATTGCGGGTCTCGTCTATACGAATGTCTCGACGAACGGCCTCTCGATCTTCACCGACTACGGAAAGCTCCTGCTTCTCCTGGTCTCGACGATGCTGATCCAGGCACTCATCATTGCACCGATCATCTCGGCACTGTTCCTTCACCGGAACACCTATCCGCTGCTTTTCCGGTGCCTGAAGGAGTCGGGACTTACCGCTTTCTTTACGAGATCCTCTGCTGCGAATATCCCTGTGAATATGGAGCTTTGCGAAAAGCTTGGACTTGACAGGGAGATGTACTCCGTTGCCATTCCCCTTGGCGCCACCATCAACATGGACGGCGCGGCGATCACGATTACGATCATGACGCTTGCCGCGGCAAATACGCTGGGGATTCAGGTATCGATCCCTGCAGCCATTCTGCTCTCGTTTGTCTCTGCCCTTGCTGCCTGCGGCGCTTCGGGCGTTGCGGGAGGCTCCCTTCTTCTGATCCCGATGGCCTGCTCGCTCTTTGGCATCTCGAATGACACGGCCATGCAGGTCGTTGCCGTCGGCTTCATCATCGGCGTCGTTCAGGACTCTGTCGAGACCGCGCTGAACTCGAGCGGCGATGTCATGTTCGCGGCAACCGCGGATTACTATGCAAAGCTGAAGCACGGCGAACCTCTGCCGGAATTTCTGCAGACAAAGAAAGAAAAGGCGGCCCTTGCAAACCGTAAGGAAAGCAAATAGAATGAGCCGTAATCAGGCAAAGTGAAGGAGAGTACATGGCACAGCTCTGGGGTGGCAGATTTACAAAGGAAACCGACCGAAACGTCAAGGCATTCGGGGACTCCATCTTTTTTGACAAGCGTCTCTGGCGTCAGGATATCCGCGGCAGCATCGTTCACGCAAAGATGCTGGGAAAGCAGAACATCCTGACAAAGGAGGAGACTGATAACATCGTCGAGGGCCTGAACGGCATCTATGACGATATCGAGAACGGAAAGCTTGTCATCGACAACAGCTGCGAGGATATCCACAGCTTCGTCGAGTCACATCTCATCGACCGCATCGGCGATGACGGAAAGCGTCTGCACACCGGGCGGTCCCGGAACGATCAGGTAGCCCTCGACATGCGGCTCTATACAAGAGAGAGCCTTGATGAGACGAAGGTCCTTCTGGGATCCCTTCTCTCCACGATCCTCACGATCATGGAGGAGAATGTCGACACCTTCATGCCGGGCTTTACGCACCTGCAGAAGGCACAGCCGGTGACCCTGTCCCATCATTTCGGCGCCTACTTCGAGATGTTCAAACGGGACGTAACACGGCTCGATGATACGAGGGATCGTCTCAATGAGTGCCCGCTCGGCGCGGGAGCACTGGCGGGAACGACTTATCCTCTCGATCGCGAGTACACGGCAAGGGAACTTGGCTTCAGGGCACCGACCGCCAACAGCATGGATTCCGTATCGGATAGGGACTATCTTCTCGAGTATCTCTTTGATCTTTCTTTGATTCAGATGCATCTCTCCCGTCTTTCGGAGGAGATCATCACCTGGAACACCAACGAGTACCAGTTCGTCGAGATCGACGACGGATATTCCACGGGATCGAGCATCATGCCGCAGAAGAAGAACCCGGATGTGGCGGAGCTGATCCGCGGAAAGACCGGGCGTGTCTACGGGGATCTCACAAGCCTTCTGACCATGATGAAGGGGCTTCCCCTTGCCTATGACAAGGACATGCAGGAGGACAAGGAGCCGGCCTTTGATGCCATCGACGCGGTGGACGGCTGCATTACGATGATGACCGGCATGCTCTCCACGATGAAGTTCAGGAAGGATCGCATGGAGAAATCCGCGCGTCACGGCTTTACGAATGCCACCGATGTGGCGGACTATCTTGCGGAGAAGGGCGTTCCCTTCCGCGATGCCCATGGCATCGTGGGGCGCATGGTGCTCTACTGCATTGATCATAAGAAAGCTCTCGACGATCTGTCGATGGACGAGTTCCATTCATTTTCCGATGCCTTCTCCGATGACATCTATGAGGCGATCAGTCTCAGGACCTGCGTTGAGAAGAGACTTACGATCGGAGCTCCCGGACAGAAGGCGATGGAAGAGGAAATCGCAAAGAGCAGAACCTGGTGGTCGAAGGTATTCGGCTGAAGGCAATTGTTTTCGGAATGGGGCGGCAAAAAAGCTGCTTTTAGGAGGATAGAAGCAATGGAGAAATTTCGAGTTGGCGTTCTTGGCGGAACCGGCATGGTCGGTCAGCGGTTTATCCAGATCCTGGAGAACCATCCCTGGTTCGAGGTGAAGGAGATTGCGGCATCGGCAAGAAGTGCCGGCAAGACCTACGGCGAGGCGGTTGAGGGCCGCTGGAAGCTGGACGGTGAGGTCCCTTCTTCCGTGAAGGACATCGTGATCCGTGACATCAATGACATCAAGGGTGTCACCGACAACGTGGACTTTGTCCTGTCTGCCGTCAACATGCCCAAGGAAGAGATCAGGAAGATCGAGGAAGCCTACGCAAAGACCGAGACCCCGGTGGTCTCGAACAACAGTGCACACCGCTGGACGCCCGATGTCCCGATGATCATCCCGGAGATCAACCCGGAGCACGCAAAGGTCATCGAGTATCAGAAGAAGAGACTTGGTACCCAGCGCGGCTTCATCGCCGTCAAGCCCAACTGCTCGATTCAGTCCTACACCCCGGCCCTTGCCGCATGGAAGCAGTTTGAGCCCTATGAGGTTGTCGCAACGACCTACCAGGCAATCTCCGGTGCAGGAAAGACCTTCAAGGACTGGCCGGAAATGGTCGGCAACGTCATCCCCTACATCTCCGGCGAGGAGGAGAAGTCCGAGAAGGAGCCGCTCCGCATCTTCGGTCACATCGAGGACGGCGTCATTGTCCCGGCAACGAGCCCAGTGATCACCTGCCAGTGCATCCGTATACCGGTGCTCTACGGCCACACCGCAGCCGTGTTCGTGAAGTTCAGGAAGAACCCGACCAAGGACGAGCTTGTCGCTGCTCTTCGCAGCTTCTCCGGTGTTCCGCAGGAGCTTCACCTTCCGTCCGCACCCGAGCACTTCATCCAGTACCTCGAGGAAGACGACCGTCCGCAGATCACGAAAGACGTCTACTATGAGAACGGCATGGGTGTCTCCATCGGACGCCTGCGCGAGGATACGGTCTATGACTGGAAGTTCGTCGGTCTCTCCCACAACACCCTGCGCGGTGCCGCAGGCGGCGCCGTGGAGTGCGCAGAACTTCTGACCGCTCAGAACTACATTCAGCACAAGTAATAAGTGTTGCCTTTAGTTTAGAAAGAAAGTATCATAGATATGCCCGCAGACCAGGATCTGGGCTGCGGGCATCTTTTTTACTTCTCTCTCTTGACTTCTTCTGCATCCCGATTCTTTTCGGGAAGCCGTCACAGATACGAAAAGGACGATTCATGGGTAAAGTCGTATTCATCTCCGAAAAACCAAGTGTTGCACAGCAGTTCGCGGATGCCCTGGGACTCTCATTCCAGCGCCGTGACGGCTACATGGAGGCGAAGGAGACCATTGTGACCTGGTGCGTCGGGCACCTCGTCACGATGAGCTATCCGGAGGCCTATGATCCGAACCTGAAGCGCTGGTCCCTGTCCACCCTGCCGTTCATCCCGGACAAGTACAAGTACGAGGTCATCGGAGAAGTGAAAAAGCAGTTCGGAATCGTCAAGAAGCTCCTGACGTCCGATGAGGTGGATACGATCTACATCTGCACGGACTCTGGGCGGGAGGGCGAGTACATCTACCGTCTCGTCGCAAGTCAGGCAGGTGTGAAGGGAAAGAAGCAGCTGCGTGTCTGGATCGACTCGCAGACAAGGGAGGAGATCCGCCGCGGCATCAAAGAGGCAAAGGACGATTCCGCCTATGACAACCTGGGAGCCGCCGCCTACCTTCGGGCAAAGGAAGACTACCTCATGGGCATCAACTTCTCCCGGGCACTGACCTTAAAGTACGGGCCAGGGATAGGGCGCTACCTTGGAATGGACCACTGCGTCATCGCGGTCGGCCGCGTCATGACCTGCGTCCTCGGGATCGTGGTGAACCGGGAGCGGGAGATCCGTGCCTTTGTAAAGACTCCGTTCTACCGCGTCGTCGGCACCTTTGCCCTCCCCGATAATGCTGCCGATTCCTTTGATGCCGAGTGGTCGGCAAAGGAGGGATCGAAGTACTACCAGTCCCCGAAGCTCTACAAGGACAACGGCTTCAAGAAGAAGGAAGACGCACAGGAACTCATCGACTACCTGAAGTCCGGGGAGGACAACACTCCTGTCGTTTCCGCCATCTCCCATAAGAAGGAGACCAAGAACCCGCCGCTTCTCTACAACCTCGCGGAGCTGCAGAACGACTGCTCGAAGTACTTCAAGATCAGCCCGGATCAGACACTGGCTGCGGCGCAGGAGCTCTACGAGAAGAAGCTCACGACCTATCCCAGAACCGATGCGAGAGTCCTCTCATCGGCGGTTGCAAAGGAGATCGACAAGAACCTGAAGGGCGTCAGCTCCCTTCCGATGTACCGGGGGCTCGTAGATGAAATTTTTAAGAGCGGGACCTACAAGGGCATCGGCAAGACCCGCTATACGAACGACAAGGCGATCACGGATCACTATGCGATCATTCCGACAGGCCAGGGCTTTTCGAACCTCCCGTCCGTAAATCCCACCTATCAGAAGGTTTATGAGCTCATCGTGCGGCGGTTTCTTGCAATCTTTTATCCGCCTGCGATCTTTGATAAAATAACGCTGACTGTGTCCGTAAAGACAGAGATCTTTACGACTTCCCAGAGAGTCTGCAGGGAGAAGGGATACCTGTCCGTGATGGACTATTCCTTCTTCTCGAAGAATAGGAAAAAGGACGAAGACGCGGACAGTGAGAGCGAAGAGGAAAAGGACAACGCCGCAAAGGATCCGGACGCATTCGCAGATTTCCTTCTGTCCCTCAAAAAGGGACAGAAGCTCGCCCTCTCAGCCCTTACGATCAAGGAGGGCGAGACCACGCCTCCGAAGCGCTATTCCTCAGGGAGCCTGATCCTCACGATGGAGAACGCGGGACAGTTCATCGAGGACGAGTCGCTTCGGGAGCAGATCAAGGGCTCCGGCATCGGCACTTCCGCAACGAGAGCGGAAATCCTGAAAAAACTCGTGACGAACAAGTACCTCGATCTTAACCGGAAGACGCAGATCTATACGCCGACGCAGCTCGGGGAGATGATCTACGACACGGTTGACTGCTCGATCAAGCCTCTGCTTTCCCCGAAGCTTACCGCATCCTGGGAGACGGGACTGACCAGAGTGTCCGAGGGCACGGTCACCGAGGATGAGTACTACAAGAAGATGACCGAGTTTGTGACACGGCGCACGAACTACGTGAAGGAGACCTCCTTTGAGGGCGCCCTGCAGAAGCAGTACGCAAGGGAGCAGCAGTATTATCCGAAGAAAATGAATTTCGAACATTCAAGGTACGCAAAGCATGCGCACCGGGAAAAGGAGAATAAGAACCAAAATGGCAATCCGTGATTATACCGTAAATAAACTTTTTGACCTTTCACAGACGATCGCAGCGGATCTTTTCGGCGACGGGAACGGATACCCGTGGGAGTATCTGTCAAAGATCGAGGAATTCATCATAAAGCTCGGGCAGACTCTGCCGGAGGACAGGTTCGAAAAGAGAGGGGAGAACATCTGGGTTGCAAAATCTGCCCACATCTTCGACTCCGCCTACATCGCAGGTCCCTGTATCATCGATGAGGGCGCGGAGCTTCGCCAGTGCGCATTCATCCGCGGAAAGGCCATTGTGGGTGCCGGGTGCGTTGTCGGCAACAGCTGCGAGCTCAAGAACGTGGTCCTGTTCAACAAGTGCGAGGTGCCGCACTACAACTATGTCGGCGATTCGATCCTCGGCTTCCACGCACACATGGGGGCTGGATCCATCACGAGCAACATCAAGTCCGACCGCACGAACGTCGTGATCCACGACGGGGACGAGAAGTGCGAGACCGGCCTTCGAAAGATGGGCGCCATGCTCGGCGACTATGCGGAGATCGGCTGCAACAGCGTACTCAATCCCGGCACGATCATCGGCCGCCACACCAACGTCTATCCGCTGTCCATGGTGCGCGGGTGCGTTCCGGAGAATCACATCTACAAGGACAGGGAACACGTTGTCTTAAAGAAAGAGATCTGACAGGAAACCGTAATCTGAACCGTAAAAGGAGGAGACATGCCGGCTACACAGGACATTGCATTCATTTCTCTGTTCTGGGAGATCCTGAACCGGAAGACCGGGAACCTGGGCAAGGTGACGTATCTTCCGCAGAAACCGAAGTTTGATGAGACGACGCCGATCGAACAGGCATTCCCCCGCTCGACACCGGAGGAAGAGGGCGTTGACAGCATCTTCCTCACAAACCTTGTCTCGGATCTTCTGTCCAACCCGCACGTGGGTCTGCACGACTGCATGATCCTGCGCCACGGGAAGGTGATCTACGAGGCGGGCTTTGATCCGTACCAGTCGGGAATCTGGCACATCACCTATTCGATGTGCAAGAGCTTTACCGGCATGGCGATCGGATGCCTTGTCGATGAGGGGAAGCTTACCCTCGATGACAAGCCGATCGACATCCTGAAGGATGCGAACGGTCTCATGCAGCGTGTCCGCTACCGGGATCTCACCATACGGAACCTCCTCACGATGTCGTCGGGGGCCTCCTTCAACGAGGTCGGCGCGATCACGGGCAATGACTGGGTGAAGTCCTACTTTGACTCAAGCCCGAAGTTTGAGCCGGGCTCGAAGTTTGACTACAACTCCATGAACTCGATCATCCTCTCCGCCGTGGTGACGGAGCTCACCGGCATGTCGATGTTCGATTACCTGAAGGAGAAGATCTTTAACCCGATGGGGATCACGAAGATCTACTGGGAGCATTCCCCGAAAGGGATCACGAAGGGCGGCTGGGGGTGCTTCATCACGCAGGAGGACGCCGCAAAGCTGGGTGAGCTTTACCTGCACAAGGGCGTCTGGAACGGACAGCAGCTGGTCTCCAAAGAATGGGTCGAACAATCAACCACGCCGCAGATCGAGACCGGCCGCACCGACAACCCCTGGTACGGATTCCATCTCTGGATCGGGAACCTCCCGGGGAGCTTCATGTACAACGGAATGCTGGGACAGGATGTCTTTATCTATCCGAGCCTCGACATGGTGATGGTCGTCAACGCCGGCAATGACGAGGTCTTTGCAAACGGTGACATGACGTCCATTGTCCGGCGGTATTTCAACGAGGACTTCCACCCGTCCGATACACCGCTCTTAAAGAACCGGGCCGCGTATGCAAGACTGCAGGCCGTTTCCGCTGCCGCGTCTCCTCTTGCGGTTCGCCGGAAGATGCGGGGCGGCTGGGGAAGAAAGAAGCAGAAGTCCACGGCGATGCAGCCCTACCTAAGGTCCCTGAACGGCTGCACGTTTGAGATGAAGAACAAGGGTGTCGGCCTGTTCCCGCTCATCATGCAGGTGGTGCACACGAACTACACGAGGGGCATCTCTCTCATTCGGTTCCTGGTGGAGGATCGCATCTTTTACATCGACATTCTCGAGGGACAGAGCGTGTTCCACATCCCGGTGGGATTTGACCACTCGCTCCACACCTGGATTGACATGAACGGAGAACCCTATCTTGTGGGAGCAAGTGCACGGGCCGGGATCAATGAGGATGGCTGTTTCGTGCTCACAGTCCGGTTTGCGTTCACGGAGGAGGCGTGCTCCAGGATCCTGAAGATCATCGCCCGCTCCGAGAATCAGCTGGAACTTGTCTGGAACGAGATCCCTGGGAACGCGATCATCGCAGATACGCTCGAGATGATCACCACAGGCTCCGGAAATACCGGCGCCATCGTGAACTCGGTGCTCTCGCAGATCTCCCCGGATCTCATGCGGGATGTGATGGGATCGGCGATTGAGCCCCATGTGAAGGCGGAGTTTATCGGTGTCTATATGGGAAATGACCTTCCGAATGCCGACAGGAACCGGGAGATGATAGAACCCAAGCGCCACCGGAGACGTCTGATCCGGAAGATTACGGATGACTTAAGATCCGACGAGAAGGAGGAAGAGGAAGAAATTGAAGGCGTACATTGAAGAGCAGCTTCAGGCAGTGCGGAAGGTGACGGACTTTGTTCCGCGTGTTGCCTTAACCCTGGGGTCCGGTCTTGGCGGATTTGCCAAAGACCTCGATGTCGTGGCCACTGTTCCCTACAAGGACATACCGGGCTTTCCCGTCTCCACGGCGCCTGGACATGTGGGACAGTTTGTGTTTGCAAAGGTAAATGATGTCCCGATTGTCTGCATGCAGGGGCGGGTCCATTTCTATGAGGGCTACACGATGGAGCAGGTGGTAAACCCCGTCCGCCTCATGGCGGCGATGGGCGTTGAGACCTTGTTCCTCACCAATGCGGCAGGAGGCGCAAAGGACGGGTATCACGCGGGTGACCTTGCCCTTGTAACGGATCACATCTCTTTGTTTATTCAGAACCCGCTCCTTGGGCCGAATGATGACAGTGAGGGTGTCCGCTTCCCCGACATGACCCATGTCTATGACGAGGGGCTGCAGAAGATCATCAAAGAAGCGGCAACGGAGAATGACATCGACCTGAAGACCGGCGTCTATGTCCAGCTCACCGGCCCCTCCTATGAGACCCCGGCGGAGATCCGTCTCATCAGAAGCCTTGGCGGAGATCTTGTCGGCATGAGCACGGTGGTGGAAGCCATCACGGCGCGCCACCTGGGCCTTAAGGTCTGCTGTGTCTCCCTCGTCTCGAATCTTGCGGCCGGCATCTCGCCGACGCCGCTTACCGAGCAGGAAGTCATCGATGCCGGGAATGCCGCGGCACCGAAGTTCTCGGCACTGGTAAAGAGTGCCATTTCCAGGATGTGAGGTGAGATCATGAGAATTCGTTTTTACAATGCAAAAATCCTGACCATGCGGGGAGATGTACCGGAGCTTCTCACCGGCGAGGTGTTCACGCAGGACGATCGCATCATCTATGTCGGCGACGGAAAGGGAGAGGAGAAATGCGAGGGGCATTTCGATCAGGAGATCGACTGTAACGGAAATCTTTTGATGCCCGGCTTCAAGGACGCCCACACCCACTCCCCGATGACCTTCCTTCGCTCCTCTGCGGACGATCTGCCGCTGCAGGACTGGCTGAACAATCAGGTCTTCCCCTTTGAGGCAAAGCTGACACCGGAGGATATCCACGAGCTGTGCAAGATCGCAGTTCTGGAGTACCTCACCGGCGGCATCACCTCCGTCATGGAGATGTACATGGAGCCCTATGAGATCGCCGATGCGTTCTCGAAGATGGGCATGCGCATCGTCCTTGTAGGCGCCGCCAATGACTTTTCCCAGTCTCCGGAGTACGTCGAGACGATGTACAGGGAGCTGAACGGAAAGGATCCCCTGGTCTCCTGTGAGCTCGGCTTTCATGCGGAGTACACGAACAGCAAAGAGCATCTCCTTGCCTATGCGGACATCGCAAAGAGGCAGAAAGCTCCCGTCTTCGTGCACCTTGCAGAGACAAAAGCCGAGGTGGAGGGCTGTATGGAACGCTACGGCAAGAGCCCGGTGGCGGTGCTCTCTGAAATGGGCATCTTCAACTACGGCGGTGCCGGCTATCACATGGTGCACCTTTCCCGGGAGGACATGGAGATCGCAAAGGAAAAGCACATCGCAGTCGTCACGAACCCCGGATCCAACACGAAGCTTGCTTCCGGCATCGCGCCGATTTCCGACTACTTGAAGCTTGGCATCCCGGTAGCCATCGGTACCGACGGGCCGGCGAGCAACAACTGCCTGGACATGTTCCGGGAGATGTTCCTTGTCACCGGCCTTGCAAAGCTTCGCGAGAACAACGCGGCCGCCGTGCCGGCCTATGAAGTCCTGAAGATGGCAACGACGAACGGGGCAAGGATCATGAGAACCCCGGACTGTGACTGCATCGATCCCGGAAAACAGGCGGATCTGATTCTTATTGATCTCCATCAGCCGAACATGCAGCCTGTCAATAACATCCCCTGCAACCTTGTCTACTCCGGAAGCAAGGAGAATGTCATCATGACCATGGTCGCAGGAAAGATTCTCTACGACCGGTTTGATGGAAAAATGAACTTCCACGTGGGAGAGGACCCGGAAGAGATCTACGCCAGGTGCAATGCGATCAAGACAAGGATCCTCGGAAAGTAACGGAAAGGACGCTCTGCTTTGGAAACTGTTGTCACGTTCCTTCTGATCATCGGTGCGATCTTCCTGGTGTCCTTCCTTGCGGGAAGAAACAACGAGAAGACCATGCGGGAAAGGTGCTTCAGAGCCTGGGACAAATCCTTCGGGAAGGTCCCGGCAAAGAAGATGTCCCCGCAGCGCTTTGAACACATCGGAGGCTACGAGAAGTGCCACAGGGGCACCTTCACGATCGATGACATCACCTGGAACGACCTCGACATGGATCAGGTCTATCGCAGAATCGATGCCACAGAGTCCGCATCCGGGGAGGAGTATCTCTACTTTCTTCTTCGAACCCCTGCGCAGAAAACGGAGGAGGCAGCCGTCGACGAGGCGCTGATCCGGCACTTTGAAGAAGACGGGTCAGCCGATCGACAGGCGATCCTCTGGATCCTTCGAAGTCTCGGGCACACCGGGGCATATTCTCTCTACGACTATCTGGACCGCCTGGACGAGCTTGGGGAACGCAGCAACACGAGGGAGATCCTTCAGCTGATCCTTCCCTTTGCAATGATCGGGGTGATGTTCTGGAATACGAGAGTCGGACTGATCCTGCTTCTTATAAGCCTTGCTGCAAACGTCATCACCTACTTTCAGGGAAAGAGCAGGATCTCCCCGTATCTTGCCTGCTTTCGCTACCTGCTCCGGCTCCTCAAGTGTGCGGATCGCCTGAGTGTCGTTCTTCAGAAAAGTGATCCTGCCCTCTACAGGAAGGAAATCGAAGCTCTGAACCGCGGACGGGAGGCACTTTCCTCCTTCCGGCGCGGCAGCTCCATGCTGATGGCGGGCAGCGCCTCGTCCGGCAATCCCGTGGACGTCGTGCTCGACTATGTCCGGATCTTCTTCCACATCGACCTCATCAAGTTCAACGCGATGCTCTCCGATGTGAAGACGCACCTTGCGGATATCGACGAGCTGACCGGTGTCATGGGACGGCTTGATGCACAGATCTCGATCGCCTCGTTCCGAAAGTCCCTGCCGGCTTATTGCGTACCGGAGCTTGTTGAGACGACAGGGCATGAGGCTCCGGTGTTTGAGGTGAAAGGTCTGGTGCACCCGCTTCTTGCAAAGCCTGTGGCCAATGACCTCACGGCAAAGCGCGGCGTTCTTCTTACCGGATCGAACGCCTCCGGAAAGTCGACGTTCTTAAAGAGCATCATGCTCTGTGCACTGCTCTCTCAGTCGATTCACACGGCGCCTGCGACATCCTATCGGGGCTCGTATTTCCGGCTTCTCACCTCGATGGCACTTCGGGATTCGATCCGCGAGGGGCAGAGCTACTTCATGGTGGAGATCAGAAGCCTCAAGCGGATTCTCGATGCCTCGAAGGAGACGGATTCCTGCCCGGTCCTTGCGGCCATCGACGAGGTCCTTCGCGGGACCAACACAATCGAGCGCATTGCGGCATCGAGCGAGATCCTGCCGGCCCTCGAGAAGGGGAACGCGCTGATCTTTGCGGCAACCCACGACATCGAGCTCTCGGAGCTTTTGAAGAACAGCTTTACAAACATGCACTTTACGGAGGAGATCAAAGACGGCGATGTCGTCTTTTCCTACCGCCTGATGGACGGCCCTGCGACGACCCGGAATGCGATACGTCTCTTATCCATGGTCGGATTCGACAGTGCCCTCACCAGGAACGCGGAAGAGCGGGCCGAGCATTTTGAACAGACAGGAGAATGGAAACTTTGACACATGTGGTGATCTACAGCGACGGCGCAGCAAGGGGAAATCCCGACGGTCCCGGCGGATACGGCTCGATCATACAGTTCACGGACTCGAAGGGCGTCCTCCACGAGAAGGAGTTCTCGGAGGGCTTTGCCAAAACCAGCAACAACCGCATGGAGCTTATGGGGGCGATCGTCCCCCTGGAGGATCTGACGCGCCCGTGCGCGGTGGATCTCTACTCCGACTCCAGCTACCTTGTCAATGCGTTCAACAAGCACTGGGTGGACAACTGGAAACGAAACGGCTGGAAGAGCGCCTCGAAGGAGCCGGTAAAGAACCGGGATCTCTGGGAAAGACTTCTGGACGCGATGAAGCCCCATGAGGTGACCTTTCACTGGGTGAAGGGCCACAACGGAAATCCGGAAAATGAGCGCTGCGACAAACTGGCAACCAGCGCCGCGGACGCGATGAAAGGCTAAGAAAGGTATGGACGTACAGATCAAAAGACTGACGAGAACCGCAACAATCCCGACAAGGGGTTCCGAAGAGGCGGCAGGGTATGATCTCTATGCCGATGTCACAGACGACATCGTTCTGCACCCGGGTGAGACCGTCATGATCCCCTTAGGGATTTCAATGGCGGTCCCGAAGGGCTGCTTTGCCGCGATCTTTGCGCGAAGCGGCCTTGCGGCGAGGGAAATGCTTCGCCCCGGCAACTGCGTCGGTGTCGTCGACTCGGACTACCGGGGAGAGTGGAAGGTTCCGCTCCACAATGACAGCAAAGAGGACAAAACGGTGACACCGGGGGAGCGCATCGCTCAGATGGTGATTCTGCCCTATGTAAGTGTGTCCTTTGACGAGGTCGAATCCCTCGACGAGACCGCACGGGGAACCGGCGGCTTTGGCTCCACGGGGAAATGACATGCTGAACATCGTACTGCATGAACCGGAGATTGCAAGCAATACCGGAAACATCGGACGGACGCTTGTTGCCACCGGCTGCACGCTGCATCTGATCGATCCCATCGGCTTTGTCCTGACCGACAAGGCCTTAAAGAGAGCCGGCATGGATTACTGGCCAAAGCTCTCCATCCACCGCCACATGGACTATGAGGCGTTCCTGTCCTTCTATGAACAGGACCCTGACCACGGTCACCTGTACTTTGCGACCACCAAGGCGCACCGCCTGTACACGGATGTCTCCTACGGGGAAAACGACTACATCATGTTCGGGAAGGAGAGTGCGGGAATCCCGGAGGAGATCCTCGTGGACCACGAGGACGACTGCATCAGGATCCCGATGGGATACGATATCCGGTCCCTGAACCTTGCAAACTCGGTCTCCATCGTCCTGTATGAGGCTCTGCGGCAGCTCGGGTTCCCGAACCTTGAGGCAAACGGCATGCTGCACCATCTTTCCTGGAAGGATGGATGGAATGAGCCGGCCAGTGCGAAATGATGGACGAAGAGGGGAAAACATTGTAAGATAACCGTTGTGCATCGGCAGGAACGTCCATCTGCCGTCACGTGAGGAGGTATGATCATGAAATGGAAAAGAGCTGCAGCGCTTGTCAGCGCTGCACTGATGGCTGCCGCACTTACGGCCTGCGGATCCGGCAGCAGCGAAGCGACAACAGAGGCCGGAAGCTGGGAGACCATTCCCGGTGCCACCACGGCATCGACGGAAGCCTCATCGGAAGCAACAACAGAGAGCACGGAGACCACGGAGTCTGCTGCCACGATTCCGGACGGCATGTACCTCAGCGAGCTTACCGGCGAGCCGATCTCGCTGGATATTCAGAACCAGCGCCCGATCACGGCGATGATCGATAACGACAAGAGAGCCTGGCCGCACTTTGGCCTCAATGACTGTGATGTTGTCTATGAGCTCCTGAACAGTACAGAGAACAATGACGTCACGCGTCTCATGGCGGTCATGAAGGACTGGGGGAATCTGAAGCAGCTCGGCAATATCCGTTCCGCCCGTCCCTCGAACGTCAACCTGACGGCCGAGTGGAACGCAATCCTGTGCCACGACGGCGGCCCGGTGTACTTCCAGAATGAGATCGCGGCGCACCCGGTTCCGGATCTGTCCGGATACTTTACCCGTGTCTCGAACGGCAAGGCAACCGAGTTCACCGAGTACATCACAACCGGTGAGATCGAGAGCCGCTGCGCATCGGCCGGCATCTCCACGGACTACACGGCAAATCCCGGAAGTCACTTCAACTTTACGGATTACGGCACGACCGTCGATCTCTCCGAGAGAAGCGATGCCATCGACTGCACGACCGGTGTCTGGCTTCCCTTCGAGCACACGCATTCCGCGATGCTCTATGATGCGAGCACGAAGAAGTACTACTACAACGAGGGCGGCGCTCCGGCGAACGACGGCGCTACCGGTGAGAACGTCGGTTTCGAGAACGTCATTGTAATCGAGTGCAATTATTCGATCTTCGACTCGAACGGCTACATGGAGTACAACAACGTCGGTGCGTCCGGCATGCCCGGCTACTACATCACTGAGGGAAAGGCCATTCCGATCACCTGGTCGAAGCCCGAGTACAGCTCGATTACCCGCTACTACAATGCGGATGGCAACGAGATCACGATGAATACCGGCAGAACCTACATCTGCTATGTTCCGAATGACCTCTGGGGCGGCATCGTCCAGGGTACGACCCTGTACTGATTCTGCCTTTAGGAAAACGCAAATCATACAATGCCGCACGGGAGTTTCCCCTGCGGCATTTGTCACGAAAGAGAGAAGAACCCATGAAGATCAGAACACGTTATGCTCCGAGCCCGACCGGCCGCATGCACGTCGGCAACCTGCGCACCGCCCTGTACGCCTACCTCATCGCAAAGCACGAGGGAGGGGATTTCATCCTGCGCATCGAGGATACCGATCAGGGGCGTCTTGTGGAGGGCGCCGTGGACATCATCAAGCAGTGCCTCAAAGAGACGGGCCTTACCCCGGACGAGAGCCCGGATCTTGGCGGCCCTGTCGGCCCCTATGTGCAGAGTGAGCGCGTTGCTGCCGGCATCTACCGGAAGTATGCGGAGGAGCTCATCGCAAAGGGAGAGGCCTATTACTGCTTCTGCACCCCGGAGAGACTCGAGTCCTTAAAGACCGTCGTCGACGGCAAGGAGATCTCCGTCTATGACAAGCACTGCCTGCATCTGTCAAAGGAAGAGATCGAGGCGAACCTGAAGGCCGGAAAGCCCTATGTCATTCGCCAGAACAACCCAAGAGAGGGCACGACTACGTTCCACGACGAGCTCTACGGCGATATCACCGTGGACAATAAGGAGCTCGACGATATGATCCTCATCAAGTCCGACGGCTTCCCGACCTACAACTTCGCCAACGTCGTCGATGACCACCTCATGGGCATTACGCATGTCGTCCGTGGCAATGAGTACATCTCGTCCACACCGAAGTACAACCGCCTGTACGAGGCCTTCGGCTGGGAGATCCCGAAGTACATCCACTGCCCGCTCATCACCGATGCCGAACACAAGAAGCTCTCGAAAAGATCCGGATACTCGTCCTATGAGGATCTCATCGATCAGGGATTCCTGCCGAATGCGGTGGTGAACTTCATCGCTCTTCTTGGCTGGAGCCCGGATTCCGACCGTGAGATTTTCTCACTCGAGGAACTGGTAAAGGAATTCGACTATAAGAGAATCGGCAAGTCCCCTGCCGTGTTCGACTACGACAAGCTTCGCTGGATGAACGGCGAGTACCTGAAGGCCATGGACGCCAATGCGTTCTATGCCTATGCGGAGCCGTACCTGAAGGAGGCCGTAACGAACAAGAACATCGACCTTCACCGGATCTCCGAGATGGTTCACACGAGAATCGAGGTCGGAACGGATATCGCGGACATGGTAGATTTCTTCAGCAAGCTTCCGGACTACGATGTGGCGCTCTTCGAGAACAAGAAGCAGAAGGCAACCTTCGAGAACAGCGCGACTATCCTCTCCGGCATGCTGCCGATCCTTGCAGAGACACCGGACGAGGAGTTCAAAAACGACAACCTCTTCGAGAAGATCTCAACCTATGCCAATGAGCACGGCATCAAGCCGAGAACCGCTGTCTGGGCAATGCGCATCGCCGTATCCGGAAAGAGCGTGACGCCTGCCGGTGCCAGCGAGATCATGGAAGTCCTCGGAAAAGAGGAGAGCATCGACCGCGTAAGATGTGGTCTTGAAAAGCTTCAGCAGATGACACAGTAGTCATCAGCATCTGAAACACAACGCCGTCAGGGGTAATTCCCTGGCGGCTTTTTTGCACACGTGTACAGGGATCGGGAAAGAACGAAAATCCGGCATCGGTATATTTTCCGCCGCCTGCACCTGATAGAATAGTACATAAGGGGCTCGGGGGCCCCGGGAAAACAGATCAGATTCCTGGCAGGGGAGGAGAACAACATGGCATTTCCGGAACATTTCTTATGGGGCGGTGCAACCGCGGCAAATCAGATTGAGGGCGCCTACAACGAGGACGGCAAGGGTTTCTCGGTGGAAGACGTGACACCCAAAGGCATCCGGTACCCGAGAGTCGATGCACCACCGAGCGACAACTTAAAGCTTGTCGGGATCGACTTCTACCATCGCTACAAGGAGGACATCGCTCTTTTTGCGGGTATGGGATTTACGGTCTTTCGTCTCTCCATCGCCTGGAGCCGGATCTTCCCGAACGGGGATGATAAGACGCCGAACGAGGCGGGCCTTGCCTTCTATGACAGTGTCTTTGACGAGTGCAGAAAGTACGGCATGGAGCCGCTCGTCACGATCTCTCACTATGAGATCCCGCTCCACCTGGCAAAGGTCTACAACGGCTGGACAGACCGGAGGCTGATCGGTTTCTTCGAGAAATATGTCCGGACGATCTTTACCAGATACCGGGGGAAGGTTCACTGGTGGCTCACGTTCAACGAGGTCAACTCGATCCTGGAGACTCCCTTTACGAGCGGCGGCATCATGACCCCGAAGGAGCAGCTCTCCCAGTCGGATCTCTACCAGGCAATTCACAACGAGATGGTGGCAAGTGCGCTTGCCACAAAGATTGCCCACGAGATTGATCCGGAAAACCATGTTGGTTGCATGGTGCTCTCGATGCCGATCTATCCATTAACGCCGGATCCCGACGATGTGATCGCCGCGATGGAGCAGACGCATCAGAACGACATGTTTATCGAGATTCACGCAAGAGGCGTGTATCCCGGCTACATGAAGCGGTACATGAGAGAGCACGGCATCACTGTCACCTTCGGGCCGGAAGACGACGCACTCCTTCGGGAGAACACCGTGGACTTCATCTCGTTCTCCTACTATGTCAGTGTCTGCGCGACGGCAGATCCGAAGAAGGATATCCGCGGGGAGGGAAACCTTCTCGGCGGCGTGGTAAACCCCTACCTGAAATCCTCGGAGTGGGGCTGGCAGATCGATCCCAAGGGACTTCGCTATACGCTCAATCATTACTGGGACCTGTATCAGAAGCCGCTTTTTGTCGTTGAGAACGGCCTCGGGGCAAAGGACGTTCTGGTAGACGGAGGTCCGGACGGGAAGACCGTAGAGGACGATTACCGGATCTCATACCTGAAGGACCACCTGCTGCAGGTGGAAGAGGCGATCGAGGATGGTATTCCGGTCCTCGGCTACACGTCCTGGGGACCGATCGACCTTGTCAGTGCTTCCACGGCTCAGATGTCAAAGCGCTATGGCTTCATCTATGTGGATCGGAACGATGACGGCACCGGTACGCTGAAAAGGTACCGGAAGAAGAGCTATTTCTGGTACAAGAAAGTGATTGAAACCAACGGAGCAGCACTCCACGAAGACTGAGCGCTGCCGCGAAGGGAAATCAGAACCGGGACTTCCGATCCGTGATCAGGAAAAAACGAAATGGAAGAGATATCGAGAATCGTCATCGAGCATTACTGCAACACGCACAGGACGAAAAAGGCAGAAATTCTATCAAGACTTGTGGCAATGTCGTACGATCTTTCTGCCGAGGGAACAGACGCCGATGCAATCGAACTGGAAGAGCTGATCGACCGGGAGCGCAATCCCGAGCTGAAGGAGGCTCTCATCGATCTGGATGAATTTCTTTTCAGATATTGACGATGTAAAGACGTGAACACCCTCTGCAGTGGAACCGGAACAGGAGGCTTTTTCTTGAGTAACATCGAATGGGATTCTCAGACGTACGCAAAACAGTTTTCCTTTGTCGCGGGCTATGGCAGTTCGCTGATTGATCTCCTCGACCGGAAGGAGAACATGACCTGCCTCGACCTAGGCTGCGGAAACGGAAATCTCACAAAGAAGCTGAAGGACGCCGGGCTTGATGTCATCGGCATGGACGACTCCGCATCGCAGATCCAAAAGGCAATGGAAGATCATCCGGATATCCGCTTTGTACAGGGCAATGCCTGCGACTTCCTGCTGGAGGAGCCGGTGGATGTTGTCTTTTCGAATGCCGTGTTCCACTGGATTGACAAAGACCGGCAGAAAGACATGCTCTCCTGCGTATACAGGGCGCTGAAACCGGAGGGCCAGCTTGTCTTCGAGATGGGCGGGAAGGGAAACAATGCGCTCATTCACGGAAACCTTCGGCGCGCTTTTGCAAGGCGGGGGCTTGTCTATCGCTTCCCGTTCTATTTCCCGTCGATCGGAGAGTACGCATCTCTCATGGAGGGTGCGGGGTTTCTCGTGCGGACGGCGCTTCTCTTTGACCGGAAGACAAGGCTTATGGGGCCGGACGGCCTCTCCGACTGGATCAAAATGTTTGTCCAGACACCCTTTGAGGGAATTGATGCGGCAACATCGGAAGAGATCCGCCGCGAAGCTGTGGAAGAGCTTCGACCGAAGCTTTTTGAGGAGGGGGTGTGGTACGCCGATTACGTAAGACTCAGATGCAGGGCGGTGAAGATGCTGTAGAAGAAGCAATATTCGTTCCTGTCACCTGCTGTCATAAGAAAGCAGTCCTGATTTATCCGTTCTTTTGTTTTCTGATTGCCGGAAGGCTCCGGTATGCTATACTTTTTCCATAAGCGATGCTTCCATCTCCAGTCCCTGCCGGAACTGTGTATTCAGTATTCCAGTACGAGGCGGAGATACCATGTCTGAACATACCCCACAAACCCCAAAACAGCACATCATCGGAAACCCGAAACAAAACGAAGCCATACGCCACGGGAAGGGCCCCTGTCTTGTCCTTGCAGGTCCCGGCTCCGGGAAGACCTTTGTCCTGATCGAGCACTGCAGGTACCTGATCCGGAACCTGCATGTTTGCCCCTCTGAGATCCTGGTCCTGACCTTCTCCCGGACGGCAGCCATCGAGATGAAGAGCCGGTATGAAGGAAAGTACGGAAATGACACCGTATCCCCTGTCACCTTCGGAACCTTTCACGCGGTGTTCTACCGGATTCTTCAGCAGTCCGCAGCGGGGAAGGAGCTTCGTCTTCTCGACGAAAAGACCAAAGAGGGACTTCTCCGGAACCTGATCACCTCCTGTCACTACGACCGCCTCGAAGATCCCACGGCGAAGATGTCCGCGCTCTATTCCGAGATCCTGTACCATAAGCGATATCCAAATGCCCACTGGAAGTACTTCACGGACGAGGCGAACTTTCCGCGCCTGTTTCAGGCCTATGAGACCTTTCTTGCGGACGAGGGCTATATCGACTTTGACGACATGATCCGTCTCTGCAATGAGCTGTTAAAGAATGACGAGATCGTCCTTCGTTCCTGGAAGAGCCGCTTCCGGTACTTTCTTCTCGATGAGTTTCAGGACATCGATCCCGTGCAGCTCGAGACCATCGAACTGCTTGCGGGAGAGGAGAGAAACATCTTTGCGGTGGGAGATGACGACCAGAGTATCTACAGCTTTCGGGGCGCGAATCCGCTTGTCATGCAGACTTTTCTCGATCATAATCCGGGGCTGCACCTCGTGGAGCTGACCATCAACTACCGGTGCTCGGAGGAGATCCTGAAGCAGGCGGTAAGGCTGATCCGGGACAACGAGGAGCGTCTCGAAAAGCATCAGGTGGCAGAGCATAAGGGTGGTGTCCCGATGCGGCTGGAAGGCTATGCCGATGAGGCAGAGCAGTTTGCAGAAATCATGAAAAGGATCCGGGAGAGCGTGCAGAAAGGAGAGAGAAGCAGTTCGGATTTTGCCGTGATCTTCCGCACGCACTATCAGCTGGAATCCTTTCGACGGTATCTTGTAAAACACGGCATGGAAAGCCGGGGTGATACGGTATTCCGCGAGCCGGCAGTGGGAGAGGCGCTGTCGGTGATCGTAAGCTACTACAGGGCAGCGCTGCAGCTGAAGCAGGGATATCTTTCCCGGGACGACTTCCTTCGGATCCTCAACATCCCGCAGCGATACCTTCTTCGGCATACCTTTTCCAAAGAGTCCATGAACCCGAGGGAATATCTTCTTACGATCCAGCAGGGACGGCAAAGGGACGCACTTCTTGATCTCTTTGATGACCTGCACCTTCTGTGTGATCTTGATCCGGTATCCTCGCTCTCGTACCTTCTCACCGACATGGAGCTTGAAACGGCGCTCTCTTCCGGACGAAAAAATGAAACCAAGGAAGCACTCGATGACCTGTTCGCCCATTTGAACAGCCTTGCGGCGTCCGCATCTTCGATTCCCAATCTTTTATCCCTCCTGGAAAAGGAGCGGACGCTTCCGGTACAGGGGAGCAGAAGAAAGAGCTCCGGGACTGCAGATGGCGGCATTCACCTTCTCACCATGCACGCCGCAAAGGGTCTTGAGTTTCCCGTTGTTTTTCTTCCCTGTCTCAACGAAGGTGTGATCCCGGTGAGAAATGCAAAGACAAAGGAAGGGATCGAAGAGGAGAGAAGACTTTTGTATGTTGCGATGACACGGGCACGGGAGGAGCTGATTCTCACGTATGCAAACGGGTATCCCGGGCAGGACAGAAGGCCTTCCAGGTTCCTTCGGGCATTCCATGTCTATGCATCCTGGGAGTAGGTAAAATTACACCTTATAGATGTGTGAAAAAACAGACCGGTAACGGTATCGCAAAGGGGACAGTTGTGCTAAACTTGTGGAGTGTAATCAGACAAAGAGAGGCGGAAACCACATGTCACAAACATTTGAAACAGCTCCTGCCCACACCGTGCGGCCCGGAACCGTCGTTGATGAGGACGGTGTCATCTTCAGTACAGTCTTTCGCAGCTGCAAGTCCTGCGGGCTGATTCTGTATCGTCTCTCCGATCTCGACGAGACTGTCATTCCCTTCACCGATGAGTACCGCTACGGATCCCTCTATTCTGTCAAGGTCAAAGGCCTGAAGCCCGGCCGCTTCGCGTATCGCTACTACCGGGACGACTACTCCTTTGAGGATCCGTATGCGAGAGAGCTCATCACCCTCTCCACAAAGAACGGTCCCTTAACGGCCTGCCGTCTGTTCCCGCAGAACGAGAATGCGCTGCCGGCCTACGGCTATAACAGCGTCCGTCCCTGGGCGGATCAGGTGATCTATGTGATGCATGTGAAGGGATTCACGGCATCTCGCACATCCCACGTGGCACACCGCGGCACCTTCCGCGGCGTCACGGAGAAGATTGACGAACTGAAGAAGATCGGTGTCACGGCGATTGAACTGCTGCCCGTCTATGAGCTTCGCCCGGCAAGCCTCGGGAAAATTTCCGGCGCTCCGAATGCCGAGGAGAGCGAGAAGACGATGGCACAGGACGCCGCAAAGTATGTGACGGATGACTTCGGAACGCCAAAGCCGGAAGCGCAGAAGGTCAACTACTGGGGATTCGGCGAGGGGTGCTACTTTGCGCCGAAGCACGCCTATGCCTCCTCCAAATCCCCCCAGCAGGAATTTGCCTCCATGGTGGACATGCTCCATCAGAACGGCATTCAGGTTTACCTGCAGCTCTTCTTTACCGACGATGTCTCCAATCAGACCCAGCTCGAGACCGCACGATTCTATGTGACCCACTACCATGTGGATGGATTCCACATCAAGGGGGCGGACTCCGCCTTAAAGACCATTGCCTCGGATCCGATGCTCTCGAACACGGCGATTCTTTACTACGGCTTCCCCTATGAGGAGCTGCAGAAGGAGGACTCGGAGAATCCGACGGTCGGAAAGCCTTCGATCGCACACCTTTGCGAGTACACGGACTCCTACATGTATCTTGTCCGCCGCTTCGTAAAGAGCGACAACAACGTGGCCCGGGAGTTCGCAAAGCAGTTCGTGACGGTGCCGGAGGTGCACGGGCGCGTGCACTTCGTGACCAACTACGACACGTTTACGCTCCGGGATCTTGTCTCCTACAACTGGAAGCACAACGCGCCAAACGGTGAAGAGGGCAGGGACGGCAATGACAACAACTGCTCCTGGAACTGCGGCGTCGAGGGAAAGAGCCAGAAGAAGGACGTGCGGACGCTTCGTCTTCGCCAGATGAAGAACTTCATCGCCCTGAACTTCCTCTCCCAGGGGACTCCGGTTCTGACCGCGGGAGATGAGATGTGCAACTCGCAGGATGGCAACAACAACGCCTACTGCCAGGACAATGAGACCGGCTGGGTTTCCTGGAAGGAGACCGGAGAGAGCCGGAACGTCAATGAATTCACGAAGGACATGGCGGCCTTTAGAAGAGATCATGCGATCTTCCGCCGCCGGAATCCCTTCAAGTTCAATGATTACAAGGTCACGGGATATCCGGACGTCTCCTTCCACGGGAAGGATGCCTGGAAGCCGGACTTTTCCAACTACAGTCATACGTTCGGTGTGATGTACGATGAGGACTACGCGGAGGAGAATCCCACCCACAACCTCGTCTACGTCGCCGTCAACATGCACTGGCACAATCAGCTGCTCGGCGTGCCGACACCGCCGCCGGGACTGAAGTGGTATGTCACCTGCGACACCTTTGAGGAGAACTCGTTCTTCGAGCACCCGCAGCTGTTACCGGATCAGCGTCACATTTTTGTTAAGGGCAGAAGTGTGTGCATTCTGGTAACAAGCCCGGAGCCGGAGAAGTCGCAGAACGCCACGGCCATCGTGGCGATGACCAGCTATTTTCATCGCTACACCGGCATCCAGAGCAGGTATTAAGGAGCACAGATGGGAGAACCGAAGGAGGAACACCCGCCGATCACCTTAAAGAAGGCGGCAAAGCACTTTGTGACGATCACAACGCACCGGGAACTCGTACGGGAGGGCTGCTTTGCCGTGGGCTTGTATTATCAGGGCCTGACCCACGACCTGTCCAAGTACAGCCCGACGGAATTCCTGGTCGGCGCACGGTACTATCAGGGAACCCGCTCCCCGAACAACGCAGAGCGGGAGGACATCGGCTACTCGACGAGCTGGCTGCATCACAAGGGACGCAACCGTCATCACTATGAGTACTGGCTCGACTACACGACCCGCCCGGAGGACGGCGGTGATCATATCGGGGTCATTCCCTGCAAGATGCCGGGCCGCTGCGTCGTCGAGATGTTCATGGACCGGATTGCGGCGAGCAAGGTGTACCACAAAGGCACCTACACGCAGGCAGATCCCTGGAACTACTACGTGCAGGGTCACACCTGGAATGCCCTGCACCCGGAGACGAGAAAGCTCCTGGAAAAGCTCCTTCTGATGCTGAAGGACGAGGGGGAGGAGAAGACCTTCGCCTATATCCGTGCGCACCTGTACCAGAAGAAGGATCCTGTGGAGAAGCTGATCTCGAAGATAAAGAAGTCATGAACGTCACAGACCACGCCGAAGCGTTTGAGGCCGCAAGAGAAAAAGTCCTGACTTTATCCCCGAGAGTCCGGGAGGGAATCGGCACGCAGAAGGAAAAGACCCTGCATGCGATCCTGAAAAACACCTTTGATCCGGATCCCTCCCACCAGGAGATCCCCATCGACGGGTATATCGCAGACATCTTTGACGGACACGGGATCATTGAGATTCAGACCGCAAACTTCGGAAACCTTCGGGACAAGCTGAAGGCCTATCTTCCGGAGCACAAGGTTCTGGTGGTCTATCCCATCCCGCATCTTAAATATGTCACCTGGATCGATCCCGAAAGCGGAGAGCTCAAAGAGCGCAACAAGTCCCCGCGAAAGGGATCTTTTTATCGTGCGGAGAAAGAACTCTACCGGATCCGGCCGTTCCTTACAGATCCGAACCTCTCGATCGATCTTGTCCTGTGCGATATGGAGGAATACCGGGTAAAAGACGGCTGGGGATCGAACGGGAAGCGCGGCTCCCACCGGTACGACCGCGTCCCGGTGCGTATTGCCGGAGAGAAGATCCTGAACACCAGGGAGGACTATGCGTCCCTTCTTCCGGAGAATCTGCCGGATCCCTTTACGTCGGGAGATCTCAGGACGGCACTTTCAAAGGGAAATTACGGCGTTGACTTCTCGACCTGGTGCCTGCTTCTGTCGGAGGTCGGTGCCATCGAACGGATCGGTAAGAAGCGCGGCCGCTCGTTTCTCTATCGGCAGAAAGTATGATACAATCCAATGTCTGGGATGTCCCAAAAAAGGAGCAAACACCATGAACGACCATTTTGACAAAGATGAAATTACCGACCGCTTCGTATCCTATGCGAGCGTCTTTACGCAGTCCGAGGAAGGACACACGGATACCCCGTCCACGGACCGGCAGCGGGATCTTGCAAGGATCCTGACGAAAGAACTTACGGACATGGGAGCAGCGGATGTGTACTTTGATGAGCCGCACTGCTACGTCTATGCGACCATCCCCGGGAACATCCCGGCAAAGGAAGAGGAGCTTGCAAAACGCAGTGACAGGATCGAAAAGCACCGCGAGAACATGGCGCCGATCCTCGGTTTTGTCGCCCACATGGACACCGTGGACGCCGTGCCGGGAGCAAGTGCGGTGCACCCGAGGGTCATCGACTCCTATGACGGAAAGGACATCGTCCTGAACAAAGACCTTGGTATTGTCCTGCCTTCGTCCGAGTACCCGGATCTTACCCGCATGATCGGGAAGCGCCTTGTCGTGACCGACGGCACCTCGGTCCTCGGGGCCGATGACAAGGCAGGCGTCGTGCAGATCATGGAGATGGCTTCCTTCTTCCTGTCTCACCCTGACATCCCCCACGGGACGCTCCGGATCATGTTCACGCCGGATGAGGAGACCGGAAACGGAACGGCAAACGTCGACTTCGACCATTTTGCCTGCGACTATGCCTACACCATCGACGGCGGCAGGATCGGAGAACTCGAGTACGAGAACTTCAATGCGGCAACGGCCGTTGTGACGATCACCGGAAAATCCATTCACCCGGGATCCGCCAAGGGCGTCATGCGGAACGCCTGCCTTGTCGCAATGGAGTATGCAGCCCTTCTTCCCGCCCTGGAAACTCCGTACTATACGGAAGGATATGAGGGATTCTATCACCTCGAGGAGATGCAGGGCGTCACCGACAAGGCGGTTCTGACCTACATCATCAGAGATCACGACAAGGGTATCTTCGAACACCGCAAGGACGTCGTCAAAAAGGCAGCCAGGGCCATCAATGCGCGGTACGGGGAGGACATCGTTGACGTCTCCCTGAAGGATTCCTACTACAACATGAAGCAGAAGATCGAGCCGCACATGCATCTTGTGGAGAACGCGAAGAAAGCCATGGAGAAGGTCGGTGTGACACCGATCATCGATCCCATTCGCGGCGGCACCGACGGGTGCGTGCTCTCCTATGAGGGCATTCCCTGCCCGAACCTTGGAACCGGCGGCTACAACTATCACAGCCGCTATGAATACGCCTGCATCGACGAGATGATGCAGGGCTGTGAGATTCTGATCCGTCTCGGATCCTACTATGCATCCTATGAACTCGATGAACCCAAGACCCATTGACAACCCGGCAGAAGATGAGAAGGAGCTGAAGCGCCAGGAGACCTTCCTTGCCCTGGCCTCCCACCAGGTGGAGGAACTGAAACTCCTTCTTGGCCGCACCCCGACCTTCTGTGTCGTGAACTTCGGCTGCCAGATGAATGCCCGCGATGCGGAAAAGCTCTCCGGCATCCTGAAGAGCGCAGGCTATGAAGAGGGGCAGGACGAGAGCGCGGACTTTGTGATCTACAACACCTGCACGGTGCGGGACAACGCGGACAACCACTTCTTCGGAAGGCTGGGCCGTGCAGCCCACTGGAAGAAGGACAACCCCTTCATGCGGATCGCGGTCTGCGGCTGCATGATGCAGGAAGAGAAGAACATCGAGAAGATCAAAAAAAGCTACCCCTATGTGGATCTCATCTTCGGAACCCACAACATCTTCCGCTTCCCGGAATATCTGACGAAGGTCAATGAGCCTCTTCTTGCGGGAAGGCGCCGCCACAGACTCCTTGTCGATGTCTGGCAGGAGACAGACCGTATCGTCGAGGATCTTCCCGTTGAGCGAAAGTATCCGTTCAAGAGCGGTGTCAACATCATGTTCGGGTGCAACAACTTCTGCTCCTACTGCATCGTCCCCTATGTGCGTGGCAGGGAGCGAAGCCGCAAGGCAAAGGATATCGTGCGGGAGATTGAGTCTCTCGTAAAAGACGGCGTGGTCGAGGTCATGCTCCTTGGACAGAACGTGAACTCCTACGGCAATGACCTTCGGGCCCTGAACGATCCGGACGCGATGACCTTTGCAGAGCTTCTCGATGAAGTGGCAGACATTCCGGGCCTCAAGCGCGTGCGTTTCATGACCCCGCACCCGAAGGACTTTACGGACGATGTCCTGGAAGTCATGCAGAAGCATAAAAATATCGCGCGCCATGTCCACCTCCCGCTGCAGTCCGGCTCCTCCAGGATCCTGAAGGTGATGAACCGGCGATACACTAAGGAGCAGTACCTGACCCTTGCAGAAAAGATCCGCGAGGTTCTTCCCGATGCCGCGATCACGACCGACATCATCGCGGGATTCCCCGGCGAGACGGCAGAGGATATCGACGAGACGATCGATGTCATCAGCAAAGTCCAGTACGACAATGCCTACACCTTCATCTACTCCCCGCGGACCGGAACCCCGGCAGCAGCGATGGCACAGGTACCAAAAGACGTGGTGCAGCAGGGATTTGACCGGATCCTTGCTGCCGTGCAGGAGAGTGCAAAGAAGAGGGCAGGCCTCTTGCAGGGAAAGGTCCTCTGCGGTCTTTGCGAGGAGATCGATGAGCAGAAGAAGGGGTATGTCACCTGCCGCCTTTCCTCGAACATGATTGTCCATGTGCCGGGCGATGCGTCGATGATCGGCAGGTTCTATGATGTATCCCTCGATACGTGCATGGGCTTTTACTATTTCGGCCATGTGGTCCGGGAGAATGAGACCGGACTCGATGAGTAAACGGAGAAAACTTTGAAGATTTCGGAAGTGGACCTGAATCAGGTCTCCCCGATGATGCGGGAGTACATTGAGACCAAGAACCAGTACCCGGACTGCCTTCTGTTCTACCGGATCGGCGACTTTTACGAGATGTTCTTCGAGGATGCCGAGACGGTCTCGAAGGAGCTGGAGCTGACCCTGACGGGAAAGAGCTGCGGTCTTTCGGAGCGGGCGCCGATGTGCGGCGTCCCCTTTCATGCGGTGGACGTCTACATCGCAAAGCTTGTCGAGAAGGGGTACCGCGTTGCGGTCTGCGAGCAGATCGAAGACCCGCGCTTTGCAAAGGGACTGGTAAAGCGGGCAATCACGAAGATCGTGACCCCGGGCACGATGACGAGCCTCGAGACGCTCGATGAGAACAGGAACAACTACCTGTTCTGTGTCTGCTATGATGAGAAGGTGACGGGCATCGCTGTCTGCGATGTGTCGACGGGCGACTTCTATGAGACCCAGGTTTCCGGCCGGCAGAAGATCCTCGACGAGATCATGAAATATGCTCCCTCGGAGATCATCTGCAACGAGGCGTTCCTTTCAAGCGGCGTCGACCTCGACGATCTCCGGACCCGGCTTGGCATCGCGCTGAACAGCCTCGACGTGCACTATTTCAGCGAGGCAACCTGCGTCAAGCTTCTTCTATCACATTTCAAGGTTTCGAGTCTTGTCGCCCTCGGCATTGACGACATGCGCTTCGGGAATCTTGCGGCGGGAGCGCTCCTCCAGTACCTGTATGAGACGCAGAAGAACGACCTGTCGAACATCACGAAGATCGACGCCTATGTGAGCGGCCGCTACATGCTCCTCGACACCGCAACAAGGAGAAATCTCGAGCTCACCGGAACCCTTCGGGAAAACAGGGTCAAAGGGTCGCTCCTGTGGGTTCTCGACCGCACGAAGACCGCGATGGGAGCACGCCTTCTTCGCCAGTACCTCGAGCAGCCGCTCATCGATGCAAAGGAGATTGCAAGGCGCCAGGATGCGCTGCAGACACTCCTTGACAACAGCGTCGACCGGGACGAGATAAGAGAGTATCTCCAGCCGATTTACGACATGGAGCGTCTCATGACAAAGATCTCCTTCGGTTCTGCCAATCCGAGGGATGTGGTCTCGTTCCGGGAATCCCTGAAGATGATCTCCCCGATCCGGAAGGTCCTTGCCCCGTATGCGGGAGGCGATTCCGAGCTCTCCGATATCGAGAAGGATCTCGGAAACTTTGATGATCTCGTGGATCTTTTAACCCGCGCCATCGACGATGATCCGCCGATGGCGATGAAGGAAGGCGGGATCATCAAGGCAGGCTACAACGAGGACGTCGACCGGTATAGGAAGGCAAAGACCGACGGCAGGCAGTGGCTTGCCGATCTCGAGGAGAAGACACGGCAGGAGACCGGCATCAAGAACCTGAAGATCAAGTTCAACAACGTCTTCGGATACTTCTTTGAGGTCACAAACTCCTTCAAGGACCTGGTCCCGAAGGAATTCGAGCGAAAGCAGACCCTGGTCGGCTCCGAGCGGTACACGACGCCGGCCTTAAAGGATCTCGAGAACACGATTCTCGGTGCCCAGGACAAGCTGAACGACCTCGAGTACGAGCTCTTTGTCGAGGTGAAGAAGAAGATCGCGGAGAGGATCGAGGATATCCAGACGGCTGCCAAGGCCGTTGCACGCCTCGATGTTCTCTGCTCCCTTTCTCTTGTCAGTGAGAGGAACCGGTATGTCCGTCCGACACTGAATGACAAGGGACTCATCAAAATCAGGGGCGGCCGTCACCCGGTCGTCGAGGCGATGATGGACGGGGAGTTCATCTCCAATGACACGCTGCTCGATAACAGAAAGAACAGCATCGCCATCATCACCGGCCCGAACATGGCCGGCAAATCGACCTACATGCGGCAGGTAGCCCTCATCGTCCTGATGAACCAGATCGGCTGCTTTGTACCGGCAACGGAGGCGGATCTGTGCGTCGTCGACCGGATCTTTACGAGGGTCGGTGCAAGTGATGACCTGGGATCCGGCCAGTCGACGTTCATGGTCGAGATGAACGAGGTCGCGAACATCCTCCGCAATGCGACGAGCCAGTCTCTCATCATCCTCGATGAGATCGGACGGGGGACGAGCACCTATGACGGCCTCTCGATTGCCTGGGCGGTCGTCGAGTACATCAGCAACAAGAAGTTCCTCGGGGCGAAGACCCTGTTTGCCACCCATTACCACGAGCTCACCGAGCTTGAGGGCAAGATGAACAACGTGACCAACTACTGCGTTGCGGTAAAGGAGAAGGGAGACGACATCATCTTCCTTCGAAAGATCGTGCGCGGCGGTGCGGACAAGTCCTACGGCATCCAGGTGGCCCGCCTTGCAGGCCTTCCGGACATCGTCATCGACCGGGCAAAGGAGATCTGCGATCAGATCTCCGACAACGACATCACCGAGAAGGTGCAGAAGATCGAGGTGAAAACCGATTCGGCAGGCGGCAGAAAGAAGGTCACGCACTATGACGACGTCGACATCGGGCAGATGAGCCTGTTTCAGAACACCTCCGAGCAGAACGTGCTCGATGAGCTGAAGGCTGTCGATATCCAGAACCTCACCCCGATGGATGCGCTGAACACGCTCTACCGTCTGCAGAGCGAGCTGAAGAACGTCTGGCAGACGAAGGATATAAATCATGGCGAAGATACATCTGCTAAGCTCTGATACCATCAACAAGATCGCGGCGGGCGAGGTGGTCGAGCGCCCCTTAAACGTCGTGAAGGAGCTCACCGAGAATGCGATCGATGCGGGAGCCTCCGCGATCACGATCGACATCAAGAACGGCGGCATCGACATGATCCGCGTGACCGACAACGGCTGCGGCATCGAGGCGGATCAGGTCGTGAACGCGTTCCGGAGGCATGCGACCAGCAAGATCGAGGACGCGAAGGATCTGGAAAGCCTGACAAGTCTCGGGTTCCGCGGCGAAGCGCTCTCCTCGATCGCCGCGATCTCGGAGGTAGAGCTCATCACCAAGACGAGAGATGCGATTGTCGGGACGAGGGCGACAAACCTCTCCCTCTCCCTGGCAGATCCCCAGACAGCGGATGTCATCCCTCTCGAGATCTCCGAGGCCGGTGCTCCGGACGGGACCTCCGTTATCGTCCGGAACCTCTTCTACAACGTGCCGGTCCGGCGAAAGTTCCTGAAGTCCGCACAGACGGAGGGAGCGTATATCACGGACCTTGTGGAGAAGCTTGCGCTCTCACATCCGGATATCTCCTTCCACTACACGATGAACCGGCAGGAGAAGCTCCACACCACCGGAAACGGCAGGGAGAAGGAAGTCCTGTTCCGGATCTACGGACGGCAGATGGCAGATGCCGTCATCCCCATCGGCGCATCGGACGGGGACTTTACCCTGACCGGCTTTCTCGGCCGTCCGGAACACGCAAGATCCTCCCGCTCCCAGGAGATCTTCTTTGTCAACAACAGGGTCCTTCGCTCCGAGGTGCTTTCCAAGGCCCTGGAGGAGGGGTACGGTACGGATCTCATGCAGCACCGGTTCCCGTTTGCCATCCTGCACCTAGGTGTCCCTGCAGACCTCGAGGACGTCAATGTCCACCCGTCGAAGATGGAGGTTCGCTTCTCCGATCCGCGCCTTGTCTACGACTTTGTAAAGGATGCGGTTGACCGGACACTCCATAAAGTCGAGCTGATCCCGAGATCCGGTTTTGAGACGCAGGAGGAAGAGGCAAAGAGGAAGCGACTTGAGGAGATGAAGAAGCAGGAGGCACTGAAGAATGCCCCCCACACGGAGCAGTTTGAGCAGCAGCGCCTGAAGGAGGAAGGGGTGAGCCTGCCTCCCCTTCGGACCCCGGTTAAAAAAGAAGATCCGAACGTGCTTCACGAGGACTTCAGGAAAACACCCACTGCCTTTGCGCCGTTTATCCACGAAGTGAAGAAGACGGCAGAAGAGGGTGCAGAGCCTCTGACAGAACAGGCAGCAGAGGAGGGAAAGAAGGCTTCCTCATCGGAAAGCAAGGCTTTTGCACCTTCCGCAGTTCCTGCTTCCGCGCCATCTTCTGATACCGCGGGCAAAGAAACAGAGGACTTTCTGTTCATCGACCGGACAGACGATGAGAAGAAAGACAGAACAGAAGAGACACAGGCTGTAAAGGAATCGGAAGACGGGATCGCAAAGGAGAAAAAATCCTCCGGAACCTTCGAGCAGGCAAGCCTGTTTCCGAATCAGGACGAGCCGGAGGAGAAGACCGAGGAAGAGAAGAATACGGAAGCTCTCATCGCCGATGCCGCGCGTCAGGCGGGGGATTCCGCCTATGTGGGAAGCCTTCAGGAGCATCTCTTCACGAAGGAAAACCGGAAGAACGTCCGCATCGTCGGCTGTGTGTTCAAAACCTACTGGATCCTGGAAATCGGCGACCGGATGCTCCTCATGGACCAGCATGCGGCCCACGAGAAGGTAAATTTCGAGCACCTGATGAAGCGCCTTGTCAGCAGGCAGGGTCAGCAGCAGGACTCTCAGCTCCTGTCCCCGCCGCTTGTTGTCAACCTCACCGGAAAAGAAGAGGCGGCCTATGAGCAGTACCGGGACGTCTTTGCCCGCATGGGGTATGAGATTGAAAATTACGGCGACAATGCCTATGCGCTTCGCGCCGTGCCGCTCGAGCTCTACCGGAACGATCCGGATACGCTTCTTGTCGAGATCCTCGATGAGATTCTCTCCGAGAAGATGACCGGCACTCCGGCGGCGATTCTCTACCGGATTGCCTCCATGTCCTGCAAGGCGGCGGTCAAGGGCGGACAGCAGATCTCTGCTTCCGAGGCAAAGGTTCTCGTCGATGAGCTGCTCTCCCTCGACAATCCCTTCCACTGCCCCCACGGAAGGCCGACGATGATCGAGTTCTCAGAGCGGGATCTCGAGAAGAAGTTCAAGAGGATCGTGTGAGGAAGGCAATGGACAACAACAGAAAACCGCCCCTTGTCATTGTGGCGGGTCCCACGGCGTCCGGAAAGAGCGATGCGGCAGTGGAGCTGTGCCTTCGCCTTCACGGCGAGGTGATCAGTGCGGACTCCATGCAGGTCTACCGGGGCATGGACATCGGAAGTGCGAAGATCACGAAGGAGGAGATGCGGGGCGTCCCGCACCACCTCATCGATATCCGGGATCCGAAAGAGCCCTGGAACGTCGTACTGTTCCAGCAGGAGGCCAGAAAGGCGGCCTCTGACATCCTGTCCCGGGGAAAGCTTCCCTTCCTGGTCGGCGGGACCGGGTTCTATATCCAGTCCCTTCTCTATGACATCGACTTTACCAGGATGGACGAGGATACGGCATATCGAAAGCAGCTGCAGGAGATTGCAGACCGGGAGGGAAATGAGGCCCTGCACCGCATGCTGGAGGAGGTCGATCCGAAGGCTGCAGCGATCCTTCACCCGAACAATGTCAAGCGTGTGATCCGCGCCCTGGAATACTTCCGGGAGAGCGGGACCTCGATTGCTGATCACAACGAGGAACAGAGGCAGAAAGAGCCGGCATTTGATGCGCTGTTCTTTGTCCTCACCATGGACCGGGAAAGACTCTACCGGAGGATCAACCAGAGAGTGGACCGCATGATGGAAGAAGGGCTTGAGGACGAGTGCAGACATCTTGCCGATGAGGGCCTTACCCTGTCCGATGTCTCCATGCAGGGGCTTGGCTACAGGCAGATGCTGGAGTACTTTGAGGGACAATGGACGAGGGAAGAAGCGATCGAACAGATCAAGGAGCAGACGCGGCACTTTGCAAAGCGGCAGCTCACCTGGTTTCGAAGAGAGAAAAATGTCACCTGGGTCAGCCGGGATGACTTTGAGCGTACAGATGCAATGCTCTCCTTCATGGAGAAAAGCATCAGGGAAAAGTATCAGGAACAAAATAAAGATTAGAAACAGAAGAGAAGACAAAATGGATCAGGAACGCATAAACATCTATGAAATGCTTGGAATCTCCGAGGAAGTTCTGCGCTTTGCAGAGCCGATCCTGGATTCGATCAAGGACCGGTTTGAGGCCATCGACCGGACGGCGGAGCTCAATCAGCTTCGGGTCATTGAGGCGATGCAGTACGCCCACGTCGGCGAGGCAAACCTCAAGGGAACCACCGGCTACGGCTACGATGACATCGGCCGCGACGGTCTGGAAACCGTCTATGCCCGCTACTTTCACACGGAGGACGCGCTGGTGCGCCCGCAGATCACCTGCGGCACCCATGCCCTCGGCATTGCCCTGTCCGGAAATCTTCGTCCCGGCCAGAAGATGCTCTGCATCTCCGGCGCCCCGTACGATACGCTGGAAGAGGTGATCGGCATCCGGAAATCCCGAGGCTCCCTCGCGGAGTACGGTATCTCCTACGGCCAGATCGACCTTCTGCCCGGAGATCAGTTTGATCTTGAGAGCATCCGGAAGGCCCTGACACAGGATGCGGAGCATAAAATCCACCTCGTCGAGATGCAGCGCTCCATCGGCTACTGCCTAAGACACGCGCTCTCCATGGATCAGATCAGAGAGGCGATTGAAACCGTAAAGAGCGTCCGCCCGGACGTCATCTGCATGATCGATAACTGCTACGGAGAATTCACGGAGACGAGAGAGCCCTCCGACTGCGGAGCCGACATGGTCGTCGGGTCCCTCATCAAGAACCCGGGCGGCGGCCTTGCTCCTCTTGGCGGGTATATCGCCGGCACGAAGGAGTGCGTCGAGAACGCCGCCGTTCGCCTCATCACCCCGGGACTTGGCAAGGAGGTCGGCGCATCCCTTGATGTTCTGCCGTCGTTCTACCAGGGCTTTTTCGAGGGACCTGTCGTCACCGCCGCTGCCCTCAAAGGTGCGCTCTTTGCAGCTGCCTGCTACGAAAAGCTCGGCTTTACCTGCCTTCCTTCCTCGACAGATCCGCGTCATGACATCGTGCAGTCGATCACGTTCGGAACCCCCGAGGGCGTCATTGCCTTCTGCCAGGGGATCCAGGCCGCGGCCCCTGTGGACTCGTTTGTTTCCTGTGAGCCTGCCCCGATGCCCGGCTATGACAGCGATGTCATCATGGCAGCCGGTGCCTTTGTCTCCGGCTCCTCGATGGAACTTTCTGCCGACGGTCCGATCCGTCCTCCGTATACGGTGTACTTTCAGGGGGGACTCACCTGGCCCCATGCAAAGCTCGGTATCCTGAAAACACTCCAGAACATGCACGAGAGGAACCTTGTCCGGCTGCCGTGAGATTCTTGCGCACATAAAGACCTGCGAAGTAAAATAGAACATCGGAACGCCTCACGGGGAGCAGGCGTTTCTCTGGAAGGCGTATGATAACCATTTTGGGAGAGGCCCGGAATGGGTGACTATGGCCAACAACATCAATACCATCGACGAATCCATGCCCTACGAGCGCTTCCTGAAGTACGGCCCGAAGGCACTGACCAACACGGAGCTTCTCGCCATCCTGATCCGCACCGGAACGAAGGAAGAGGGCGCTGCCGCCCTCGCATCGAAGATCCTGAACTACAGCTTTCAGGAGGGCGCCGGGAAGGAGCGCCCCGCGGGGATTGCGGCAAAGGCAAGAGGACTCTCTGTCCTCTATGATCTCTCGCTCCAGGATCTCATGGCAATCAGCGGCATCGGGGAGGTAAAGGCGGTCCGCCTGAAGACCGTCGCGGAGATCGCCCTTCGCATCTCGCAGGAGAAGCGCTCGGGGAGTCTTTCGTTTACGAGCCCTTCTTCCGTTGCGGAATACTATATGGAGCGCATGCGGCACGAGGACCAGGAGCATGTGATCCTCATTCTTCTTGACACGCATCTGCACTACCTGTGCGATGAGGTCTTAAGTGTCGGGACGGCGGAGCGTGCCTTCGTCTGCCCCCGCGATGTCTTCCGCCTTGCCCTGCGCAGCAAGGCGACCAATCTCATGCTGCTGCACAATCACCCGAGCGGGGATCCGACCCCCTCGGACTGTGACATCAGCCTGACCAAGCGCATCCATGAGCTCGGAGAGGAGCTCGAGGTCCATCTCGTGGACCACATCGTGATCGGTGACAACAGCTATGTCTCGCTTCGGGAGTGCGGTGTCATCGGATCCTGATTCTGTATCATCGGAGGACGTTTCCCTTGGGTCTTTTTTCCAGAAACCGTTCCGAGGAAGACCAGCAGCTGGCGGAGATTTCCTATCTTCGCCGCCTGAATATCTCAGGCAATGCCTATGGCATCGACCTCGGTTCCTGTAATATCAAGCTCTACAGCAAATCCACCGGGCGCATCAGCGTCCAGAAAAACATGATCGCCATCCGCGGGCGGGAGAGTACCATCGCCTGCGGAAATGCGGCCTATGAGATGTACGAGAAAGCGCCATCCAGCATCACGGTGTCCTACCCGATCATCGGCGGCGTCATCGCCGATATCTTCAGCATGGAGGAAGTGCTGCGCGCGATGATGCGCTCCCTGCAGAAGGGAGCGCTGCGTCCCGCGGACTTTGTGATCAGTGTCCCCACCGACGTGACTGAGGTGGAACGGCGTGCCTTCTATGACCTCATCAAGGAAGCAGGCGTGAAGGCAAAGAATGTCGTCGGCGTGGAGAAACCGATCGCGGACGCCCTGGGTCTTGGCATCGATGTCAAGAACTGTCAGGGGGCTCTCATCGTCGATGTCGGATACGACACGACGGAGATCTCCGTTCTCTCCATGGGCGGCATCGTGCTGACAAAGCTCTTAAAGACCGGCGGCCATGTCTTTGACAACGCCATCATCTCGGCGGTGCGCCGCGAGTTCAACCTTGTCATCGGCAACAAGACCGCAGAGACCGCGCGCCTTGCCCTGGGACAGCGCAAGGTTCCGCAGATCTCGATCTACGGGCGCGATGTTGTGACGGGACTGCCGACCCAGAAGATCCTGACACAGGAGTTCGTTCTCACGTCCCTCTCCGAGTACATCAATTCGATGGTGGAACAGGTGCGCGTGATGCTCGAGCGGACCCCGCCGGAGCTCTCCGCCGATATCTACCGTCAGGGAATTTTCGTAACCGGCGGTGCCTGCCAGCAGGAAGGTCTCGTCGAATGCATGCAGGATACCCTGAACCTGAACATCAATGTTGCGGACTCCCCGGTGCACACCGTGGCCCTCGGACTTGCCCAGGTCATCAACAAGCCGCATTACCGGAGCCTTGCCTACATGATTGAAGGTCTTGGACAGTAAGGGGAAGATGGATTCATGAGTCCAATGTCTAGAAAACGAAACGACCAGGGCAGACCGAAGATCCCGGGCAGATATTTCCTGCTTCTTGTCACGGCCATCTGTGTTTCCCTCATCGTAATTACGTACCGCTTTGACGTGGTCTCGACGTTTCTCAACAACACGGTGAGCTTTCTCGTCGTGCCGTTCCAGAGCGGGATCTCCAAGGTGGGAACCTACTTTGTCGACCGCAAGCAGCTCTCCGACAGCATCGATACGCTGCAGCAGCAGAACGAGCAGCTGACAAAGGAGAATGAGACGCTCTCCCAGGAGAATTCGGACCTGACCCAGGAACTCTCGGAGCTCGATGAGCTGAGGTCCCTCTATGAACTCGACGGAACCTACGGCTCCTATGAGAAGACCGGAGCCCGCGTCATCGCCAAGGATACCGGCAACTGGTACCACGCCTTTACGATCAACAAGGGATCGGACGACGGAATCGAGGTCGACATGAACGTCATTGCGGACGGCGGCCTTGTCGGGCGCATCACCAGCGTCGGGACCGACTGGGCAAGAGTCGAGACCATCATCGACGATGACTCCAATGTATCTGCCACCGTGCAGAATACGAGCAGCAACTGCATCGTCTCCGGCAATCTGACCCTGTACGGTCAGGGCACCATTGAATTTGCCCGTCTTACCGATACGCAGAACCTCGTCAACGTCGGCGACCGGGTTGTCACCAGCAACATCTCCGACAAGTACCTGCCGGGCATTCTCATCGGCTATGTCAACCGGATCCAGAAGGATCCGAACAACCTGACAAAGTCCGGTCTTCTGACACCTGCGGTCGATTTTTCCCATC
This sequence comes from uncultured Lachnospiraceae bacterium, assembly GCA_900315055.1. Taxonomy (GTDB): domain Bacteria; phylum Bacillota; class Clostridia; order Lachnospirales; family Lachnospiraceae; genus CAG-791. Next base: position 51,974 of record OMXP01000001.1, read on the forward strand.
TTGACACGGTTCTCGTGATCATGACAAAGAAGCAGACCGTGCCGGAGGAGGCACAGGAAGAAAGTACGCAGACAGACACGCAGGCAGCGGATGCTTCCACCGAGGCTTCCACGGAGGCAGCAAGCCAGTGAAAAAGGTCAAAACAGTCATCTTTGTCTTCGTGTGCGTGATCCTGTGCTTTGTGCTGCAGAGTACCATTCTCTCCCGTCTGTCCTTTGGCGGGGTGCAGGCAAACCTCATGATCATCGAGACCGCGGCCTTTGCCTTCTGCCTCGGCGATGTCGGAGGACTTTTCGTCGGATTCTTCTCGGGGCTTCTGTGCGATATCTTTTTCGGACCGCTCATCGGATTTTATGCCCTCGTTTATGCCTTCATCGGCTTCATGGCCGGCAAGTTCAAGCGCCTGCTCTACGCAGAGAGTCTGACCTTCCCCCTTGCCCTGGTCGGCGGGTGCGACGTGGTCTACACGTTCCTCAGCTTTGTCTTTCTGTTTATGATGCGGAACCGCATGATTCTGCCGGACTTTTTCATCTCCTGCATGCTGCCGGAGCTTCTCTACACACTGGTTCTCTCGGTATTTGTCTATCCTGCGATCGTAAAGCTCTATGAGCTTGTCACGAGACCACCCAGAAAGAGCCAGTCAAAGAGACGTCCCGGACAGGGATTCACCACCATCCGATGAAAAAACCAGCCGATGGCTGGTTTTCCTAAAGGAGAAAATCTTTCAGAGGTCAGACATCTTGTTTGAAGGATTACACAACGACAACGATAACCGCAGAAAGCTGACCGGAACAGGACTTCGCCTGCTCCTGGTCATGATTCTCATCCTTGCCCTCTGCGCAGGGCTGATCTACCGCCTCTTTACGCTGCAGATCGTCAACGGTGAGAACTACCTGAACAGCTTTCAGCTGCGGATCCGGAGAGAACTCTCCATCCCCTCGACCCGCGGCAACATCTATGACAGGAACGGAAACCTTCTGGCCTACAATGAACTTTGCTACTCCGTGACCATCCGGGATCTTGGCGAGGAGAGCGGCACCGAGCACTCGAAGACGCTCAATGCGACCATCTCGCAGGCCATCGACATCATTGAAAATCACGGTGATGCCGTCACGGCATCCATCGACATTTCCTACGATGCAGACAGCGACGACTATGCCTTCACTGCTTCCGGTGCGACGCTTCTTCGCTTTCTCGCGGATGTCTACGGCTATCAGAGCACCGATCAGCTGTCCGACAAGGAGCGCGCAAAGACCGCGGCCGACGTGGTGGCGGACCTTGCCTCTTCCTATTCGATTGATACAGCATCGGACGGGTTGACCAAGCAGAAGGTTCTGCAGATCGTCACGGTCCGCTACCTCATGAATCTCAACAGCTATCAGAAGTACGTCTCGACCACGATTGCCTCCGATGTCAGCGACAGCACGGTCGCGGCGATCATGGAGAGCGCGGACTCCATGGACGGCATCGACATCGAGGACGACACGAAGCGCGTCTACGTGGACGCGAAGTATTTCTCTCACCTTCTTGGCTACACCGGCACGGTATCCTCTTCGGAGCTCGAGGAACTGCAGAAGACCAATCCCGACTACGACGCCAACGACATCGTCGGGCAGAGCGGCATCGAAAAGGCCTATGAGAGCGTCCTGCAGGGCACGAAGGGAACCGAGACCGTCTACGTCGACAACCTCGGCAAGATTCTGGAGACGACGGATATCACACAGCCGGTGAGCGGCGATGACGTGTACCTGACCATCGACAAGGATCTGCAGGAGGCTGCCTACGATATCCTCGAGAAGAAACTCGCGGACATTCTGGTGGCCAAGCTCGACGATGTGAAGACCTATGAGAAGGGTGAGAACGACGACTCTACCTCGATGCGTCTTGCAATCTACGATGTCTATTTCCAGATGATCAACAACAACGTGCTGGACATGTCGCACTTTGCCGCGGATGATGCAAGCACCACGGAGCAGGCGGTCTATCAGACCTTCACGAACTATCAGGCAGGGGTGCTCTCCGCGATCCCGGACATGATCCTAAACAGTACGACTGCCTATCAGGACCTCGATGATGAGCACAAGGAATACGAGAGCTATATCGTCCAGTACCTGAAGGACGAGGGCGTGCTCGACACGGAGAAAATCAACACCGACGATGCGACCTACATCGCCTGGACGACGGACGAGACGATTTCTCTCCATGAGTTCCTTCTCTACTGCATCAGCCAGAACTGGATCGACGCCTCCCTTCTTTCAATGGACGGCTCCTACACGGATACCGACGGCGTGATCCAGGCAATCTCCGATTATCTCGTAAAGAACCTTGCCTCGGATGACGGATTCTCCAAGGCGATCTACCACTGGCTGATCCAGTACGACTCCGTAACCGGTGTCCAGATCTGCCTCATGCTCGGCGATCAGGGGGTGCTGACCATTGACGATGCCGAGCGCGGGAAACTCACGATGGGACAGGAGAGTGCCTACGACTTCATGCTGACGCGGATTTCCGCCCTTGACATCACTCCGGCACAGGTTGCCCTGGATCCCTGCACAGGATCCTGCGTCATCACGGATCCGAACAACGGCGATGTGCTGGCTCTCGTGACGTATCCCGGCTACGACAACAACAAGATGGCAAATGGCGTCGATGCGGACTACTATGAGAGTCTTCGTAACGATGAGTCGAACCCGCTCCTCAACTACGCCACGCAGCAGCGCACGGCCCCCGGCTCCACGTTCAAGCCGGTTACCGCGACCGCTGGTCTCATGGAAGGTGCCATCACGACGAACACGGAGTTTACCTGCAACGGATACTTTACGAGGATCGGCTCCCCGTATCCGAGATGCTGGATCTATCCCGCAGGCCACGGAACCCTCAATGTCTCCGGCGGCATCACGAACTCCTGCAACGTGTTCTTCTACAACGTGGGTTATGAGCTCTCCCTCGATGCAGACGGATCCTATGACTCGGCAAAGGGCGTGGAGACGCTGGCAAAGTACGCCGACCTGTACGGCCTTGGCGACAAGTCGGGCATTGAGATCGACGAGGCAGACTCCCTGGTCTCCACCGAGGACGCCGTCCGTTCCGCCATCGGCCAGGGCAGTGCCGCCTACACGACGGTGGATCTTGCAAGATATGTGACAACCATCGCAAACCAGGGCACCTGCTACTACCTGACCCTCATCGACAAGGTCAAGGACTCCGACGGAAATGTCGTCGAGGACAACAGAGCAACCGTCCGGAACAAGATCGACATGGACTCATCCTACTGGGACGCGATCCGGACCGGCATGGAAGGCGTTGTCGATGACAAGACCTACTTTGATGAGATCCCGGTACAGGTCGCCGGAAAGACCGGTACCGCACAGGAATCCGATCAGCGGCCCAACCACGCGCTCTTCATCAGCTTTGCGCCTTCCGAAAACGCCAGTATCGCGATGGCGGTGCGTGTCGCCTACGGCTATACCTCGGATTATGCGGCGCAGATTGCGGAGGAGATTTATTCGTATTACTTCGGAGTCCACACGCTCGACGAGATCGTCGGCGATACGGAGGGCATAACGGACAGCTTTGTAACGGCGGGAGACTGAGCATGGATCAGGTGCGGATCAGACAACAGAAAGACGGGATCAGCCTTTACATCCCGACAGAGGGTTCCTTCCACGAAGTCCGCGCCGAGGTAGAGGAGAAGTTCAGAGAGTCTGCCGCCTTCTTCGGAGATGCGGTCCTGACACTCACGTTTGAGGGGCGCTCCCTCTCCCATGCGGAGGAGAACACCATCGCGGCAACGATCGAAGCAGTGACAAAGCTGAGGATCCTCTGCATCTATGACCTTGGTGAGGATGGCATGGAGCACAACGTGAGGGCATGTCACATCGCAGAGGAGGATATCCTCATGGAGGCCGCAAAACGGCGCGGCTGGCGGTATAACCCTGCGACGGGACTGCCGGAGATGGACGATGCGGTAAAGGAGACTTCATGCGAAGAACAGCCTGCGGTATCCATGTCTTCCATTCCCTCCCTTCCTTCCGGCATCACACCCTTCATGAGCTTTCCCGGGAACCTGAAGAGCGGAGAGTCGTATAAGACAAAAGAGAACATCCTGGTCCTCGGCAGCATCGAGGATGGCGCCGCGCTCTGGACGGAAAAGAACGTCATCGTCATCGGCGGGATCTTTGGCGCCGTGCGCGCGGGGGAATCCTCGGAGCACGGACACTTCGTCCTTGCGGGGACTTTGTCTCCCAGGCGCCTTGTCATCGACGGCATAAAGTGGGAGGGAAGCAATCCAAAGGGAAGCCTGTTTTCCTCCCTTCGAAAGCGCAAAACACCTTCTGCCAGGCTTGCCTACGCGGAAGATACCGGTGTCGTGGTCGTGGATGCCACGGAGGAAAATCTCTCCCTGATCGTTTCGGCGTCCGATTTTTCGAGCAAGGATCCGGAGAAGTATCTGAAAAACACTGACTTATGAGAACTCTGTTTACAACCTTTAAGATCAAACGTTTTGATTTTGTCCTGCTGTTTCTGATCCTTTGCCTGAACCTCATCGGCATTGCGGCGATCGGCTCCGCCAATGCCTCGGTGCAGGGCAGACAGATCTACGGCACCATTGCGGGCATCATCATCATGTTCCTGACCTCCGCCATCGACTACAAAAGGATTCTGAAACATTACTGGATTCTGTACGGCATCTGCGTCCTGTTCCTGCTTTCCGTCCTTGTTTTCGGTGATTCCGCAGGCGGTGCACAGCGCTGGCTCGTGGTCGGAAGACTCAGGTTCCAGCCCTCCGAAGCAGCCAAAATCCTGTTGATTTTATTCTATGCCCAGTTTATTATGAAATATAAGAGTCGGATGAAATCTGTACTCTTCGACATTTTTCTCGTTCTCATCGCCATGCCTCCGCTGTTCCTGATCTACAAGGAACCGGACGGATCTACCACCGTCATGATTTTCGTGATCATAGCCATGATGATGTTTATCGGCGGAATGAACGGAAGGTTTGCCGCAGGGGTACTGATCATTGCGATTCCGGCGGTTGTGATCTTCCTGTTCATGGTGATACAGGACGGATCCTCCCTGCTTGAGGGCTACCAGCGGATGAGAATCCTCGCATGGCTCCATCCGGAGGACTACGCAACGACCTATGCCTACCAGACGATGAATTCGATCATGGCCATAGGTTCCGGTCAGCTGACAGGCAAGGGATACAACACCAATGAGTTCAACTCGGTTCTCGGTTCGGGCTATATTTCCGAGTCACAGACGGATTTCATCTTCACGGTAATCGGTGAGGAGTTCGGTTTTGTCGGTTCCTGCACGGTGGTGCTTCTGGTGACTCTGATCACCATACGTCTGATCTGGAATGCGAAGGAATGCAAGGACCTTGGAGGGTGCCTGATCGCGGCAGGTATGGGGACCTGGATCGGCCTGCAGGGCTTTTGGAACATCGGTGTGACAACGGGAGTCACCCCGAACACCGGCCTCCCGCTTCCATTTGTCAGCTATGGTCTGACATCGCTGTTATGTCTGTACTTCGGTATCGGCGTCGTAATGAATGTCCGCATGCAGAATGACAGACGCCGGCAGGCTTCGGAGCTCTATCTGAATCTTTCCGGAAGTGCGGTGCACCACAGTCTGTAGCAGTCCATCAGGGAAGCCGGCGGCAGGATTCATGGCATCTTAAGTTGAACATCTAACGGAAGTGGGGAAGCAAAAACATGACGATTGCACTGGTAGCACATGACGCAAAAAAGAAACTGATGCAGAACTTCTGCATCGCCTATCGCGGAATCCTTTCTCGAAACGATCTCTATGCGACGGGTACGACGGGCAGGCTCATCGAAGAGGTGACGAATCTCTCGATCCACAAGCTTCTCGCGGGACACCTCGGCGGAGAGCAGCAGATCGGCGCCATGATCGAGAACAATGAAATCGATCTTGTGATCTTCCTGCGCGATCCGTTCAGCGATGCCAAGAAGCATGAGCCGGATGTCAACAACATCGTGCGTCTGTGCGATATTCACAATATCCCGCTGGCAACGAATCTTGCAACAGCGGAGCTGTTAATCAAATCTTTGGACAGAGGAGATCTCGAGTGGCGTGAAATGTACAAGTAGAAAACGGAACGGAGTGCGTTTTCTCCTTCCCTTTCTTCTGTCCCTGTCTCTGACAGGATCCCTTGCCGGGTGCGGCAGCACGTCTTCGTACGGGCAGTCCTTTTCGGACAACAGCCAGAGCGAAGCCTTCAATTTCATGATTCATACAAGCGGCAGTGCGGGATTTGCCTCATCCTTTGCCAAGAATCTCTGTGTCGTCGAGGGCGACACAAATCTTGATGCGATTCCGGATATGGCAGATACGTCATATGCCGCTTTGTTTGACTGTAACAACACGGAGACGCTTTACGCAAAGGATGTGTACACCCAGGCCTATCCGGCGTCTCTGACAAAGGTCATGACGGCACTTGTTGCCCTGGAAAATGCGACGCCGGACACGATACTCACCGCGTCCTCCAACGTCTATATCAATGACGCAGAGGCACAGATCGTGGGACTGAAAGAGGGCGATACGATGACCCTCGATCAGGCACTGCACCTGCTTCTTGTCTACTCCGCGAATGACATCGCCGTCCTCATCGCCGAGAACATCGGCGGGTCGGTGGATAACTTCGTGAAGATGATGAACGAAGAGGCTGCATCCCTTGGCGCAACCAACACGAATTTCATCAATTCCAACGGCCTCTCGGATTCCAATCACTACACCTGCGTCTACGACATGTACCTGATCTTCAACCGGGCGCTGGATTTTCGGGAGTTCAATGAGGTCATCTCGACGGCGAACTACACAACCGTCTATCACGATAAGGACGGGAATGAAAAGAGCGTGAACGTCAACTCGACGAACCTCTACCTGCAGGATTATCAGCAGGCACCGACCGGTGTCACCGTGATCGGCGGAAAGACCGGCACCACGACGGCGGCAGGACACTGCCTCGTGCTTCTTGCAAGGGACACCTCGGGCCGTCCCTATATCGCGATCGTCATGCGGGCCATCAACCAGGACATGCTCTACTCCGAGATGAATGAGCTCCTTTCCCTGATTCCCGCCCAGGCCGCAAAATCGGACGCTGCGGCAAAGGCAGCATCGACAGAAGGCAGCACGGATTCCTCCACGGAAGCGATGACGGAAGAATCTGCAGAGGTGACCACGGATTCTGCACAGGCCGAGCTGACAGCAGACTCTGCAGACTCCGAAGAAAGCAGTACTGCTTCGACAGATGCGGCAGAAGAGAGTGTATCGGAAGTCTCGTCCGGGACATAATGCACAAAAACGGGTGGCTGCATGGCCGTATTCCCGATTGTTTTTTCAGAAGTGATCTCGTATAATACCAATATCAGAACGTCCCTGTTCTGAACACTAACTCCAGGAGGGAATTCCAATGGTTCAACTGATTGTAGGCAAAAAAGGCAAAGGCAAGACGAAGATCTTATTAGATAAAGTCAACTCGGAAATCATGAACATCCTCGGCAACGTGGTTTATCTCGACAAGAGCACCAGCCACATGTACGAGCTCAACAACAAGGTCCGTCTTATCAATGTCAAAGACTACGGAATCGAGAATTCCGACGAGTTCATCGGCTTTGTCAGCGGCATCATCTCGCAGGATCACGACCTGCAGCAGATGTACTTTGACAGCTTCCTTGATGTTGCCCATCTTCGCGACAAGGACATGATGCCGACGCTCAAGAGACTGGAGTCTTTAAGCGAGACCTTCAAGGTAGACTTCATTCTGTCGGTTTCCATGGACGAGAGCGAACTGCCGGAAGAGGCGAAGAGCATGATCGCCGTTTCTCTTTAATCGGCACTGATTCTTTTATTGCAGCAGGCGAAAGCCCTGGGGGGTTCCCAGGGCTTTCTTTATGCAGAGGCAAAGGGCATAAATGGCATCCTCCGGGAGAAACAATCAAAGAAAATCAGGGTCAAAGGGGAGAAAAAGGCGCGTGGAACCCCGCCGCAGCATCAATCCCGGTGTCGTGGTCTTTGCGCTGATTCTGATCTACCTTCTCTACAGCCTTCTGCGCTATGCCACGCAGAAGCAGGTTGTCCCGTACCTTGTCCGCACCGGTTCTCTCCAGGAAAATCAGGTCTATGAGGGCCTGTGCCTTCGCGGGGAGGAAGTCGTTGACGCCGATACCGCAGGCTACATCAACTACTACTACCGGGAAAAGGAGCGGCTCGGTACGAATGACCTCGCCTGCACGATCGACTCGTCCGGCACCATTACCGATGAGATTCAGTCCGAGGAGACCGAGGGGACACTGTTCGATGACAGTGACTACGCATCCCTCCAGCAGGACATCCAGACCTTTACCGAGAGCTTTACGCCCTCGTCCTTCGATGATGTCTATGATTTCAAGTCCTCCATGGACAGCTCCCTGCAGCGGATCACCAACTCCAAGGTGCTCTCCGGCATCGATTCTCTTTCCAGCACCAGCTCTCTGTCCCGCATGACCACCGATAACACGGGATACATCGTCTATTCCATGGACGGCTACGAGGAAAAGACCTTCGATACGCTGACTGCGGCGGATTTCAACTCGGCAAGTTATGACAGTCAGGTCACAAGCCGTGGAAATAATGACCTGGTTTCGGCAGGCGATTTTGCCTACAAGCTGGAGACCGACGAGGACTGGTCGGTGGCAATTCAGCTGGGATCCGAGGATGAAGCAAATGCTCTGCAGTCGTACCTCGACGCCAACAGCAATGCGGTTCTGGTCCGGTTCCTGAATACGCAGCAGGAGATCTACGCGACGGTTACCATTCGCAATGATACGGACGGGAATTATTTCGCAGACCTTGCCTTTACGAATTCCATGCTGATCTACTGTACCGACCGTTTTGTCGACATCAAGCTGATGACCGATCAGATGTCGGGCCTCAAGATTCCGGTGAGTGCTCTGGTCGACGGCGAGTTCTTCACGGTCCCGGCTGCCTATGTGACCACCGGCACCGATGATCAGCTTCAGGTTCAGGTGAAAACCGTCAATGAAAACGGCGACGAGACGACGCTTACCCAGGCTGTGAACCCCTATGGAACGGGAATTCAGAAGGACGATGACGGAAACGACATCGACGGCTCCGACTTCTACTACATCTCGGAGGACGAGCTCTCCAAGGGAGACGTCCTGGTTTCCTCTTCCGGATCCGACACCTATACCGTCGGTGATACCGCATCTCTTCAGGGCGTCTACAACATCAATGAGGGCTATGCGGACTTCACGGAGGTAACCGTGATCAAGCAGAACGACGAGTATGCGATCGTCCAGCCCAATGATACCTACGGCCTTCGCGAATACGACTACATCGTCCTCGATGCGACGACGATGACACCGGGTGAGTTCGTCGTGACCTACTGATTTCGTTGAGACAACCTGACTATTTTAAGGGAATGACGTCCTGAAATGTTCGGCACTATTTTTTCGGCCATGTATGGTATCATGAACGGAGTTTCAGGGGAAGAAATACGAAACAAATCGGACATAATTCCGTAAATTGTGCGGAGTTGACATTGACACTACCTGACAAAGTATTGATAATGTTAGCGTGTCTGTCTGTTCGCCAAAAGGCTGCACAGACCGGAAACGATATATACAGGGTTGGAGAAGTACAGTACATATGAACGTGATTGACAAGCTGATCAACAGTGCCAGATTGAATAACAGAAACGACGGGGACGACGAAGAGATGGACGAAGATTATTACGAAGACGATAACGAAGAGGAAGATGATGAAGACCGTGCTCCCCGCAGGGGCGGCAGCCGCATCTCCAGCTTCTTCCGCGGACGCGGACGTCAGACGGAGGAGCCTGAAAACGATAGCGACTATGACGAACAGCCTCCGGCACCTGCCCGTACCGTCCAGAGAACGCCCAGCTATCCAAGCCCCCGGCAGGCAGCAGCACCGGTGCCGCAGCGGCAGAGGAGACCACAGTCAGGAATCATGCAGATGAGAGTTATCAAACCCAGTACATTTGAACAGGCAAAGCAGATTACGGATATGCTGCTCGATCACAGAGCCGTGATCCTGAATCTCGAAGGTCTTGATGTCAACACCGCACAGCGGATCGTCGACTTCGCGTCCGGGTCCTGCTATGCCCTGCACGGTAATTTCATGTCCGTCTCGAAATTCATCATCGCGATCAGTCCAGAGGACATCACAATCGACGGGGATCTGCAGGAGACCCCGCAGCCGCAGAGCAGCAGCACTGCTTCGTACGCTCAGCCTGCCGCCGGTTCTGCCCAGCAGCAGCCGCAGCAGAATACCTTCAACGCAGCGGATGCTTTCACACAGACCTATCAGGGAAGCGGCAATGCGGCTTCCTACGGCAGCCCCTACTACGGCAATTAGAGCACAAAGTAAGATTTCAAACTGATTTCATGGCGCACCAGAGACTCTCTGGTGCGCTTTTTAGGAGGAAAACATGAAGACACTCACCGTACACAGGGACAATAAGCCCTGCTACGACATCCTGTACTCGACGAGCCTCTCGGATCTTTCTTCCGGCATTCAGAACGCCGGCCTTGGCGGACATCGCTTTGTCATCGTCACCGACACCAATGTCGCACCGCTCTATGCGGAAGAGATCGCAAAGACGATCGCTGCAGTATCGGGATCGATGCCGCTGGTCTATGCCATTCCCGCAGGAGAAGAGAACAAGAACCTCGACCAGATCCGGGCCCTGTATGCCTTTCTCATCGAGCAGAAGTGCGACCGGAAGACCGTACTTGCGGCACTTGGCGGAGGCGTTGTCGGCGACATGACGGGGTTTGCGGCGGCGACGTTCCTTCGGGGCATTGATTTCATTCAGATCCCCACAACCCTCCTTGCCCAGGCGGATTCCTCCATCGGCGGCAAGACCGGTGTCGACTTCGACGGCTACAAAAACATGGTCGGTGCCTTCAAGATGCCGCGCCTTGTCTTCTCCGATGTCCGGTTCCTGAAGTCCCTCTCCGGACTCCAGTTTGCCTCCGGCTTTGCGGAGATCATGAAGCACGGACTCATCAAAGACAGGGACTACTACCTCTGGCTCATCGAGCATCAGTATGAGATCGAGGACCGGGACGAGGAGGTTCTGTCGGAGATGCTCTATCGAAGCAATGAGATCAAGCGCGATGTCGTCGAAAAGGATCCCTTCGAGAAACACGACCGCATGCTCCTGAACTTCGGACATACGATCGGCCATGCCATCGAGAAGTACAAGAACTTCACGATGACCCACGGCGAGTGTGTCGCCCTGGGGTGTGTTGCGGCAAGCTATCTCTCCTACAGGAGGGGATACCTCGACAAGGAGACCTACTACGAGATCCGGGACATGTTCGTGCCCTTCAACCTTCCGATCAGCGTCGACAACATCGATGAGGACGAGATTGTCAATATCACAAAGAGCGACAAGAAGGTCGCAGACGGCCTGCTTCGCTTCATCCTCCTTCGCGATCTCGGCGATGCCTTCGTCGATACCACAGTGACACCGGAGGAGATCAAAGCTGCCGTTCATGAAATCCACTACGAGGAAACAAACGAGTGATGTCAAGAAAACGAACCGCACTGTGCGAAATTCTATCTTTCCTTGTCCTCGTTCTCTTTGACCAGTGGACGAAAGCCCTCGCGGTAAGTGCCCTGAAGGGGAAGCCTGCGATCGAGATGATCAGGGGCGTACTGGAACTCTATTATCTCGAGAACACCGGCGCTGCCTTCTCCATGCTGGAAAATGCCCAGTGGGTCTTTCTTCTTATCGCTGTCGCGGCGATCGGGGTCATTGCCTGGCTCCTCGTGAAGATTCCGACAACGCGTCACATGCAGGGACTTCGCTGGTGCCTGGTCTTCATCGCGGCGGGAGCTGCGGGAAACCTCATTGACCGCCTGTTCCTGCACTATGTAAGGGACTTTATCTATTTCTCGATCATCAACTTCCCGGTCTTCAACGTGGCGGACATCTATGTCACGGTGAGTACCGTGGTGCTTATCGTCCTCATGCTGTTCTTCTACAAGGAAGAGGACTATGACTTCCTGAAGAGAAAGAAGGAAGAGCGGTGACAGGCGAGGAGAGAAAGACCTATGTGATTCCCCTGGAGATGGAGGGGGAGCGCATCGACCGGATCCTCTCGGAGCTTCTGCCGGACCTGTCTCGAAGCTATCTCAAAAAGCTCCTGGACGAGGGAAAGGTGACAGGCGGCGGAAAGACCCTGAAGCCCTCCGCCCGCATGAAAGAGGGGCAGGAGGTCGAGCTTCTCCTTCCGGAAAAGGTCCTGCCGGATATCGAGCCGGAGAATATTCCGCTGGATATTCTCTATGAAGACAATGACGTTCTTGTCGTCAACAAGCCAAAGGACATGGTGGTCCACCCGGCGCCGGGACACATGAGCGGAACGCTCGTCAACGCCGTGATGTATCACTGTGCGGGGAATCTCTCCGGGATCAACGGCGTGCTTCGCCCCGGGATCGTGCACCGGATCGACAAGGACACGACGGGATCCCTCATCATCTGCAAGAACGATGCGGCGCACCGGAGCATCGCAAGGCAGCTGAAGGATCACACGATTGTAAGACGCTACCGCGCAATGTGCTACGGAGTCCTCGATCAGGACGATGTCACGATTGATGCCCCGATCGGAAGGGACCCCAAAGACCGGACCCGCATGGCCATCGTCCCCGACGGCAAGAGAGCCGTGACACATGTGCATGTCCTGGAGCGATATGACGGCTACACTTATGTCGAGTGCCGCCTGGAGACCGGAAGAACCCATCAGATCCGGGTCCATATGGCAAAAATCGGCCACCCGCTTCTTGGCGATGACGTCTATGCAAGGGGCAGGAAGTGCCCATATCACCTGAACGGGCAGTGCCTCCACGCGATGGTACTGGGCTTTGTCCACCCGTCCACGGGGGAATATATCGAAACAACTGCCCCGCTTCCGGACTACTTCGAGCACCTGCTTTCGGTGCTTCCAAAGAGCACAAAGTGAGGACACCTGCAGAAAATGATAAGACGCAGAGGATGAAAAGCAGAAGACACCTTTTGAATTTCACAGGAGCGGCACTTCTTGCTGCCGCCCTCATCGCAGTTTTTGCACCGGGAAGCAGTGTGCAGGCAAAGGCTGCAGAAGAGGTATACGATCTTGTCCTGTTCTTCGGGCAGAGCAACATGGTCGGCAGCGCGATGGGGTACACGACGAACCCGTTTACAGACATCGATCCTGCGATCGCATCGGAAATCACCGGCATCGATGAGGATCTCATCGAAAATACCGTCAGTGCGGCAAAGGTTGTCGTTGATATCCCGGACGGCGCAGCCCTGAAGTATTCGCTTCTTTCCGATTCCCTTGTCCCGGTCACCGGGGATACCTGCTTTGGCGAATGGGGGCAGGATGCAAACAGCACCTGCATCGGCGTCCGGTTCAATCCGGCAGCCGATGCGTTTGAACCTGTTTATCCTGGCGATGCCGGTCTCTTCACGGACATTGCCTCCACGTCCTCCGTTTCGACAAACCTGATTCATGAGTTCTGCGCCGAGTGGTATCAGGAAACGGGCCATGGCGTCATCGTCCTCTTTGCCGCTGCGGGCGGCGTTCCCCTGGAAAAGTTTCTCCCGGTGGACGATCCGGACTATCTTGTCGGCTACTGCGGCGCATACATCTTCGAGTATATCCGTGCATCCGTGATCGGTGCGATGCAGAAGGCAGCTGCGGAAGGCATCCCTTTGCAGAACGCCTTTTTTGTCTCCTTCCAGGGAGAGGGAAATGCGAGGGATGCGAAGTACAGGCGGGTCTATCAGAAGATCATATCAGACCTTCGGGAGCTTGGATTTACGAAAGGGGCTCTTGTCGAGACCTCCAATACTATCGGGGATCCGGAGCTTGTTTCCGGCGTAAAACGGGTGCACAGGGATCAGGAGGCGATCATTGCAGAGGATCCCGATCTGTGTCTTGGTTCCTCCCTGGACTATGATCACTACATCCCGGACAGGGCAGCTTACGAAGGATCGGACTCTGTATGGAGAGATCAGTGGGGAGACCTTCCCTATGACGAGGCATACAAAAGAGCGCGTCTTTTCACCGACACGCTGGACAGCAACATCGTCCACCTCAACAGCACGGCGCTTTGCATGATCGGGCGGCAGAGCGCCGACAGCCTGGCTTCTCTTGCAGGGCTCAACTGAACTTTGGAAACGTACTCCGGGGCGGAATGTCCCGGAGTTTTTTCATGAAATCGACAAACGCCGGAAATTTAGACAAATAATTGCACTCCGAATCCGGTTTTAGTATAATAATCGTACAAGATCTTCCAGATGGAAGACAGCAGGAGGGCAGCTCATGAAAACCATTATTACCATCGGACGACAGTTTGGCTCTAATGGACACATCATCGGACAGAAGGTGGCGGATCACTTTGGAGTCAAATGTTATGACAAGGAACTGATCGCCAAGGTCGCGAGCAATTCCGGCTTCTGCCAGGAGATGATCGAACAGCACGACGAGAGGCCCACCAGTTCCTTCCTCTACAACCTTGTCATGGACACCTATTCCTTCGGCTACAACTCTTCCAGCTACGTTGACATGCCGATCAGCCAGAAGGTGTTTCTGGCACAGTTTGACACGATCAAGAAGCTCGCCGACGAGGGCCCCGCGGTCTTCATCGGCCGCTGCGCCGACAACGCGCTCTCGGATCGCAACGATGTCATCAACCTGTTCATCTTTGCCGATGAGAAGTACCGTGTCCATGAGATCATGCACCGCTACCCGGACATCAAGACCGAGCAGAAGGCGATCGACTTCATGAACAAGAAGGACCGGCAGCGCCAGAGCTACTACAACTACTACACGTCAAAGAAGTGGGGCCGTGCGGACACCTATGATGCATGCCTGAACACGTCTCTGCTTGGAATCGACGGAACCGTAAAGCTCATCTGCCAGATGGTCGAGGATTTCGAGACCGGCAGCAAAGCCTGAAACAAACAGTAACTGCACACGGAAGATACCTGCTCCGGGAGGGAAAAAACCGGAGCAGGCTTTTTGTATGTCCGATTTTTCATGTCCGAAGGAGGAATTTTCATGCAGCCAATGAATCCGCTTCTTCTCACCGATACCATCGATGTCGAGGAAGCAAAGGAATCCGTCAGTGCCCTCGGCACCTGGCTTTCGAACTTCACCCAGACCGCGCTGAGCTTTCTCGTGCGCCTGGGCATCGCGATCGTCATCTACCTCATCGTATCGAAGGTCCTGAAGAAGGTCCTGCAGCACCTCACAAAGTGGCTCGAGAAGAAAAACACAGATCCTTCCGTCAGCCACTTCATGATTGCAGCCATCAAATATACGGTCCTGGTCTTCACGGTGGTCATGATCATCGTGCAGCTGGACATCGTCGAGGCAAGCTCCATTGCCGCCCTCATCGCCTCCGCCGGCGTTGCGATCTCCCTGGCTCTGCAGGGCGTTCTCTCGAACCTTGCAGGCGGCATCCTGATCCTGATTCTCCGTCCGTTCCGCGAGGGGGATTACATCGTCGTCAAGGATGCCGATGTGGAGGGAACGGTCGAGCGGATCGAGATCTATTACACGACGATTCGGACGCTCCTTGGCGGTACGGTCTCCATCCCGAACTCCGCCCTGACCGGCAATGCGATCTCAAACGTCGCGCACGGCGGCATGAAGGGAATCTGTGTCAAGGTCGGGATCTCCTATGACGCCGACATCGAACAGGTGAAGACGATTCTCTGGGACATCTTAAAGAGCGAGAAACGGCTCGATGCGGCAGCTTACGCAAAGGTCTGCGTCGAGGAACTGGGAGACAGCGCCGTGGTGCTCTCCATACGGTCCATCTGCAGGGCGGAGGACTACTATGAGGCCTACTGGGCGCTCAATGAGACCATCCGGACCAGGTTTCAGAAGGAGGGCATCGAGATTCCGTACAATCAGCTCGATGTCCATATGATTGGACCGGAGAAGGAGAAGGCATGATGGGGCTCAGGCGAATCGGACGCATAACCATCTGCCAGGGGGAGATTGTGGACCTTTGCTCTGACACGGTCGTTCTGCCGGATGGCAAGGTGGAAGACTGGGATTTCGTACACCACAAAAAGGGCGGCGGCGCCGCAATCGTCGCCGTGCGAAAGAGCGATTCCAGAATTCTGCTGGTGCGTCAGTTCCGCCCGGCGATCGGAGAGACGATCCTGGAGCTTCCCGCAGGAGGAAGAGACGGGACGGAGGATACCATGGTGACCGCCTACCGGGAGCTTCAGGAGGAGACCGGATATGCGGCAGAAGAAGGATCGATGATAAAGCTCTGCCACATCCTCACTGCGGTTGCCTGGTGCGATGAGTTCACGGATATCTATCTTGCGCCTTCCGTGTCAAAGGTTTCCTCCCAGCAGCTTGACGAGGCGGAAGACATCAACGTGGAGGCCTTTGACCTTGGGGACATCCTGCAGATGATCCGGGAGGGGACCATCAAGGATGCGAAGACAGTCGCCGGCATCTGCGCCTATGCGGCAGGAAAGGGTACGCGCTCCTGAAATCTTAAACACACAGATCCTTTTTGTAAGGTTCGGATAAGTTACCGCTGATATCAGTTATCCTAACCTTCGATCACTGCGTGTTCAGCGGGCACGCACCGCAGCAGGTGCTGCTGCGGGAATCAACCATGCAGCGCATGGACGCTAACAAAGGATCTAACTTGCACTACCACAACCAAAAAGTCGCCCTGGCCCTGTCGGCCGTCCTTCTTCTTACCGGCTGCGGCTCCGCCGCATCGTCAACCTCTGCCTCGAGTGCCGAGAGCACGGCATCGGAAGAGACGTCCGGGACGGAAACAACTTCCGCTGAGACCTCGGAAACGGAGTCCTCAGAAGAGGCAGATTCGACTTCCACAACCGCCACAACTCTCTCAAAAGTCGACATGAGTGCCCGGCTCTACAATGAAGACGATGATGTCTACTACCAGATCGGCATCCGGTATGCGGCGAACTCGCCGGATGAGAACTACGACTCCCTCGCGATCTTTGTTCCCGGTGCCTACTTTGATGCCACTGACAACGGGGACGGGACATATACCTGCACGCTGACCAACAACGAGGTTGCGGGCTATACCGCCTCCACGGCACCGATCGTCGTCCCGGTCAATACGCCCGGGTATTCGGCGCAGGAGGAGCTGACGGATTACACTGATGTCTCGGATCATACGGACGCGGGCTTTGTCTATGTCCACATCGGAGCAAGAGGCCGCGATGCCGGAGCCCCGGCCGGCGTTACGGATTTCAAGGCAGGGACCCGTTACCTTCGCTACAATGACGGTGTCATCGCCGGCGACATGGACCGGATCTTTACCTTCGGCATGTCCGGCGGCGGTGCCCAGTCGGCGCTTCTTGGCTCCACCGGGGACTCCGATCTCTACACGCCTTACCTTGAGGAGATCGGTGCGGTCATGGAGACCTCCGATGCGGTGGACGGCTCCATGTGCTGGTGCCCGATCACGAGCCTTGACGAGGGCGATGAGGCCTATGAGTGGAACATGGGCGTGACCCGCACGGATCTGACAGGCGAAGAGCAGTCGATCTCCGACGCCCTGGCTGAAGCCTATGCCGAATATGTCAATGCCGAGGGCTTTGTCGATGAGGACGGCAATGCACTGACGCTTGAGGAGTCGGATGAGGGCATCTATCAGGCAGGCAGCTACTACGACTATATCAAGTCCGTCATCGAGGCATCCCTCAACAACTTCCTTACCGACACCACCTTCCCCTATGATGCGGACTCCGCAGAGGGCGGCGGCATGCCGGGCGGCGGTGCACCGGATGGCGAAAAGCCGGACGCAGAAGCACCGGATCGTGCGGCGCCTGACGGAACTTCTCCGGACGGGGCAGGTCCTGCGGACGCTGACACCTCTGCGAGTACGGACACCGGGACGACAAGCGTTGCCGATGCCATGAATCAGAGCGGGCAGAACGACAACATCACCCGTACACAGCAGTCGAACTCCGTCACAATCTCCGGAACCTATGAGACCGCGCAGGATTACATCGACGCCCTGAATGCCAACGGCACCTGGGTGACCTATGATGCCGACACGAACACCGCAACGATCACGTCGGTTGCCGATTTCGTCAAGGCGATGAAGAGCGCCTCAAAGAGCCTCGGCGCCTTCGATCAGCTCGATGCCTCCCAGGGAGAGAACACGCTGTTCGGCTACGGAGACGGGAACGGCGCGCACTTTGATGCGACCCTGGCACAGATCCTTGAGGATCTCGGATCCGACTACGCAGACGACTATGCAGCAGATCTTGAGAAGACCGGCAGCCTCGGAACCAGCGTTGCAACCCGCGTTGCGATGTATTCCCCGCTGTACTTCCTCATGGCGTCCGAGGACGGCTACGGCACCTCGACAGTGGCTTCTCACTGGAGAATCCGCACCGGAATCGATCAGGGCGATACGGCTCTTTGCACCGAGGTTAAACCTCGCCCTTGCCCTTGAGGCCAATGAGAACGTCTCCGACGTCGATTTTGCGACGGTCTGGGGTCTTGGCCACACGATGGCAGAGCGCGCGGGAGATTCCACCACGAACTTCATCGAGTGGGTCAACGAGTGCATCGCACAAGAGGAAGCGTAACCATTTCATACCTGGAGTCTTTATCCCACATGGGCTTTATCGGGCCGATCGGCAAGACCGGCCGGTCTTTTCTTTGCAAAGTCTTTACAGACAGAAAGCCGGATTCTGGTCTATCATGGTTTCATTCTTATACTTTGGGAGGAAACGATGATCAGATCTGAAGTAATCCGCGACGATGAGACCGTACGTGCACTGTACGACAAGGGAAATGAGATTCTGGGAAAGCTCGGCTACACCGACCACTCCATGAGCCACGCATCTCTTGTCGCCCAGAACGCCGGGCGGATTCTGACGGAGCTTGCCGCCGATGAACACACGATTGAGCTTGCCCGCATGGCGGGGTATCTGCACGATATCGGGAATGCGATCAACCGCTCGCACCATGCGGAGTACGGGGCGCTCCTTGCAAGACAGATCCTCATGCAGTACGACCTCACGACGAAGGATGTCATTGCCATCACCGCAACCGTCGCAAACCACGACGAGACCACGGGCTTTGCCTATGATGAAATCTCCGCGGCGCTGATTCTCGCGGACAAGGCGGACGTTCGAAGAAACCGCGTGCGCACCAAGGATCCATCCCTGTTTGATATCCACGACCGGGTCAACTACGCGGTCACGGGCTCAAACCTTGTCATCGATACGGACAAAAAGAAGATCACCCTGAACCTTGCCATCGATGAATCGATCTGCTCCATGTTCGACTATTTCGAGATCTTCCTCGACCGCATGATGATGTGCCGGCGTGCCGCGGAAGTGCTGAATCTGTGCTTTCGACTGAAGGCAAACGGACAGAAAGTCCTCTGAGGTCTCCAATATTGCCTCCTGCATGGTGTATAATAAAAAGACTTACCTTTAAGGAGACAGCATGGATCTGATGGAACAGTGCCGCATCTGGCACAACAACAAAGAAGATGACAAGGTCGTGGAAACCCTGAAGAAGGTGCCTGGGAAAGATCTGACCCAGGATCTGTCCTTTATCTATGCAAGGAGCTGCAACAGCCTTGCGGCCAATGACCTGTTCGATGAGCGCACCTATGCGAAGGCACGCAGCGAACTGCACCGGGCGCTGGACCTTCTGCTGCCGCTGAAGGGTGCCCTCTCAAAGGATTTTGAATACAACTACGAAACCGGCTTTTCCTACCTCTATCTCGAGCAGGAATATGACGCGATGCCCTATCTGACAAAAGCGCTGGAGCTTCTGCCGGAAAACGACGAGAGTGCAAAGACGGATCTTGCGGATCTTCTGGGAATAGCCAATGACCGCATGTCGATTCCGACCTATCAGCGCTGCTTTGAAAAGCGGACGAAGGACGCCTGGGAAGCATTTGAACAGGAGGAGGCTGAACTTCGGCAGCTGATGGACACGGACGCGCCCCGGGATGTCGTGATGACGCGTGCCCGGAAAGCGCTGTCCCTTGCCTTCCAGGATCCCTCGTTTGAACTCGGGGAAGAGGACGGTCGGTACAAGCTCATCTTCCTGCCGCAGGGGGACAAGGTCCGACTCTTTGTCTATGCCTATTTTCAGGCGCATGCCCCGGCTTCCGTAAAGGCATTCTGGGATGTCATCGTCGGCAGACAGCCGATGAAGGACGTGAGTTTTTCCCTGGGCGAGGCCATGATCACCCCGGATGACTGTCTGTTCTGGATTGAGGAGATCGGAGAGGAAAGCTATCAGATCTCCATCTACAGTGAAAAGCTGAATTCCGTCAGCGAACAGAAACGCTGGTGGTATGCCTCGACCCTTGTCGACTGCGTGCTCGGGGAAATTCCGGCTTACCGGTATCTCACAAAGTTTGACGTTCTGAAGAAGCCTGCCGACTCAGAGGGCCAGATTCTGACCAGGCTCCCCGCCGTTCTCGAAGACCTCGGCCTTGACATCAGCGCGGACGCCGTGTCCTACCTGGAGGCTCTGACCGTATATGGTTCCACGCCCACCGATGAGGACGACGATATCTGGAGAGACGATGTCGTCACCGGCTCCACGAACTGTATGCCGCTCATCTCCGACTACATGCACGGAGACTACAGCCATGACGCAAGCCTTCGGCGGGATGGCATCGCCGCGGGCTTTTTCTGCTATCCTCTGGAATACTTCGACCCGGAAAAGCGCGATGAAGAGATCATGCTCTTTCGAACCGAGCTCACCGATGCGGTGCTGAGTGGAGCAGGTCCCGATGCCGTGGTGTTTACCGGCGGTGCCACGGGGGTGGACAACGGATATCTCGACTTCATCGCCTGGGACATTGACGCGGTGCTTGATGCCGCAAGGGACTACTTTACGAAGCGCCGGAATGAGATCCCCTGGATCGGCTTCCATGCCTTTCGCCGGGACGTGCGCATCGCGGTGATTGAAGACGGTTCCGAGGACGGGATGCGAAGCGACGGGATCTTTACGGGTTCCATCCTGCTTTCGGATCCCTCATTTGACCGGGCGCAGCTCCTGAAGGATCTGAAGGACCTGTGGAGACTGGAGCCCAAAGGAAAAGACGAGAACACGACGGATTCGCTTGCCTTTACGCAGGATGACCTGTTTGCCGTTGTTCGCCTTTCCTCTTCTCCGATTCCGGACCAGGAGGCAGAGCTTGCCGCGCAGAACAACTATCTGTGGCCGGACGCCGTGGAGAAGGCAAAGGGCCACAAGGCAACCCTTGAGGTCGCCGTCATCGGAACGGACAAGACAAGGCTGGAGGCCGGGAAACTCTTTGTGAAGATTGCGGCGGCCTGCTGCCGTCAGAAGAACTGCTCGGCTGTCTATGCCAACGACATCGTGGTCTCCCCGGAGTTTTATGAATCCTGCTCGAAACTGATGGAAGATGACGAGCTGCCGATCCTGAACTGGATCTGGTTCGGTCTCTACCGCGGCAAGGACGATAAGATCTCCGGCTATACCCACGGCATGGAAGCCTTTGATCTCAAGGAGCTCGAGATCGTCAACACGTGGCAGGAACCCACGCTCGTGCGCAGCATTCTGGTGAACCTGGTCTCGGTGGAACTCGATGACAACATGGAGCTGACGGACGGCACCGTTGTGGGAATGCCGATTGAGGGAAAGGAGATCTCCTGGCATGAGATCCACAGGGGCCCGGGAGCCGCGTATCCGGGGCAGGAGACGCTTCATGTTACGGTGGCAGAACCGGACCGCACACCGTTCGTCCTCGAAAAAGCTGATCCCAAAGACCAGGTGGCAATCGGGCGGGAGGCAGTGTTTCTTGCCTTTGCTTCTTCCCGGGGGCTTCTGAAAGAACAGCTCCCGGATAAGGACATCCTGTCCTACGTACGGGAGGATCTCCACGGCGTGCTGACAAGCGATCTTCTCAATGCGTTCGGCTATCCCTTTGCCGCAGGCTATTACCGTCAGGATAAGGAACCGTTCTGCGTGCCGTCCTTTGTGTTCGACTCCATGCTGTATGAGGGGCAGGCTCTGGCAGACATGCTGGAGAGGCGCTATGTAAGCTATCAGAATCAGGTCTTCTTCGGGGGACCGGATCCGGATGAGGCCGCACGGCATCTCATGGCACAGCTTCCGGAAAAAGGATATTACTTCCCGGCCATGCGGGACGACGATCCGCTGAAGGCCGGTCTTACGTACCTTCGCGCCTTTCAGGAGGAGAAAACGTGGCCGGTTCTTGTCTGCACGGGAGACGGGAGCCTCGCACAGCCGGATTCCGTCGCAAATCCGGACAACGGATTTCTCCTGTACTGGGATACGAAGGAGAACCGCACAAGGCCGGTCATCCTGACAAGGATTGTCTGTGAAAGCCCCTGGGAAGTTCTTCGAAACTTTTTTGACAACCCCGGGGTGGTAGAGGCTGCAAAGCATTTCTATGAGTGCTACCAGGCAGAGCCTGCGACGATAGCGGCGACCGGCGTGGAGTTTCTTCTGCCAAAGCCGATCCCCAAAGAGAAGGCGGCAGAAGAAGCCGCCTATCAGAAGGAAAAGTTCCCGGAGATGTTCGAGGGAATCGATCTCAAGTCCTATGAAAAGTACCTGACGAGTGCCACGGTGTGGCACTTCTGGTGGAAGAGTACCACCTGAGAAGAAGACAGGCCGGAGACCTTTTGATCCCCGGCCTGTCGTGCATCCTGGCTTTGGTATTTACTGTCTTTATTCGAGCTCAAAGGCTCCCGTGTAGAGCTGATAGTACATGCCCTTCTTCGCGATGAGTTCGTCGTGGCTTCCACGCTCGATGATGCGGCCGTGGTCGAGGACCATGATCGCATCGGCGTTTCGAACCGTGGAGAGACGGTGCGCAATGACAAACACCGTTCTGCCCTTCATGAGGTTATCCATGCCCTGCTGTACGAGAGCCTCGGTTCTTGTGTCGATGGAGCTGGTCGCCTCATCGAGGATCATGACCGGAGGATCCGCAACCGCGGCTCTTGCGATGGAGATCAGCTGCCGCTGTCCCTGGGAGAGCTGAGATCCGTTGCCGGTGAGCATGGTCTGATAGCCATCCGGAAGCCTCGTGATGAAGGCGTCCGCATTGGCAAGCTTTGCCGCAGCGATGCATTCCTCATCGGTGGCGTCGAGCTTTCCGTAGCGGATGTTGTCGATTACGGTGCCGGTGAAGAGGTTCACGTCCTGCAGCACGACGCCGAGGGATCTTCGAAGATCCGGCTTCCGGATCTTGTTGATGTTGATGCCATCATAACGGATTTTCCCGTCCGGGATGTCATAGAACCGGTTGATGAGGTTCGTGATCGTCGTCTTGCCCGCCCCCGTTGCACCGACAAAAGCGATCTTCTGGCCGGGCTTTGCATAGAGGGAGATGTCATAGAGCACCTGCTTGTCCGGCGTGTAACCGAAGTCCACGTCGACAAGCTGCACGTCACCCTTGAGCTCCACATAGGTCGTGGTGCCGTCTGCCTTGTGATAGTGCTTCCATGCCCAGAGGTTTGTCTTGTGATCAGCTTCCGTGATGGTGCCGTCGGCTGCCTTGTTTGCGTTGACAAGCGTCACATAGCCATCGTCCTGTTCCGGCTTTTCATCGATGATCTCGAAGATTCGCTCCGCACCGCCGGTTGCCATGGCGATCATGGCGACCTGCGAGGAGACCTGACCGACGGTCTGGGACATCTGGCGGGACATGGACAGGAAGGAGATGATGATGCCGGCCGTAATCGTGTCCACCCCCGTAAGGGAGAGGTTCGGCGCCTTGGCGGCAACGAGCGCCGCACCGACGATGGCAAGGAGCACGTACATGATGTTGCCGATGTTCCCGAGGATGGGCATCAGCACGTTTCCGGCTTTGTTTGCGGCCTCGGAATCCTTAAAGAGCTGCTCATTGAGAACATCGAAGTCCTTCTTGGACTCGTCCTCGTGGGTGAAGACCTGAACGACCTTCTGGCCGTTCATGATCTCCTCGACAAAGCCCTCCTCCTTTGCGAGAGAGTTCTGCTGGGCGATCATGTATTTGGTCGACATGCCTCCGAACTTCTTCGAGACCTTTGCCATGAGAAACAGCACGAGGAGCACCGCGAGGGTGAGCCAGACGCTGTAGTAGAGCATCATGACAAAGATCGCCGCAATCGTAATGGCACCCTGCGTCACCTGGGGCAGGGTCTGCCCGATGAGCTGCCGCACGGCGTCCGTGTCGTTCGTGTAGGTACTCATGATGGACCCGCGCTCGTGGGTGTCGAAGTACCGGATCGGCAGGGTCTCCATGTGCTCGAACATGTCGTCCCGTATGCTCTTTAAGGTTTTCTGCTCCACGACCGCCATGATCTGCGTATAGATAAGGGTCGTCAGGGCACCGGCGCCGTAGAGCACGGCCATCGTGACAATGATGGACAGGAACTGGCCGGCCACCGCTGCAAAACCGTTCGTAAGACCCGGCGTAATGACGTTATCGATGAGGCGCTGCAGGAACACCGTTGCGATGCTCGAGGAGAGTGCCGAGAGGACGATGCAGATTGTGACGACGATCAGGGAAACTCTGTTATGTGAGAAGATATAGCGCATGAGCCGTTTCAGGGATTTCATGCCGATCCCGCGGCTCCGGTCCATGGCTCTCTGCTGATTGTATCTTGGCATCTCAGACCGCCTCCTTTCCGTTCGCACTCGCATTCTGCGTGTCATACACCTCACGGTAGATTCCGTGAAGCTTCAGCAGCTGCTCGTGCGTTCCCATCTCCGCAATGCGGCCGCCATCCATGACAAGGATCCGGTCCGCGTCCTGTACCGAGGAGATGCGCTGCGCGATGATGAGCTTTGTCGTATCCGGGATCTCATCGCGGAAGGATTCCCGGATCAGGGCATCGGTTCTGGTATCGACGGCACTTGTCGAGTCATCGAGAATGAGAATCTTCGGGTTTTTCAGGAGCGCTCTTGCAATGCAGAGCCTCTGCTTCTGTCCGCCGGAGACATTGGTTCCGCCCTGCTCGATCCAGGTATCATACCCGTCCGGGAACTGGTCGATGAACTCGTCCGCCCGGGCAAGATGACAGGCGTGCTGAATCTGCTCCATGGTCGCATTCTTGTTGCCCCAGCGCAGGTTGTCGGCAATGGTCCCGGAGAAGAGAACGTTCTTCTGCAGCACCACGGCCACCGCATCGCGAAGAGCCTTCAGGTCATATTCCTTCACGTCAACGCCGCCGACCTTTACGGTTCCTTCCGTCGCGTCATAGAGGCGGGAGATGAGCTGTACCATCGATGACTTGCTCGATCCCGTACCGCCGATGATGCCGACGGTCTCACCGGATCTGATGTGCAGGTCGATGTCCGTCAGGGCATTGCGGGTGCTTTTCTTCGAATAGCGAAAGCTCACATGATCAAAATCGATGGACCCGTCTGCAACTGTTTCGATTCCGTTTTCCGGCGAGGTGATCGACGCATCGTGATCCAGGACCTCGCAGACACGCTCGATGGACTCCTGGCTCATGACGATCATGACGACGATCATCGAGACCATCATGATGGACGCCATGATCTGCACCCCGTAGGTGATGAGGGCGGACAGATCGCCGGTGGTCAGCTGTGTGCCGTTCGAGAGGATGATAAGTCTCGTGCCCCTTGCCGCCACGGTCAGCATGGCTGCGAAGATGCCGATCATCATGACCGGCATTGTCAGCTGGACCAGACGGACCGCATGGGTGAAGTCGTAACGGACCTTCTCGGATTTTTCCTTGAACTTTCTGATCTCGTAATCCTCGCGGACGAAGGACTTCACGACACGGATGCCCTGAACGTTCTCCTGCACGGAGTTGTTCATCTCGTCGTACTCATGGAAGATCCTGCGGAAGATCGGAATCGCACCCCAGGAGATGAGGAAGATGATGAAGGCAATGACCGGCACCATGAAGATGAAGATCATCGCCATCGAAACGTTGATGGTAAGGCTCATGATGATCGCAAAGATCATCATGAGAGGCGCGCGGAAGGCGATACGGATGATCATGCCGTAGGCATTCTGGATATTCGTGACATCCGTCGTCATGCGGGTGATCAGAGATGACGAGGAGAACTGGTCGATATCCGAGAACGCATAGGTCTGTACCTTATAAAACAGATCGTGGCGCAGGTTCCGCGCGTAGCCGCAGGATGCGGTGGCCGCGTGCCGTGCCGCCATCGTGCCGCAGAACAGAGACGCCATGGCGACAAGGATCAGGATCAGACCATAGTGCACCACAGGCTGCATGGAACCTCCTCCCATCTGATCGATGAGAGAGGCCATGACGGTGGGAAGCACGGTCTCGAGAACCGCCTCCAGCGTGATATAGACCGGCGCAAGGATGGTGTCCTTTTTGAACTCCCTGACGCTCCCTGCCAGGACCTTGACATGACTCATGAAATTTCCTCCTCTATGGATCAAAGGCTTTACAAAACAGGTTCCTTTGTCAGACAGAAAATGACGCAGGTCTTAATAGTGTATCGCACAAATTAATTGCCTGCAACCGGTATGGAAAAAGACAGATAGATATATTTATACACTGACGAAAGAAACGCTTCGGAAAAGAGAACTGGCATCTTTCCCGGAGCGTCCATTCGCTGTCTTATGGGTTCTCACTGGTCCGTCTGCAGGAAGGCCTGCAGTTCCTCGAAGGTGCGGCTGCTCTCGTTGATCAGGCGGATCAGCCCGCTTCTTCGATAGGCGGCAAACCGGCTCTCCGTGAAGGGATTCGGTCCCATGGCCCGTTTCTGTTTCCGTTTCTGTGCCATCTGATTCCTCGCACCTTCGATGGCCGCCTCCAGCGTGGTGCCGGGGCCCGCCTCAAAGCGTACGATGCTGACAGAAGGGGTAAAGAGTCCCTCGGCAATGGAGGAGAGCCTCATGACCGACACCTGCTGCAGAATCTGCTCTTCGACCTGCTTTGCCCCATAGGAGCTAAGAAGCACGAACTCATCCCCTGCATAGCGGCAGACAAAGCAGGCATTTGCGTGCCCCACCAGAGAGAGGATGCTCCCGATATTCACAAGGAGCTCGTCCCCCGCAAGGTGACCGAAGGTATCATTGACAAGGCGCAGGTTATCGATATTGACAACCCACAGGGCGGCACCGCCCTTTGCCTGCAGGTCCTGAAAGCTCTGCCGTCCCAGCATCTCGAGTCCCAGGCGGTTCGAAAGACCGGTCAGGGAGTCCGTCATGGTAAGGCGGGAGAGCTGCCTGTTCTGAGACTCCAGCTGCTCCCGCACCCGGACAAGAGCCAGGGCACTTCCTATCATGCGTGCAAGCTCCATGGCACGGTGAAGGCGAAAGCTTTCCGTAGTCCTTGCCGCGATGAGGTATCCGGCAAGATTTCCGGATTCCCGGATCGGAAACAGGCAGAGAAGACGAAGTCCCGCAAGAAGATCGTCCGGCAGAATCCCGGAGGAGACAAAGGACGTATAGATGTGCGTCTTCGGATCCGGGGCAAGTAAAAAGGCCCCGGTTTCATCTTTCGGAAGGACAAGGGCGCGAAGATCCATGCGGGAAACACTTCCCTTTCGGGCGGACAGATCTTTTGCATGTCCTGGCATGGAAAGATTTCCCTGTCCGAGTTCCCCGCATCTTTCATCGAGCGTAAGGTAGATCTGTCCGAAATGGAGGTTCCCTGCTGCCGTTTCAAAAGCTGCCGCAATGTCCGCAATATCACCTGCCTCGTTCAGCCTTTGTTCAAATGCCGCACGAACCCTGTGATAGACAAGATCGTCCTCCCGTTTCAGAAGATCTTCTGAGACATTGGAGAAGTAAAAATCGCGCAGGTTTCCCGGATTCGTCGGATTCAGGATCCGTCCCTGTTCCGTGATTTCCTTCCGGATCGGTGCATGGTGCTCCACACAGTCGAAGAGAAGGGAGAGTGCCCTCTGCGCCATGCCGGGGATATCCCGGGAAACCGAAGCAATCCTGGGGTCGCGGCAGTTCGTATCGTCGGATGGTTCAAACCCGGCAATACGGGCTGTCACATCTTCCGGAAGGCAGGCCGCAGCGCGCCCTGCTGTGTAATCACCGTCAAAGAAGAGAAGGTCCGGAACATCTTCTTCCGAAATCTCGTCCGGAAGATCCGTATGAGACAGAGCGCACACCGTGACATGGTCCTTCAAAAGACCTGCATCGGCGCAGGCCTTGAGGAATCCGGAAGGGAGCGGCGCAGTTTCCGGATCGTCCCCGTTTTCCGTAAAGAAGCAGGCTGTGATTTCCTCCTTCGATTTTCCGGAGTAAATCAGTTCATGGATTCTTTGCAGGACAAGATCGTACTCAGCGCCCGTTTCGTCAAAGGAAAGGGCCGTGCAGCCAGGGACTAACATGCCGACAGTCACCACGGGCAGGCCTGGGCAGGTCCCCTGCAGCTTACGGACGAGAGATTCCGCACTGCTTTTCTGACGTCCCGTTCCCTGGAGAACAAAGCCGTCAAAGGTCCCTGCGGCCTCAAAAGCCGTGGAACAGAAAGATCTGTGTATTCAGATGAGACGAGAGAAACGAATGAATGCCCTTTGTGACGCTCCGGTCAATGGAGTCCTCGACGTCGCCAAGGCAATAGGCAAATCTGCGGATCATCGTATAGCCCTCCCTCTTCGTAGACATTCGCAATGATCTGAAACTGCTGTCTTTGTATTTACCACTTCAGTGTAGCACAGCAGCGGGATAAGGTTCCAGATTTCAGAATCGCTTCTTTTAACGTATAATACCCCTCGGGCCATGTGACCCGCGGATCTTTGATGAGGAGAAGTTTATGAAAATCAGATCACGGCTGTTATCCGCCATTCTTATCCTGGCACTTTTCGTCAGCCTGCCCTTTGCGGCACAGGCAGCTCCGGCCAGTGCTTCCCCTGTACCCACACAGGATGATACAAACGCCCTGCAGCAGCAGCTTCTTGTAAGCTACGGATTTCTTGGAGGAGATGTCACAGCGGTCAATCCCCATGCCTCGTACTCGGCGTCCGAGCGCACGTCGGAAATGGTCCAGTCGAACCTGTATCCTTCCTGGCCCCAGGGACTTTCCGTTTCCGCAGAGGCAGCCGTGCTCCTTGATGCCGGCACCGAGACCGTGCTCTACGGAAAGAACGTCCACGAGAAGCTTTATCCCGCGTCCATCACGAAGATGCTGACCGCCCTTCTTGCCATGGACTGCCTGTCCCTTACGGATACCGTAACCGTCTCGGAACAGGCGATTGCCCAGAGCGGCACGAGCGGGTCCAACGCGGGGCTCAAAGCCGGGGACGTGATCAGCGTGGAGGACGCCCTCTATGCGATGATGCTGCCCTCCGCCAATGAGGCCGCCAATGCGATCGGAGAGAAGATCGCGGGGACACAGGCTGCCTTCGCGGAACTGATGAATCAGAAGGCGGCTTCTCTTGGCTGCACGGATTCCCACTTTGCAAACACCAACGGCATGCCGGATTCGAATCACTACACGAGCGCCTATGACTTTGCGATCATCGCAAGAGCCTACTTTGCAAATCCGACCCTTGCCGCGATCTCCAATACCACGGCCTGGACCATTCATGTCCTCGGGGGAAACAGCAGAACCATCGCTGTCACGGGACATCACGACTTTGTAAGCGGCGCCCGCCCCCTTGCCGGAGTCATCGGCGGAAAGACCGGATACACGAGAGCCTCGGAGCGAACACTCGTGACAGGGTGTGAGATCAACGGGCGGCGGCTCATCTGCGTCGTCCTGAAGGAGACGTATCCTTCCCACTACACCGATTCCCAGAACCTGTTCCAGTACGGCTACTCGAACTTTGCCTGCGTGAATCTGCAGGATCCTGCCGTCCGCCAGCTGTACAACGATGCCACCGGCATTTCGTCACGTTTCCCCGGTTATGAGCTCTCCGAAAACGGCGCTCTTGTCATGCCATCTGCCCTTATCACGCAGCCGCAGCTCCTGACCCCGGTGCTGACCTCGGAGAACACGGTCTCATTCTTCTATGCGGGGAATCTCATGGGAAGCGTACAGCTGAAACAGAAGTAGAAAAGGAAAGAAGCCTCAGAAGAAGAGAGAACAATAAATGCACGGGCCTGCCGCATGCTGCGGTGCCCGTGCGTTTTGTTACTGCTGCATGGCGTTCAGAATGGTCTGATACAGGAAGAGGTTGTAGGAGGGCTCATAGTGGAGCCAGTCGTGCCAGACGATCTGCTCCGGATTGTCCTTCATGATCGAATTGGTCTCGATCCAGGAGACATCCTCGTCGAGCCCATCCCGGATATCCTCATTCCATGTATCGATTGCGTCGTTGGTAAGAGTCGAGGAGGTCGGCTTTGCCTCTTCATGGATGGGATTGACGGAGACGTAAAAGACCTTCGCTCCCTGCCCTGTCCAGGTCTTTCCGACGGTGTTCAGGAAGGTGACATAGTCCTCTGCCGTATGGGAGCCTCCGATGTCATTGACGCCCATGAGGATCGCGATGCGGGTTCCCTGCCCGATATAGGGCTCCATCGCCGGGATCCCGTCGGAGTTCATCCAGTCCATGCCGATGCCTTCCTTCGCATCAAAGACAACGCTGTCGTTGACAAGCCTCTGTACCGTGTGAAGGCTCTTATCCCCGGAGACGCCCCAGTACATGCCAACGGTTCTGGAATCCCCGAGAAGGATATATCCGGCGCTCTCTGCGGGGGATAAGGTAAGGTCCTCACTTGTTTCCATGGGGTATCCCGGTGTGGCAGGATCCGAAAGATCTGTTGATGCGGACGATGCTGCCTCGTCCGCTGTCGTCTCTGCATCTGTCTGATCCGTCGTTTCCTCCGGGATCGGCTCCACGGGGATCGTAAAGTCCGTATTTTCCTCCGTGCTCCCGCAGGCTGTCAGTAAGACAGAGAGCAGTACCGCCGCGGTAATCCCTGTCCGGATCTGTTTTCCTCTGTTTTGCATCTGTATGCTCCCCTTTTGTTTTCTCCGGCCATTATACCGTTTCCTTCCTCATCGCGATACAATGGCAGAAAGAAAGGCGCAGATCTAAAGAAGAGGAGATGCCATCATGGAACTGATATCCATCATCGGGGACGCCGCAAGAAAAGCGGGAGCGATCATGCTGGAAGGGGTAAAAAGCAGGAGAGAGGTCTTTGCAAAGGACGGCCACGCAAACTTTGTGACCTCCTACGACAAAAAGGTGCAGGACTTTCTGTTTCAGACGCTTGGCAGCGCCATTCCGGAGGCACATTTCCTCGGGGAGGAGAACGGGAAGGACACCTTTTCCGGGGAGGACACGAAGGGGCTCACCTTTGTCATTGATCCCATAGACGGCACCAGTAATTTCATGAAGGGCCTGTTCCCGAGTGTCACATCCATCGGCCTGTTAAAGGACGGTGCCCCGTACCTCGGTGTTGTCTACTGTCCGTACGCGGACCAGCTCTTTTCGGCGGAAAAGGGAAAAGGAGCCTTTGAAAACGGAAAGCAGATCCACACTTCGAAAGCTCCGCTGAAAGAGAGTCTTGTGACGATGGGCACCGGTCCCTATTATGAGGGACTTCCTGAAAAGGCCTTCCGGCAGGCTGCTTTATACATGGACCGCTGCATCGACATCCGCCGCTCCGGCTCTGCCGCCTTCGATCTCTGCATGGTGGCAGCCGGCCATACGGGCCTGTACTTTGAGCCGCTGATCCAGCTGTGGGATTACTGCGCCGGAGCGCTGATCTGCACGGAGGCCGGCGGCACGGTGACCGGGTATGACGGCAGGCCGCTGCCGTTCAACGGTCCGTCCTCTGTTGTGGCAGCATCCGAGGGCGTTGCGAAGGAGAAAGGGTATCTGCCGGAACAGGCGACTGATTGACCGGGTCGGATCCGAAACTTGCTGACTTCCGGGACCGTTTCCGCTTTCCTCAGTTTCACCAATTTCTCAGCGATGCCTTTTTTGCGGCAATGTATTTGCCGGTCCTGTCAGAGAAACGGTAAATACACCGTCAAGCTGGCCCACAAGGTTTTCGCCAAAGGCAAGGAAGCTTTCTTTGATGTCGTCGACAAGAACCGGCTGATCGAAGGGAATGCGTTCCATGTGCTGCAGAAGATTTCCCTCCATACGGACTTCCGGCAGGAGACCGCACCAGGCGGCTTCCGGAAGTGTCAGAAAGAGTCTTTGTCCCTTTTCATCGTTTTCCGGCTCTCCGTAGATCTTTGCACGGATATCGCATCTTCGAAGCCCCGTCTGTTTGATGGTAAGAATAAGAGGTGCATCGACAAAGTTCAGCGTATCGCCGAGGAAATCTGCAAGAGATCCCCGCTCCACCTCCGTGCGCTTTTCTCCAAAGCCCGCCTTTTTCCAGGCTCTCTGCAGGCCCTCCCGGATGGCAGCGGCAACTTTGTCATCTCCGAAGTTGCTGTAATCCCGCTGCCTCAGCTGTATGCCGTACTGCGCCTGCAGGTAATAATAGCAGGCCTTCTTCGGATGCCCTGCTTCCTCCTCGAGGGCCCCGAGTCTTCGTGCAACGTCTGCAAGCCAGGTGCCGGTCTCCCCGCAGAGAACCTGTGGCATCACCTCCTCATAGCAGTGATCAACAAGGTTCCTTGCAGTCGCAGTGGACTTCGGCACACCGCGTCCTGCCGCATACAGGTCCGCAAGCTTGTACCTTGCTTCGATCAGGCCTCCCGCAGCGCCGATGGAAAAGTAATAGACGGCCTTCTCATCGTCCGGAACTTTATCCGTCGTTCTTCCGTAGTAGTAGATATATCCCAGACTGTCCGCATACCACACGTCGGGGCAAAGGTCCATGAGGCGAAGAAGGCACTTCTCACTTGTTTTGTAATCGGTATGATACGGATACTGTCCCTCTCCGTAGGTCGCATAGGCAAGAAATCGGAGGGCATCGATATTGTCCCGCTCTGTCAGGACATCGACAGCCCGCAGGAAAGCCTTCTCCATCATCGGATTGTCTTTCAGCGCTTCGGTGTTCTGCGCATATTCATAGAAGATCTGGGTCGGCACATCATACGATACCTCATCCCCCGGATCCTCATGCAGATACCAGAGGATGGTCTTTCCCCGGAACCAGAGAAGGTTATGGGCGTTCAGGTACTCCTCATTGACGCTGGATACTGGTTCCGCTCCGACAAGATATCTTCCAGCTCCGGAGCCTTTCAGGGTACATGCGGGAAGTTCCGATCCAATCGGCATATCTTCCGTCAGATGGAAGGCTGGCGTGCCAAGAAACCACAGGTCAAGCACCTGCTCCTTCTCACCAACCTGCAGGAATCGAACCTGGAGGACATTATCCTTTGTCTCCACAAAGGAGAGCTTTGCATCGTGCATGCTGTCTGTTGCCTGAAGAAAGGAGGGAAACGTCTCCTTCGTCCTTACCAGGTGAATGGTGCGGTCTCCGAGGCCGGACCTTGTGGCATTGCACTTTGTAATCACCTGTTCCGGGAGCTTTTCCGGGGTCTTCAGAGCATTCACATCGTCTATAAGATCTGTAATCGCGTCAGCAGCCTCAATTCCGTCCTTTTCTGTCAGCATGAAAGGCTCCTTCTTCATCGGCAGGGAAAGAAGCAGGGTATAGTCCTTTTCTTCCTTCTGCCAGACAAGAGCAGATCCTTCGGGGTTCAGGACAAGATATCCGGTGTCCTCCTTTGTTTCTCCCTGCCGTATGGCAAAGACCGGTTCAAAGCTCATGCCCTGATCCGTAAGAACGTTTCCCCGTACGATGACCTTCATGAGATTTCCCCTCCTTTTCCCGTGTTCTGTTGTCATTATACTGTTTCCTGCAAATCTTTTGATCTATTCTGTAAAAATGTACCTTTCGAAAGCGAATGGTATTTCGTAAAATAGGAACACAGGGAGCAGGAAGAGAGGAAAAACATTCATCCATGCCTCATGTCAATCGAAACGGGCTCATGCTCCAGGGCTTTGAGTGGTATCTGCCCTGTGATCACACGCTGTGGAACCGGCTTGCCGCACTTGCGGGGACGCTGCACGATTACGGCTTTACCGCCATCTGGTTTCCGCCTGCGACAAAGGGCGCGTTCGGAGACCGGGGCGCAGGCTATGCGCTGTATGATCTCTACGACCTTGGCGAGTTCAATCAGAAAGGCTCCGTTCCCACAAAGTACGGAACGAAAGAAGAGTACATCAAATGTGTTCACGCCCTGCAGAGGGCAGGACTTCAGGTCTATGCCGATATCGTGCTGGATCACATGATCGGAGCGGACGAGGAAGAGACCATCGATGCGATGGAAGTTGCAGCAGGCAACCGGACGCTCCCCGTCTCCGGAGAAGAAGAGATCCGGGCCTGGACCAGGTTTACATTTCCGGGGCGTCACGGGAAGTACTCGGACTTTGTCTTTGACAGTACCTGCTTTAACGGCGTCGACTGGGACGACCGGAAGAAGAAACATGCCATCTTCCTCTTTCAAAATCATGCCTGGAACGGCGACGTGGACACGGAGAACGGCAATTTCGACTACCTGATGGGAGCAGATCTCGACTTCTCCAACCGGCGTCTTGTCAACCACCTTCTGGACTGGGGAAAATGGTACCTTGATACCACAAACGTGGACGGCTTCCGCCTCGATGCGGTCAAGCACATCCCCTCGGACTTTTACCGTGCCTTCCTTCCGGCCATGCGTTCATACTCCGGGAAGGAACTGTTCACGGTGGGAGAGTACTGGAGCGCGGATCTTTCGCGCCTGAACCGGTACCTGTCCCTGGTCGATGAAAACATGTCCCTGTTCGATGTGCCGCTGCACTTTTCGTTTTACAACGCCTCGAACGACGGATACCACTTTGATCTGCGGAGGATCTTTGACAATACGCTGGTTTGTGAGAACCCGGTGCACGCGGTGACCTTTCTCGATAATCACGACACCGAGGTCGGACAGTCTCTCGGTTCCTGGGTCCGGGACTGGTTCCGGCCGATTGCCTATGCGCTGATCCTTCTGCGAAGCGAGGGATATCCCTGCGTGTTCTACGGAGATCTCTTCGGAATCCCCGCGCAGAACTTTCAGGGTGTCCCGGAGCTTCCGATGCTGATGGCACTCCGGCAGAGTTTTGCCTTCGGCGCAGAGTGGGACTATCCGGTATCGGAACACATCACAGGCTTTACAAGACCGGACACCGGTCTTGCCGTCGTACTCTCCGCCCATGGGGCGGGAAGTGTCCGCATGAAGGTAAATCAAAGGTTTTCGGGGTTCCGCTTTGCGGATGCTCTTGGAAAGATCCGGGAAACGGTTGTCATCGGAGCGGACGGCTCTGCCACGTTCCCGGTAAACGACGGGACACTGTCCTGCTTTGTACCGGAAGGACAGGCGCCGTCTGCAGGAGGACTGCTGAAATGAGTATCATCTTGGAGAAGAAAAACATCGTACAGGAAGAGACGGACGCAATCGTCAACGCGGCCAACGAGGAGCTCCTCGCGGGAGGCGGTGTCTGCGGAGCAATCTTCCGGACGGCCGGGTTCGATCCTCTGACGAGGGCCTGTGATGCCATCGGCCATTGCGACACGGGAAGTGCCGTGATCACGCCGGGATTTCATCTTCGCGCCCGCTACATCATTCACGCGGTGGGGCCTGTCTGGCAGGGCGGAAATCACGGGGAAAGAGAAAAGCTCTCCTCGTGCTATAAGGCTTCACTTGCCCTTGCAGAGGAACATGGCCTGTCCAGCATCACGTTTCCGCTCATCAGTGCCGGGATCTTCGGTGTCCCGGTGGACGTTGCATGGGAAACCGCACTGACGGCGGTGAAGGATTCGGATCTGTCCGTACACTTCGCAATCCTTGATGATGACATACTTGCAGCCGGCAGAAAGGCTGCAGAAAGGCTTGGCATACAATGAAAGCAACAGGGGTTCTTCGGTACTGACTGATCTTTTCCCTGATCACCGTGATTCTCGGGGTTGTGATGCTCTGGCCCATCGGGACCGTGGCATTCAATATCCTGTTTCTTGTCATCAAGTGCGGCATGGCCGCCGGTATTCTCGGCGTCCTTCTCACCATGAAGAAGCCGTATCTTGTCCTCTGGTGCCTCTCTTCCTTTGCGGCGATCTTCATGACGATCGCAAAGTGGAGTCTTTCAGGTGCCTTCCGTGGAAGTTTTGCCCTGGCGATGGGGACTGACATCGTGGTGCCTGTTGTCGGTGTCCTGCTGTGGAGGAAATATCATGAGTGAAGAGAACAAGAGCCCGTCCTGCGGCGATGGCTGCAGCGACTGCTTCGGCGGCTGCAGCTCCGGTCAGGGGTGCGGGGAAGGTTCCGGGGAGAATAAGCTTCCCGTCATATCCCTCGATACCCCCTGCGGCGTCGTGCAGATCCCGTCCTATTATCAGCGGATTGCATCGTCGCCGGATGATCCGAAGGCATGGGCAGCCTTTGCAGCAAGATCAAAGGAAGCGCTGTGCCTCTTTCTGATCTACCCCTGCCCGAAGGAAGAGGAACTGCCCTACGATCACCCGGAAGAGCTGATCTCCTCTATCCACGAGATTCTTGGGGATAATCAGGGGCTGGTTGAGGTGAACGCGGGAAAGACGGATCATGAGGTCCCTTATATCTACAGCATCGTACGGACCCTCGGAGAGAATCATCTTCAGGCGGGCTACACGCTGACGATGAACCTTCGCTTTCCCGGCGGCTCCGTCTGCATTCAGGGCTTCTTTGATCCCTCCGGCACCTCCGGCATGCGGGAAGCTCAAACGCTCAAATATGCCATGCAGAAGGGCTACGTCGACAAGGACATGAAGGGCTGGGCCAGGGATCCGTATGATCCGGCATTCAAAAAGGGAGCCCTGACAAATTTCTCAGAGCTCCCCGGCTTTGATTCTGCCTTTCCCGAGCACCCCCTGTCCCTGTGCCGGGAACTGCTGACCTTGTGACAATGGCAAACTGAAAGACAGGACTTTCTACCTTGCGTTGTCGTCCCGTTTCACGAAGTTCGTGACGAGGGGCGCACTTGTTTCAGGGTATGGCACACCCGCCTTTTTTCCCGCCTCAAAGCAGCGCATCATCCAGATCATGTTGCGGGCAAGGTTTCTCATGGTCTGCAGACCTTCTTCGTCCTGAACGGCCTCATCGGCGTGCAGACCGTGCACCATGTTCCAGTAGGTGGAACCTGCCACCGGCATCTGGGCAATGCCGAAATACTTGTTCAGCGCATCGAGAGCTGCCGTCGTACCGGCGCGCCGCGCCACGGCAACGGCAGCACCCGGCTTGAATTTGAACGCATCGTAGACCTCGTCCACCGCATTCGCATAGAATGCCCGGTCGAGGAAGGAGAAGATTCTTCCGCTCGGGTGTGCGAAGTACGTCGGCGTTGCAAAGACAAATCCGTCCGCCCCGTAAGCCTTGTCGATAAATGCATTCACGCCATCGTCTCCCAGGATGCACTTGCCGCTTACCGCGCACTTGTTACACTGCAGGCAGTCCGCAATCGGCCTCCCGCCAAGCTGAATCACCTCGGTCCCCACACCGTTTTCCTGAAAAAACGCAATCATCTCCTCGAGCGCGCGCATGGTCGTGCCGTGCGGGTGAGAGCTCCCGTTTACCATCAATACCTTCATCTTTATTACCTCCTCGTGTTTGGATAAGCCGCATTTTAGACCGGGTCTGTCCAAAAAGGAAGAACGCACTTTTATGGAAGATACTAACGAAAAAGTAAGTAAGCAGGCTTCCGGTCTTGTCCCGATCGATATTGTACCGTTTAACTATGCGGTCTCTCTGATCGGCGGAAAGTGGAAGATGCAGATCCTGTTCTGGCTCTGGAAGAACGATGTCATGCGCTACAGTGCTCTGAAGAGGAACCTCGGAAATGTGACCCACAAGATGCTCTCCGAAAAGCTGAAGGAACTTGAGACAGACGGCCTCATCGTCCGATGCGAGTATCCCGGCGTGCCGCCGAAGGTGGAGTATTCTCTGTCGGATCTCGGGAAGACACTGATGCCGGTGCTCCAGTCCATCTGCAGCTGGGGCCATGCACATCTCCCGGACGATCTTGATACCGCAAAGTACAATCAGTAGACAGACCTGTCCCGTACAATAGAATCCGGAACATTTATACACAAATTGGCATGTTTCAAAGGAAGCGTAGTTAAGTAGACACCGGAAAGCCGATAACACGACAAATAGACCTGCCATTGCAGGTCTGAATTAACAGCTGCCGAG
>OMXP01000048.1 GCA_900315055.1 uncultured Lachnospiraceae bacterium
CTGCTGGTCAGCGATCTACATCATACCGAGAGGTATCTTTTGTTATCAACCTTCTTTCTTGTCGGGCCCTTCTGTTAGTATCTTACAGGAAGCTATGGTAAAGTAGTTCCGGAATCCGATGATTCCGTATTACCATCAGGGAGGTAACAATCGTGAAATTACTGCTTGCAGAGGACGAGGTGGAGCTCTCGAACGCCCTCGTCGTAATCCTGAAGCACAGCGGATATACCGTCGATGCCGTCTATAACGGGATTGACGCCCTCGACTACGCAAGTGTCGGGGAATATGACGGACTGATACTCGACATCATGATGCCGGGGATGAGCGGTACGGACGTGCTGAAAAATCTTCGTGCAAAGGGGATCAGTTCTCCCGCGCTCTTTCTCACCGCAAAAAGCGAGGTGGAGGACCGGATCAGAGGACTGGACCTCGGAGCGGACGATTACCTTACAAAGCCCTTCGACATGGGGGAACTTCTGGCTCGGATCCGCGCGATGACAAGGCGGCGCAGTACCTTTACGCCAGCAGATCTGTCCTTCGGCGATCTGACACTGAATCGTTCTTCCTGTGAGCTCTCCACCCCGGGTCACGATGCCGTGCGGCTCTCTGCACGGGAATTTCAGATGATGGAGATGCTCCTCGATCCTCCGGGACGCGTGATCTCCGTCGACAACTTTCTTGACCGGATCTGGACCGACGGTGAAGCGGACTCGGACGTCGTCTGGGTCTACATCTCGAATCTGCGAAAGAAATTAAAGCAGCTGGACTCCGCAGCTTCCATCCGCTCGACGAGAGGGCTTGGATACTCCATCGTCCTGTCGAAGGAAGAAAAATAGGAGGCTCTCCTGATGAGATTAAGACAAAGGCAGCCGCTCATGGTGCGAAGGCTCCGCCGCAAGTTTGTTCTCACCGCCATGACGGCTCTCCTGATCATTGTGGTACTGATGATCTCCTGTATCCTGCTGATTTACTTTCATCAGCAGGATTCCCGCGCAGATTCCACCCTGCAGATGCTTCTCGACAATGACGGTACATTCCCGGACATGAAGGATCCCTCGCAGCCTGACAACTCCGGAGGAAGGATCCCCGGACAGGGGCCGAGGGGGGCTGATTTCGATGCGGCCCGTGCCATCGAGATGCCTTTTGAGACGCGATACTTTACCGTGCGCCTCGATGCAGACGGGAACATCCTTTCGACAGATGTGGATCACATCGCGGCAATTTCCAGTGAGGATGCTGAGAGCTATGCTGCCAGTGCCTTCTCGTCCGGCAAGACGAAGGGATATCTTGACGGGTATAAGTTTGCAGACAATGTCCAGGATAACGGGGTAACTCTCATTGTCTTTCTCGACTGCAACTCCAGCTTCAGCAATCTCACGCAGCTGTTCCGGATCTCCATCCTCATTGCAGGTATCACGCTGGTTCTCATGCTCGTCCTCGTCGAAGCGCTCTCCGGCAATGCCGTTGCGCCGGTTGTGGAATCCCTGGACAAACAGAAGCAGTTCATCTCCGACGCCGGACATGAGCTGAAGACGCCGCTCTCCGTCATCTCGGCAAATGTCGATGTTCTGGAACTCACCGGAGAAAAGAACGAGTGGACCAAAAGCATCCGCAACCAGGTGGGACGCATGACAGCACTCGTCACCAACATGCTCACTCTCTCCCGCATGGACGAGGCGAAGTGGAAGGACCTGTTCAGCCGGGTGAACTTCTCGAAGATCGCACAGAGCACGGCCGATACGTTCCGGGTCGTCGCAAAGAGCCGGGAGAAAGAGTACACGATTTCCATTCAGGAAGATCTCCACGTCTTCGGGGAGCAGAGAGCCCTCGAACAGCTCTGCACGCTCCTTCTCGACAACGCCATGAAGTATTCCTCCGAGCACGGAAGCATCGTCATCTCCCTGACAGAGGATCACAAAAAGGCGCGTCTTGAGGTGAGCAATACCTGCGACGAGATTCCCTCCGGCAATCTGGACCGCCTCTTCGACCGCTTTTACCGCGCGGATTCCTCGAGAACGAGGATCCCTGCAAACAGCGGCAGTACCACAGCAACAGCCGGCGGCTTCGGCATCGGCCTGTCTGCTGCGCGGGAGATCTGTGAGAGCCATGGCGGGGAGATCAGGGCTGTTCACGACGCAGAGCACATCATTCGCTTCATCGTTCTTCTGCCCCTCGATCGAAATACAAAGGGAAAGGAAAAGAAAACAGCAAGTTGAAGGAAAAACGCCAACATCTGTCAGATATCCTGCTGTACCTTGCCTTCGCGGCAGCAGGGATTCTTCTCACCCTTCTGATCTTCCTGCCGATAAAGGGACAGACCCCGACAACCGTCCGCGTCACGGTAGACGGTTCGGTATACGGGACCTACAGTCTTGACAGGGATCAGACCATCACCATTACCCAGGACGACGGAAAGGAAAACGTCCTCGTCATTGAAGATGGAAACGTATATATGAAAGAAGCAAACTGCAGGAATCAGATCTGCGTCAGAACTGGAAAGATTTCGCGCCCCGGGCAGTCGATTACCTGCCTTCCGAACCGGGTGAGCGCTGTCATAGAAGGAGGTGAGGACAATGGGTTCGACGCCGTCATCCGCTGAAATGGTTGCACGGGGGGCTCTGCTTTCCTCTCTTGCCCTGCTCTTCTCCTACGTGGAGGCCATGATCCCGTTTGTTCCGCAGATTCCGGGCATCAAGCTGGGTCTTGCAAACATTGTGGTCATCATTGCCCTCTACCGGTACTCTGCCAGAACTGCCCTTGTCGTAAATCTTGTCCGGATCTTTCTTGCCGGTTTTCTCTTCTCCGGCGTCTTCGGGATCCTCTACTCGGCAGCCGGTGCTCTCCTCTCGCTCCTTGTCATGACACTGCTCAAAAAAAGCGGGCGTTTTCACCTGGTTTCGATCTCCATGGCAGGCGGTGTCTTCCACAACGTCGGGCAGCTGATCGTCGCCTCTCTCCTTGTCGGCACTTCCGGCATCCTGTCCTATCTTCCCGTCCTCTGGTTTGTCGGTATGGGAATGGGGAGTCTTGTCGGAGTTCTGGATTCTCTGATCCTAACCCGACTGCCCCGCGGGAATACAGCAGCAAACAGATGAGAAACACACAGGGAAAGGAACAAAATTGACGATGCTGGAAACAGAAAGGCTGATTCTTCGCCATTGGGAAGACAGCGATGCAGAGGATCTTTACGAGTACGCAAAGGATCCTGATGTCGGACCTGTCGCAGGCTGGCCGGCTCACCGGAACATTGAAGAGAGCCGGAACTATATCCGAAGCGTCTTCAGCGGCGAAGAGACCTATGCGATCTGCCTGAAGAAAGATAGCCGCGCAATCGGAGCCGTCGGTCTGAATCTGAAAGACCAGTCAGGCCGTACTGATGAATGCGAACTTGGCTACTGGATCTGAAAGCCGTTCTGGGGACAGGGACTCGTCCCGGAGGCTTCCGAAGAGGTTCTGCGTCACGCCTTTGAGGATCTCCACATGGGAAAGGTCTGGTGCTGCACCTATGTTGGCAACACAAATTCGCAGCGCGTTCAGCAAAAGCTCGGGTTTTGCAATCCGAGAATCGTGGAAAACGTCGATGTGCCGCTTCTTCATGAAAAGAGGGATCTTATCATCTGCTATCTGTCCCGGGAGCAATGGCAGCAGGACAGGCTGAATAATAAAAAGGGTGCCACCAGAATATAAGGCAGCATTTGCAGAGCAGGTAGATTAAAATCAACAGATAAAAAACGGTTCTCCGGAACGATTTTCATTCCGGGGAACCGTTTTGTATTCTGTCGAAACGGTCTGTTTAGTCAGGCCGTCTTCTCTTCGACCTTCTTTGCCTTCAGCGAAAGGTTCAGGATACAGTGCTTCGGGCACTTCTCGGCGCAGGCACCGCAGTTCACGCACTTTTCAGGGTCGATGACCGCGAGGTTGTCCGTCACATGGACGGCATCATGCTGGCAGGTTCTCTCGCACATCCTGCAGCCGATGCAGGACGTCTTGCAGACTGCCATCGCCGCCTTGCCCATGTCCTTGTTGGAACACTGGACAATGACGAGGCTGGACTCGGGCTTCAGGGAGATCAGGTGCTGCGGGCAGGCTGCAACGCAGGCGCCGCAGGCCGTGCACTTGTCACGTTCCACCGTGGCGACACCGTCGCACACATGAATGGCGTCGAACTTGCAGGCCTTTTCGCAGTCACCAAGTCCCTGGCAGCCGTACAGGCAGCTCTCAACGCCGCCAAAGAGTGTCTTTGCCGCCTTGCAGCTGGTCACTCCCTTATAGTCATAGAGTTTCTTTGCATTCTCATTGGTGCCGTTGCAGGCAACAAAAGAGATCTTCCGCTCCGTGTCTCCCGCATTGGTTCCGAGGATTCCCGCGAGCTTTTCCGCAACCGCAGGGCCGCCGACCGCGCACTTGTTGCAAGGAGTATTCAGGCTCTTGTCCGCAAGGGCATGCGCATAATCATCGCAGCCTGCGAAGCCGCAGCCGCCGCAGTTGGCACCGGGCAGCTCCGCGCGCAGATCGATGAACAGCTGATCTTCCTTCACGGCGAATATCTTCGACGCATAGGAGAGCAGAATGCCTGCCAGAATGCCGATCACGGAGACGAGAACAATTGCTATCACAATGGTATTCATAGATGCGCCTCCTTACGATCAGCCGAACATGCCCTGGAAGCCCATGAAGGCCAGGGACAGAATTGCTGCCGTGGTAAGCACGATCGGGACGCCCTGGAAGGACTTCGGGATCCTGCTCTGATCAACCAGTCTGGAACGGACACCGGCCATGATGGTCAGTGCAAACCAGAAACCAATGCCGCCGCCAAATGCCTGCGCGATGGACTCGGCATAGGTGTAGCCCTTGTCGATATTGGAGATGCAGACACCGAGCACGGCGCAGTTGGTGGTGATGAGCGGCAGATAGATGCCCATGCTCTTGTAGAGCGCCGGCATGTTCTTCTTCATGAACATCTCAACGAACTGAACGAGAGCAGCGATGATCAGAATGAACACGACGGTCTGCAGATAGCCGATCCCGAACTTGTCGAGCAGCTGCTGTACAGGCCAGGTAACAATGGTTGCCAGCGTCATGACGAACGTGACAGCAACGCCCATGCCCTTTGCGGAATCAAGATCGGTCGAGACGCCAAGGAACGGGCAGATGCCCAGGAACTGTGCCAGCGGGTAGTTATCCACGAGCACCATGGACACCAGAATGATGACGATTTTGCCAAACTGACTCATGCGTTCTTTCCTCCTTCTTCATGTGCTTTGAACGAGGCTTGCATGATCTGATGTGCACGCTCTGCGGTCTCCGCCTGTTTCTTCTCGTCCGTGCAGACATCCTGCATGGTGCAGGCAGCGCAGCCGAAATCCTTGCGGATCTTGCTCTTGTCACGTGTGAAGTAGTGCACCGTTGCCATGACACAGGCGAAGGTAAAGAATCCGCCGGGGACCATGGTCATGATACCCATGCCGGGCACATTGAACGCAGCCTGAAGCTGAATGCCCTTGAATCCGGGTGCAAGTCCGAACCAGTCGCCGGCAAGCCAGGTGCCGGAACCTAAAATCTCACGGATGGTACCCATGATGCAGAGGGTAAAGGTAAAGCCAAGTCCCATGCCCAGGCCATCGAGAATGGAAGCCCCGGGTCCGTGCTTGCTTGCAAACATCTCGGCACGACCGAGGATGATGCAGTTGACGACGATCAGGGGCAGGTAGATGCCCAGTGCGCTGTAGAGCGAGGGGACATACGCCTGCAGAATCATCTCAACCAGGGTGACGAAACCTGCAATGACCGTGATAAAGCAGGGGATTCGAACCTTGTCCGGAATCGCCTTGTGCAGCAGTGAAATGACGAAGTTCGAGCAGACAAGAACT
Source organism: uncultured Lachnospiraceae bacterium (assembly GCA_900315055.1). Classification (GTDB taxonomy): domain Bacteria; phylum Bacillota; class Clostridia; order Lachnospirales; family Lachnospiraceae; genus CAG-791. The sequence continues at coordinate 5,871 of OMXP01000048.1, forward strand.
GCCGTCGCCGCAAGTCCCATGCCAAGTCCGGTCTCAACGGAGGTTGAAGTTGCAAGAGTCGGGCAGGTACCGATGACCAGCACCAGCACCGGGTTCTCCTTGATGAGACCGTTTGTAAAATAGGAAAGTGTACTTTGTTTCTTTTCCGCAGCCATCAGTTAGCACCTCCCACGCCAAGATCCGCGTATGCGGTCAGGGCAACATGGACGCCGGAATGAATGGCGGTACCGGAGACAGAAGCTCCGGAGATGTAATCGATCTGACCATCCTTCTTGACATCGTCCGAGTTGAGGGACGTCAGTCCCTGATACTGTGCCAGGTAATCCGGATCCGCATCCTTCGAGCCGACACCCGGCGTATCCGAAGAATCCGTGACTTCAACACCCGTGATTGCACCGGTGGAATCAATACCTACCATCATGGTGAGATCACCGCCGAATGAGCTGGTGACCACCGTCACCACGGCGCCGCTCCCGTTATTCGCGGTGTAGTAGTCCGTGACGCTCGCCTTGCCGTTGTCAGAGGTATAGGTCTTATCCAGTGTAACCTGTGTAAAGGCATCCGCATCCGGCAGCAGTTCCTGACGTGTTGCATTGGCAGTTGCTTCTGCCTTCTGCTCGATGATCGGAGCCGTCACATTGTTGGTGACGGCAAGTGCTGCCGTGACAACAAACACAATGATGAACAGAATCAGCACCGGATAGATGTACTCATGAAAGGTACTGGTCTGCTCCTTCGTCTTTTCATTCGCACTCATGCCTTGCTTCCTCCCTTCTCCAGAGATTCTGCAGCTTTCTCTTCAGCTTTCTTCTGCTTCTTTTCCATGCGCTCCTTCTTTGCAATACCGTAGAAGGATCTCTCAGACCACCGGTCGATGAGCGGTGTCAGGATGTTCATGAACAGGATTGCGAAGGATACACCTTCAGGATACGAGCAGAACAGACGGATGATCATCGTCACGAGGCCGCAGCCGATGCCGAAGACCACCTTGCCCCTCTCCATGATGGGACTCGTCACATAGTCGGTTGCGCAGAAGAACGCACCGAACATGCAGCCGCCTGCCAGGATCTGGAACAGGGCCATCTGGAAGGCATTGTAATCTCCCACGCCACCGGTAATGCCGTAGTAGATGAGAGAAAACAGAAATACCGTACCGATAAAGCAGCACGGGATGATCGGGCTGATGATCTTCGTTGCAATGAGGAAGATTCCGCCGATCAGGATGGCAAGCGTGCAGGTCTCACCAAGCGCACCGCCGATGTTGCCAAGGAACATGTCAGACAGGGCCGGGAGCTGTGTTGCGCCGTCCGCAAGCTGTCCGAGGGGTGTTGCACCGGTCGTTGCATCGACAGCAGTCTGGAATCTTGTCAGCGGCCAAGTGGTCATATAGCTGGTCCAGGAAAGGAGCAGCACGATACGGCCGACCAGAGCCGGGTTTGCAATGTTGCGTCCGATACCGCCGTACAGGCACTTCACGATGATGATGGATACGCAGCATCCGATGCAGAGCATCCAGACGGGAAGCGTTGCCGGAACATTCATCGCAAGAATCACGCCGGTCACAAGGCAGGAAAGATCCCTTGTGGTATTCGGCTTTTTCATGATTTTGTCGTAGCAGAACTCTGCAAGGCATGCAAAAACCGCACCGAGAATGATGCGAAGCAGTGCACCGCCTCCGAAGTAGATTGTCGCGGCAATGGTGCTGGGAAGCAGGCCGATGAGGACATAAAGCATCGTCCTCTGCGTATCGAGCTTTGTCACCATATGCGGAGAATTCGAAACCAGAAGTCCGCTCTTGTAGGTCACCTGCTTACTTGTTTCTGGCATTTCTGTCCGCCTCCTTTACCATCGCTTTGCCGAGCTTGTTCATGAATGCGAGCGGGCGGTGTGCCGGGCATACGAACGAGCAGCTGCCGCACTCCATGCACTGCATGACCTGCAGGTCGCGCAGCATGTCGACGTCTCCTCTCTCATAGGCCTCTGCGAACTTCGTCGGCAGGAGGTCAAACGGACAGGCGACATGGCAGCGCCCGCAGTTGATGCAGGCGGTTTCCTCCGGGATCTCTGCAAAGGATGCGGAGAACGCGAGGATTGCATTGTTTGCCTTGACCGTGGTCACTTCGTCCGAAGGAATCGCACGTCCCATCATCGGACCGCCGAGCAGGATCTTTCTGGGCTCCTGCTTGTAACCGCCGCAGAATTCGATGACATCGTGGATGCTTGTGCCGATGGGCACGACGATGTTGCCGGGGTTGGTCACACAATCGCCATCCACCGTCACGCGCTTCTTGGTAAGCGGCATGCCGGTCTTCAGGTATTTGCCCATGAATGCAGTCGAGGTGACGTTCGAGACGATGACACCAAGACTTGCCGGAAGAACGCCGGCATCGCATCTCTTTCCGGTAACCTCATAGATGAGGACACGCTCAGCGCCCTTCGGGTAGCGGGCCTTGAGCGGGAAGACATGCAGGTTTGTGATCTTCTCCTGCACAATCAGCTTATTGAAGTTTTCGATGGCATCCTGCTTGTTGTCCTCGATGGCGATGTAGCCGTTCTCGGCCTGCAGCCATTTCATCATGGCCTGCGCACCGTCCAGGACATCCTGCGCGTCCTCGAGCATCGTCCGGTGATCGGACGTGATGAAGGGCTCGCACTCTGCGCCGTTGACGATCAGGGTGTCAATATCAATCAGGTTCTTCGGATTGAACTTGACCCAGGAAGGGAATGACGCGCCGCCAAGACCGACAAGGCCCGAGGCTCTCATCGCCTTGATGAAGTCCGGCTGGGACTCGACAACCGGCGGTTTAATCCCATCCACCACTTCCTGTTTTCCATCCGATGCGATGACAACGACCGTATCGAATCCGCCCATGGCGTTGCGGACCTGCTCAATCCCCTGCACCGTGCCTGAGACACTTGAGTGAATCGGGACGGAGAGAAAGGCGTCCGTATCGCCGATCAGCTGGCCAACCTTGACCTGGTCGCCCTTGGCAACCAGAGGCTTGCAGGGAGCACCGATGTTCTCTGACATCGAGATCTTGACGATGGCAGGAACCGGCATCTCCTTGCTGGCACAGCCGGCGGTATTCTTATAGTGTCCGGCATTGATGTCACTCAGATGCTTTTTGCGGAATCTCATGCATGAATACCTCCTCCGACATAAATCGTGATTTTGGATAAATTCCGAAACTTCCAAAGCCACATTCATAGGTATTATATACCAACGAGCGGAAATCAGAGTAGCATAATTCTGTCAAATCGCCATAAAAAAGTCGGACATCCTTGCGAATGTCCGGCTGATCCATCGTATTTTCTTGTCTTATTCCGGCTTGTTGCGCCACTCCCGGTCCTTCACGTAATAGTAGAAAAAGGCGAGATTGGATTTCACATAGCGGCCGATGAGGCGCTTCGGATCCTGAAAAATCCGGTAGAGCCATTCCAGTCCTGTCCTCTGCATCCAGACAGGAGCACGCCTGATATTGCCTGCATGGAAGTTGAACCCGGCACCAACGCCGCACATGAGGCCGTTCAGCTTATCCTTATGCTCATACATCCACTCTTCCTGTTTGGGCGCCCCGAGACCGATCCAGATGATATCCGCCCCGCTCTCATTCATGCGCAGGATTGCGGCCTCATCTTCTTCTTTGGTGAGCTTGCGAAACGGCGGGGATTCCATTCCGGCAATGCGGATTCCGGGGAACTGCTCCGGAAGCCTCTTGCGAAGCAGTTCTATGGTATCCGGCGTGGAGCCGTAAAAGTAATGGGACAGAGATCCGTCACAGGTCTGTCGGAACATGGCTTCCATGAAATCCGGTCCCGATACCTTCGAGGCTCCGGGATACCCGCGCTGCGCCTCTATCAAAGCGATCGGAGAACCGTCCGGAAAAGTGAACGCAGAACTGTTCTGTACGTTCCTGTAGGACTCATTCTGCCTTGCAAGGACCGATGTGTGTACATTGGAAAAACACAGGTACTCACCGGCGAGGCGCTTCACATGGGATTTGATATAGATAACCGCCGCCTCAACATTGGTGACACTGTAGCGGATGCCGAAGATCCGGCACCGCGTCCGCATGGAGGTAAAGACCGCCGCCTGATAGGACCCGACGGTGTGAATCATCTGCTTGGAGATCGCATCATGCTGCAGGGTAAGGCTCAGGGCACTGTCAATTCCTGCATCCGCAAGTTTGCCGATCACCCGGGCCTTCCCCTCGTCGGAAAAGGTCGGCAGGCAGACAAATGCTTCTACAAAGGGAACTTTTCCTGCTTCTTCCTGTACCGTGCCAAGATCCTCCAGAACCGGAAGATTGCAGCACGTCTTTTCCGTGTTTTTCAACACTCTGCCGTCATCCCCCACAAGGAGAATGGCATCGAGCTGTCCGCCCTGGTCCGCCATATCCTTCAGGCTCTGAACCACAGCCCGGACTTCATTCCTGGTGGTGACAAGCAGGTAGTGAATCTGGGCAGGCTCAAGGGCAGCCTTCCGTCTTCTGTGGACCCGATAGGCTTCCCTCTCGATGATGACGAGAACCAGACAGAGAGCAAAATTATAGAGCATGAACCGGCGGGACGCCTGCATCATCATGCGGGAGACCCCGAGTGCGGCCGTCAGAAGAACCAGTTCCAGAAACTGCACTCTCAGCACATACGTTGCGACATCGAGCGGATCCTGCCGTGCGATCGAGACCTGCTTCTTCCGGTGTCTGTCCAGTGCAACATTGAGAACAATGTAGATCAGCATCTCCAGAATGTAGATGCTCGTGTACATCTGAAGCTGCCAGCCCACCAGCTGCCCGATGCCGCCGAATCTCACCACAAGAGCCAGTCCGTATGCAATTGTCATGGTCACAAGATCCAGAACCAGTATTTTCCGGTTCTGGCTGTGCAGACGCTTTTTCATGCAGAATTTACCGTACTCTCAATGCTACCGCTCGCAGTACCTGTCCTCGAGCTTTTTAATCCCGTTTGTATAAACCACAAGGCCGATCAGATACAGGGCGACAAGAATGGCTTCGGCCACATTGTCAAAGACCGCGCCGAATGCCTCTTCAATCTGATCGCTCATGAAGAACCAGAAACTGATGCCGATGGAAAACAGGGCAAGCGCAATCATTCTGGGATAGAGTGCTTTGATGTAGCTGTCCACGTCGCAAACCTTCCGGCCCACATTTTTGGGCGTGCGGCCGACGCTCGTATTGATCTTCCGGTCATTCTTCATCTGAATGGCAGCGTACAGGATGTACAGGCCGCAGAAGAGAATGATCAGTGCAAAACCCATTTCCAGCATGTTCAGTCCTCAATTCCAAGGAACTTCTCGACCATCTTCTGCATGGATTCCTTGCTCTTGTCGCAGATTCCCGTGTGCCGAACTGCCGCTCCGCGAAGGCAGGACACTGCCTTCGGCACCGGCACCTCTGCGATCTTCGAAAGGGCATCCGCAAGATCAAGATCATCCGCATCGACAGGCTGTCCCAGCGCCTTCAGGACGCTCGTCTCAAACTTGAACGGACTTGCCGTTGACACAATGACCGTCGGTGTCGTATCGCCGGTGGCCTTCCGATATCCCTCATAGACACTTCTTGCCACTGCCGTATGCGGATCAATGACATAGCCATCACTCTCAAAAAGTGAGCGGATTGCCTCCTTCGTGTCCTCTTCCGTCGCATAGCCTCCGGTAAACTGCGAAAGGCGCTCTCTCATGTCTTCTGTGATGGTGTACTTTCCATCTCTTGTCAGCTCGTCCATGAGAGCCTTGTTCTTCGCCGCATTATCTCCTGCGATGTGATAGATCAGACGCTCGAGGTTCGAGGAAATCAGAATATCCATCGAAGGAGAGCTGGTCAGTATAAACTCCCGGTTCCGGTCATAGGTTCCGGTCGTAAAGAAATCATAGAGTACCTTGTTGGAGTTCGAGGCGCAGATAAGACGTCCGATCGGAACTCCCATTCTGCCGGCATAATAGCCTGCCAGAATATTGCCGAAGTTTCCGGTGGGCACCGTGAAGTTGACCCTGTCTCCCTCGCGGATCACACCGTTCTTCAGAAGTCTGGTATAGGCGTAGACATAGTAGACAACCTGAGGAACCAGGCGGCCGATGTTGATGGAATTTGCAGACGAGAACTGGAAACCGGCCCGGTTCATCTTTTCGCGCAGAGCCTGGTCGGTGAAGATTGCCTTCACACCGCTCTGTGCGTTGTCGAAGTTTCCGTGGATTCCGACCACACAGGTGTTGTCCCCTTCCTGTGTCACCATCATCTTTTCCTGGATCGGAGAGACACCGTCCTTGGGATAGAAGACGACAATCCGCGTCCCCTTCACGTTCGCAAAACCTGCAAGAGCTGCCTTTCCGGTATCTCCCGACGTTGCTGTCAGAATCACGATCTCATGATCGATGTGGTTCTTTCTGGCTGCCGTAATCATCAGATGCGGCAGAATGGAGAGGGCCATATCCTTGAAGGCGATGGTCTGTCCATGGAAGAGCTCCAGATAGTAGGCTCCATCCGCCTTTTTCAGGGGTGCAATTTCCTTCGTGTCAAACTTGTCATCATAGGCATTCCGGATGCAGGTCCGAAGCTCCTCCTCCGAAAAATCCGTAAGGAGCAGCTTCATCACCTCATAGGCAACGTCCTGATAATCCATTTCTGCAAGCTGTCCAAGGCTCTTGTCCAGTACCGGCAGCTGATCCGGGACGAACAGACCGCCATCATCGGCAAGGCCCTTCAGGATCGCCTGGGATGCCGGAATCGGTGCGGCATCTGAACGGGTACTTCTGTAGTTGACTTCCATCTTATTCATCCTCCATTCCATCATTTGGACTCTCTTCGGCTGGCTCTTCCGTCTCTGAGGTCCCGTCTGGTTCCCCGCTCTTAGCCTTCGGTTCTTCAAGATCAATGAACTCCAGAGATCCGTACTGGGCCTCTTCGCCACCGTTTGCGATCATCTCCTGCTCGGCGCGGACGATCGCCTCAACGTCAAGACGCGTCGTGTCATCCTGAACAACCTCTGCTTCGGCATTCTTCTTTGCTTCCCGCACAAGCTCGCGGCGGCGCTGTTTCAGGTGTTTCTCCATCTCGGAGGCGCTCATGCGATGCGGGTGTGCCTCCTCTTCCTCGGCTTCCTCTCCTTCTTCAATCTCGGTCTGCTCTGCAGAGGAAAGATCGGAGTTCTGGACCATCTGTCCTCTGACCTGGTGCGGAATGTCGAGTCCGGCATCCGTTACCGCGTTCATCTGCGGTATTCCGGACGGAATCGGCTGTCCCGTCGCAGGATCCAGAAGGAGCCCCGTCATCGGATCAATAAGGAATCCGGTGGCAGGATCAATGTAGAATCCGGAGATCGGGTCCACATACAGTCCGGTCTGCGGGTCGAGGAAGGGCTGCGGCATCTGCGGCTGCATGGGCGCAGGTTCCGGTACCGGTTCAGGTGCCGGCGGCATCTGCGGCATGACCGGTTCTGCCGGCCTTACCTGCTGCGGCATCTCGTCCTGCGGATAGAAATTGCCGTCGAACGAAGGTTCCGGTCCTGCCTCCTGCGGCATTTCCTGTCCCATCATTCCATTCGGCATGGGATTCTGCTGCGGCAGGTACTGTGCCGCCTCATTCAGATCCTGCGGATTCTCACCTGCCCAGCTGTATGCATTCTGGCCGCCAAACATCGGCATTTTCGGCAGTTCCTGCGGATTGCCGTCGACCCGGGTCCTGTTGTTGTAATACTCCATGGCATCCTGCCCGATCGTCCCCGCTGTCTCGGAGCCGGTTGCGGCTCCCTTGGGAACGACATGATCCTCAAAATCCTCAAAGTCGGAAGAGAGCTTCTCCGGTTCCGGCTCTGCCGCCTGTTTTCTGTCCTTTCTGTGCGGTGCAAAACGGAAGACCTTTCTTGGCCGGATTCTTGCACCGAAGGGCTGCGGCATCAGCTTTTCATCCAGAAATCTCGCTGACAGATCCGTGATGACAAGGGCATAGAGTGCTCCGTTTTCAAGAGCGCCGAAGCGCCTGAGAATTCCCGTCAGCACTCCGAGAATGACGCCCCAGACAATACGGGCCCTGTGGGTTGCTGGCCGTGTCGCATAGTCGTTTGCCATATAGAATGCCGTGAACAGGAATCCGCCCCCTGCGATCTGCGCAGCAAGATAGTAGACGGACATACCGTGCTCTCCGAAGAAGAAATAGAACACGACAAAGCCGATCAGGCAGCTTAAGGAGATCTCGATATCAATCACCCCGAACAGGAAAAGCACCGCTGCCCCGATGAGTATGGTGATGATGTTCCCGGTACCGATCAGTCCCGGTGCGTTCCCCATCATCATCGCCCCGAGGTTGATCTCCTCTCCGTTCATGAGATTTGTAAGGAAAGTTGTCGCTCCGTACTGCTTTGTGGAGAAATCCACCATGGTGGAATGAAACAGTATAAGGAGCACGAGTTTTCCGAGAGCTGCGGGATTGACCAGGTTTCTGCCGATGCCTCCCCAAAGCATCTTTCCTGCCAGAATGGCCACTGCGGCACCGATGACAGGGTAGTACAAAGGTACCGAGGGCGGCAGAATCAGTCCGAGAATCAGTCCTGTCACAACCGCTGAAAAATCAAAGATGGTGAGATCGTGATGCCTTGCAATCTCATACCCTGCTTCAAACAGGACACTGCACAGAACGCTGATGCCGATCACGAACATCGCGTGCAGTCCGTAGTGATAGATTCCGGCTCCTGCCGAAGGCAGAAGCGTCAGAATCACAAGAATCATGATCCGGTCTGTCGAAGAAAAATCGTGTATGACCGGGACCGTATGATAGGTCCTGTTACTGCTCAATGCATATACCTCCGGGCATAATCGCCGGCAAGACGGGGCCGGCGCATAATGGTCTCCTTCACTCCCGTAATCTGCGCCGCAAGCGGAACATTCGACGGGCAGGAATAGGAGCAGCAGCCGCAGCTGCAGCACTCGAGGCCTCCGTGACGAATGAAGGCCGTGGTCCTTTTATGGGTGATGTCATCATAGAGCTGCAGCGGCACCAGGTTGTTGGGACATGCGTCCACGCACCTTGCGCACCTGGTACAGGCACTCACCTCACGCTGCGGCAGATTTTCCCTTTTCAGCACCACGATGCCGGTGGAGAGCTTTGTCACCGGAACATCGAGGTTGCTCATCTGATTGCCTGTCATCGGCCCGCCGTTTAAGACAACGACATCGTCCAGTGTGATCCCTTTCGCAAGACCTCCTGCCTGCTCGAGGATATCCCGGTAGGTCATGCCGAGGCGCACGCGGAAGTTCCCGGGGGCGACAACGCCGTCTCCCGTCACCGTGATGATGCGCGTGATCAGGGGTTCATGCATGATCACGGCCTGGTTGATTGCAATCAGCGTATCCGTATTATTCACGATACAGCCGATATCCGCCGGCAGCATCGTCGCGTTCAGCGTTCTGCCGGTCAGCGCATAAATGAGCTGCCGCTCGGACCCCTGCGGGTATTTGGAGCTGCATCGCTTCACACTGATGCGCTCATGATCCTCGAGCAGTTCCCGCAGCTGCCGGTAGCCTTTCTCGTTTTTGTCTGAAACGGCAATGATGCCCCTTGCTCTCGGGAAAACCGTGAGGAGAATCATCAGGCCGCTGATGATCTTCCAGGGATTTTCCAGGGTTCTTCGATAGTCCGAGGTCAGGTACGGCTCGCACTCGATACAGTTGGCGATCACCGTATCAATCTGGTCCGCATCGCCGCTCATGAGCTTCACATGCGTGGGCAGTCCCGCGCCTCCCATGCCGACGATCCCGGCGCTCTGTATGGCACGAAGAACCGTCTCTCTGTTTAAGGTTTCCAGACGCCGCTTGTCCGGATACGAAACCTCAAGATAAGTCCCGTCATTCAGGATCTGCAGGCACTGCCCGGTCGTTCCGTCTGCCAGGGGGCACTCACTCAGTCCCACGACCCGTCCGGACACCGACGCATGGAGATTGGCGGAAAGGTCTTCCTGTGCTGCTGCAATGAGCTGGCCGGTGCGCACATAGTCGCCCTCCCGGACAACCGGCTGTGCCGGTGAACCGATGTGCTGTTTTAACGGGAAGTTCAGTACACCGTTCTGGGGAAAAAGCGTCTGAATCCCGCAGTCCTTTGAGTATGCTTTTCCATCCGGCGGTGTCACACCGCCATTAAATGTATATTCAGCCATCTGGAATCCGTACTCCGCATTCTGTATGGTCTATTTGGCAATCCATTTCACCATTATATCTTTTTTCCCTTTCCAGTACTACCTCGAATTTAACTGTACAATGCACGCTGCAAATCAAGGGTACATCGAGCTCCTGATTTGCCATCGGCCGTTTTCATGTCCACTGTGTTTTTGTGTTATACTGACTATCGTAACAGCAGACGAACGCACTTCGCCTGAAGAAAGGTCCAACTTGTCATGCAGATCTACAGTAAGACACTTTCCCTGAATACAAATGAATTTTTCCCGGATTCCATTTCACCGGAGGAATCTCTTCTTTTCGATCTCGAGACCACCGGTCTCTCCGCCGAAAACAACAGGATTTTCCTGATCGGCTGTGCTTCCTGGCAGGGAGATCACTGGCAGCTGATGCAGTGGTTCGATGATACCGGAGAGGACGAGAAGAACATCCTCGCCTCGTTTCTCCTCTACAGCCAGGGGAAGAAGGTTCTGATTCACTTTAACGGCAACCGTTTTGACATCCCGTTTGTCACCAGACGGCTTGCCCTTCTTGATGAGAGTAGTGCGCTCTCTTCGCTGAACCCGCTTCCCTCCATGCAGTCCGTTGATCTCTACCAGATGGTAAAGCCCTATAAGCAGATCCTGGGGCTTCCCGATTACCGTCAGCAGACGCTCGAGGCGTTCTTTGGCAGTGACCGCACGGAGAACACCACAGGAGAGCAGGAAGTCATCTCCTATCAGGCGTTTCTGAACGGCGATTCTTCTCAGCTGTCCTCTGTCCTTGCGCACAACAGTGCGGATGTGGAAGGCCTGCTTCATCTAACAAGGCTCCTGCTTCTGCCCCGCATCTTCGAATCGAATCCCAGTGTCATCCGGGCACAGGCGGACTATTACCGCGGTGCGGATGGAACAAGCCGGGAGGAACTGATTCTGACGATGCGAATCCATCAGATGCCGGACGGTTATCTTGCCAATCCCATCGCCCTGTCGGCGGATGGCTGCTATGTCAACATCTCCGACCACAAGGCAATCGTCAAGGTGCCGATGTTCACCGGTGAGCTTCGGTATTTCTACGCCAATTACAAGGACTACTACTACCTGCCCGTGGAGGATCAGGCCATTCACAAATCCATTGCCCAGTTCACGGATCCGAATCACCGTGAGCAGGCAAAAGCCGAAAACTGCTACACCAGAAAGACCTCGACCTATCTTCCGGAATGGGATCTGTTCCGTTCACCGTTCTTCAAGAAGGAATACCGGGACCGGACGGTATGGTTTGAATTCACCAAGGAAATGAAGATGGACAAGCAGTTTTTCTCCGACTATGCAGGATATGTCTACCGGCATGTGATCGACGCAAACAAGACAGGCCGGAAAGACTGAGAAACAGATAACGAAAAGAAGAAAACGGACGCAGGTCTTGCTTTTGCCTGCGTCCGTTTTGTCATGAAAAATCCCACCTGCCGTTTCCGGCAAGCGGGATTCATTTTACAGAGAATTCAATTACGCAACAGGATTACTGCTCATTCTTCTGGCTGGCGATCATGGCGTCGATGTCAACCGTCACAGCATCCTCGCTGTCTTCCTTTTCTCTCTTGGCCTTCTCCTCATCCGCCTTCAGAGCCTTGATGGAAAGGCTGATCTTCTGGCTGTCAGGATTGAAGTCAACGATCTTTGCCGTAACCTCATCGCCGACCTTCAGAACATCCGAAGGCTTCTCGATGTGCTCACGGGAGATCTGAGAGACGTGCAGCAGGGCATCGATGCCGGGCTCCAGCTCAACAAATGCACCGAAGTCAGCCATTCTTGCGACCTTGCCGGTCACAACCTTGCCGACTGCATACTTCTCTTCTGCATTGATCCAGGGATTCTCATCCGGGAACTTCAGCGAAAGAGCAATCTTCTTGCCGTTGATGTCCTTGACCAGAACGCGAAGCTTCTGACCAACCTTGAAGACCTTCTTCGGATTCTCGACACGACCCCAGCTCATCTCGGAGATGTGGAGCAGTCCGTCTGCACCACCCAGATCGACGAATGCGCCGAAATCCGTGATGTTCTTAACGGTACCCTCGACAACGTCACCGACCTGAAGCTTCTCGAAGAGCTCCTTCTGCATCTCCTCGCGCTTTGCGACGAGCAGCTGCTTGCGGTCGCCGATGTAACGGCGTCTTCTCGGATTGTACTCGGTGATGACCAGCTCGATTTCCTGGCCGAGGTACTTGTTGAGATCTCTCTCATAGGTATCGGAAACAAGGCTTGCAGGAATGAAGACCCTGACACCCTCGATCACCACGCAGATGCCGCCGGAAAGGACCTGAGTTACAGGAGCCTTCAGGACTTCGTGGTTGTTGTAAGCTTCCTCAATTCTCTTATTGCCACGCTCAAGAGCCACTCTCTTGTAGGAAAGGAGAACCTGTCCCTCGCTGTCATTGACCTTCAGGACCTTAACCTCGAGCTTGTCGCCCTCATGGAGCTTTGTCGTGAGATCAACGTTCTCGTTGGAATACTCCTGACGGGACAGGATACCGTCAGACTTGTATCCGATGTTCAGCACGGCTTCCTCAGGCTTCACATCAATAACGGTACCTTCGACCACCTCTCCTGTATGAATTGTCTTAAATGATGCGTCCAGCATCTGTTCAAAAGTCTGTTCCTCTGACACGATTTTGAACCTCCTCTATAATATTCTTTGGGGTCGAAGCCCCGGCGGTAATGCCGATTAACTTTTCCGATCCTGTCAGAGAAAGTTTCAAGTCATCTACCGTTTGGACGAAATAAGTTCTCTCGCACTCCGCCCTGCAGATCTCATACAGTTTGGCTGTGTTGGAGCTTCCCTTTCCGCCCACGACGATCATGATGTCTGCCTGTTTTGCAATCCGGCGTGCTTCGGACTGCCGTTCATGAGTGGCATAGCATATCGTCTCATTAACATTGGTATTGTACCCTTTCCTTTTCAGAGTTGCAACTAAATCTTTGAATTTTGCCTCATTGAATGTTGTCTGAGAAACCACACAAAGTGGTACAGATCGATCTTCTTCGAAGGCTTCCGCCTCCTCCTGTGTCTCAATGACAGTCACCGGTGTGGACGACCAGCCCGTTGTTCCCTCAACCTCCGCATGACCGTGGTTTCCGATGATCACGATCTTCTCGCCCTTTGCCGAGGCATCCTCAACAATCCGGTGGATGCGCTGTACAAACGGGCAGGTGGCATCAACCACATGAGCGCCGGATTTCTCCATTGCTTCATAGATCGCCTTCGGCACGCCGTGAGAGCGGATGATGATGGTGCCATCCGATGCAGCAGGGATCTCCTCCGGCGTATTGATGATGCCGACTCCCTTTTTCCGGAGATCCTCGACGACATTCTCATTATGGATGATCGGCCCGTAGGTGACCAGTTTTCCGCCCTTTCCGGCTTCCCGGATGGCTGTATCCACTGCATTCGTCACGCCAAAACAGAATCCTGCGGTCTTTGCCGTCACGATCCGAAAGCCATATTTGGGATTGATATCGATCTGCTCTGCCGCTTCGTTGTTTTTCGGCTCTGTGGTCATCTCATTTTCCTTCCGGCACATATCCTGCCTTTTTCACCAGATCCAGAATCGCATCCACGACTTCGTCAATGGTCATATCCGAAGAGTCGATGAGAACTGCATCCTCCGCTCTCTTCAGGGGTGCCACCTCACGGTGCATGTCCTGATCGTCCCGCGCTGCGATATCCTTTTTGATGAGTTCAAGATTCAGGTCCTCTTCGGTTTTGGGAACGCCGCGTTTTTTCGCCTCGACATTTTCCAGGTACCGGCGTCTTGCCCGTTCCTCAACAGATGCCGTGAGGTAAACCTTCACCTGTGCATCCGGCAGAACCACCGTTCCGATATCCCGGCCGTCCATGACAACACTGTGGGTTCTTGCAAGAATCCGCTGTGTCTGTGTGAGCTTTGTGCGCACCTTCGGGATGGCGGAGGACTTCGACGCCATCTGAGAGACCACCTCAGTCCGAAGCTGGCCCGTCACATCCTTCTGATCAAGCAGCACCACCTGTGCGCCGTCCCTGTAGGCAAGCGTGACATCCGGTTTGTCAGCAAGCGTCTCGATCTGGCTTTTAAACAGGTCCGGATTTTTTCCTGCCGTTTCCGCTTTCACGCCATGGTCCGCAAAGTAGAGGGCCATTGCCCGGTACATCGCACCGGTATCGACATAGATAAAGCCGAGCTTTGCCGCCACTTTCTTTGCAATCGTCGATTTTCCGGCCCCTGCAGGGCCATCGATTGCGATCTGAAAAGCTTTCTGTTCCTTGTCCATTCTCTTGTCACTCCTCTTCGCCAGCTGCGCTCACTCCTGCAAGATGTCCCGTGGACCAGGCGATCTGCAGGTTGAAACCGCCCGTCAGCGCATCGACATCAATCACTTCGCCTGCAAAGTACAGATTCCTGATCTTTTTCGACTCCATGGTGGAAGGATTGATCTCCTTCACGCTGACTCCTCCCCGGGTAATGATCGCCTCATTAAATCCCCGTGTCCCGGTCACCGTGACTGGCACGGCCTTGATCAGTTCCGCGAAGGAGCGGATCTGTTTTTCATTGAAGGCTTTGGCCTTTCGTGTGCGGTTTCCTTCCCCGGAAAGGTCCGCCATGACCTCGCAGAGCCGCTCCGGAAAGAGCGGCCGGATGGCATGGACCATCTCCTTCTCCGGCACGGCGTCAAATTCCCGGTGAATCCGCGCCACAAGCTGCTCCAAGGAAAGGGCAGGCTTCAGGTCAATGCAGAGCAGGAATCCGGACGGGTGCTCTTTAAAGTCCGCATAGCTCGATGCGGAAAGAATCAGCGGTCCGGTGATGCCAAAGTGCGTGAACATCATCTCTCCAAAACCGGTATAGATTTTCTTCTTTTTCTTTCCCATGCCCGCATCCTTCGGAACCAGCGTGACTCCGACGTTCTTCAGGGAAAGGCCCTGGAGCGTAAGCGGCCAGGTCTCGAGCACCGTGAACGGCACAAGGGATGGCGCGGTATCGGTCACGGAAATGCCAAGATCCTCCGCCAGGCGGTATCCCTCTCCGGTGGAACCGGTGGACGGGTAGGACAGGCCCCCGGTTGCGACAATCACCACGTCAAAAGCCGCCCGCTCACCGGTGGAAAGTTCTACCCCGCAGGCTGTGCCGTCTTTGACGAGAATTCTCGTGACATCGCAGTGAAAGCGGATTTTCACATTTTTCTTCTTCAGGTGATCGGTCAGAGCCCTTGTCACATCGGATGCATGGTCACTTTCCGGGAAGGCACGCTTTCCCCGCTCCTCTTTGGTTTTACAGCCGTTCTGTTCGAGGAAGTCCACCATCTGTTCCTGGTTGAAGGAATAGATGGCGCTGTAAAGAAACCGCGGGTTTCTCGGCACGTTGTCGAAGAAATCCTGCGTCTCACACAGGTTCGTAAAGTTGCACCGTCCCTTGCCGGTAATGTAGATTTTCTTTCCGGCCTTTTCATTTTTCTCAAAGACCGTCACCTCTGCGCCCGCATCGGCAGCGGCACAGGCAGCCATGAGCCCGGCTGCTCCGGCTCCGATCACAGCAATCTTACCTGCCATTTTCCCTACCACATCATTAATATCCTGAAATCTGGCTGATCGTCGAAGAGATGGACTGCACCGTTTCCGATGGTGTATAGTCGCTCTCTCCGAAGAGCTGCTCATGCAGCCAGGTGACATTCTTGGCCAGAGTCACCGGCACGACGCAGGACTGCTGGTTGATTGTCTCAAAGGCATACAGGTCGCTGTTCGGGAACCCCTGCGTATCCGTGATGGAATAGCGATACGCCTGCAGGCCGAGGGCGAGAATCTCGCTCATGGAAAGAGACGTCTTCACGTAGGACATCAGGGTATTGGCACTCCGGATGACGTTTACAGGATTGCTCTTGATCTTCTCCAGTGTCTTTGTCAGCACCGTCCGCTGCCGCTCCGTGCGCTTGAAGTCGCCGCCGTCGGTATAGCGGATTCTGCAGTATGCTGTCGCCTGCAGTCCGTTCAGAGTCTGGAGTCCCGGCTGTGTCACCGGAATATCCTCCATGCCGGTTTCCTGCGACATCGTCAGCTGATAGTTGTTCAGGTGTTCGATCTCGTCCTCCTGGACATCGATCTCCACGCCGCCGACCGCATCAATAATCCGCGCAATGCCCTCAAAGCCCACGGCCGCGTAGTCCGTGATGTTGAGGTCAAGGTTCCGGTTCATCATCTCCAGGGTCTGCTGCGGTCCGCCGAAGGCATAGGCCGCATTCGCCTTCTGATAATTGCCGTCTCCGATATCAACGAACGTATCGCGGTAGAGAGAGACGAGCTTGATTTCGCCCGTTGTTTCATTGATGGAGGCGATGATCATGACATCGCTCCGGTTGTTGCCGGCGTCCAGGGATCCTTCAACCGAGTCAAGTCCCAGAATGGCGATGTTCAGGTAGTTGGACATCGTTCCGGACTCCGTGCTGGTCTTGACACTGTCCGAAATGGAATCCGAGATATCCGAATCCGTGTAGGCCTTGGACTGCATCGTGTGAACCCGGTAAAACACGAATGCGAGAAGACACAGAATAATCAGCAGCAGAATCAGGAAGAAATTCCGCACGGGATGGTGCTTCTTCTCCCGGCGCTTTTTATCGTCCTTCCCCCTTCTCTTTGCGTCTGCCATCTGTCTCTTCTCCCGCTCCTTTTTCTCTTTTCCGCTCTCCTTTCGGGAGTCCTTTGAATTCCCGCGTCGAGGATCCGTATCATCCTCTTTCCTGCTCCAGTCGCTCTGATAGCGTCCCCGGTAGGCATCATCGTAGCGGTCCTGCCTTGCCTTCTCCCGGCGGGCAGATCTCTGCTCTTCTTCGTGCCTTTGCTGCCGCTCATAGGATTCGGAGTCCCTCGCCTGCTGATAGCCGACCTCATATCCTGCCCGGAAGGCTTCCTCCTCCGCATCCGTCGTCGTTCTGCGGCGCGGTGCCTCGTCTCTTCGTCCGTCCTGATAGCGATCGTCCGAATACTGCTTTCCCTCGTACTCCTGCCGGGAAGTCTGCAGATCATCGGGATCCAGGTCCTGAAACTCCTCCGGCTCACGGGGAACCTCTTCCTCGTCCCTTTCGTCCTCATTCAGGATTCCATCCCGTTCCATGCGCTCCGAGACAATGTCCCCGTCATAGGGATCCTCGTCCCAGAGATCCGCATCATTCTTACCCTTAGCCATATCGTTTAAACCTCCATGAAACTCACCAGGGGCCATAACGGAGTCTATTATACTCTGACACTGCAAGAGTAAAAAGATTCTAGCTGTGCAGTCACGTCTAATTAATAGATGGTATTGAATAAGAATTAAACCGATATTATACTGACTGTATCTTATTCCATGGAGGTACAGTCATG
>OMXP01000095.1 GCA_900315055.1 uncultured Lachnospiraceae bacterium
TAGGAATGTTCCGAAATTGAAAAATCAATCGAAGATTGATTTCTTATTTTCGGGGTTGCATTTCTACTTGATTGTCAGATATTCGATTTTGAAAACTGCATAACGAGATATAGCCAGACCATATTTCTTTTGTTCAACTCGCTGATGATGTTCAGTGGTGAACTCATTTAATATACAACCGCGTCTCATGTTTGTCAACAACTTTTTTCAACTTTGTTTTGCCAGCACCCTGGCTTTTCGTTGAAACCTGTTTTCATGACTGCCTGTTTCACAGCGGCGTTTGATATAGTAGCACTGCTCCTGTTTCCTGGCAAGCACTTTTTTCTCTTTTTCAGAAGTTTTTGCTGCCATGACCTCTGGCAGTGAAAACAGCTGCTGTCTTCCCCTAATTTGTTTTGTCTCAATGCCCTGCCGTCTCATATACGCTGCGTACACGGAGAGTCTTTCCCTCATAGAGATCTCCCGGATCCGTGAAATCTCTGCCCGGCAGGACACGGAACATCCTCTCTCCTGCCTCCATATCGACAAAGTTGTCGTCGAGACGAAGTACTCCTTCATCCGTCTCCACACTGACTGCCTTTGCAAATGCCTTTGCGCTCACCGTAATGATATCGTCCTTGCGGCGCACCGTAAGCTCCGGATCGAGGAAATGATAATGCTTCGGCGCACAGAACAGACTCGCCCCCTCACTCACGACGCTTTCCTCTATCTCCAGTGCATAGGAAAGATGGACTGAAAGCGGATCCTGTCCGTTGAAATCAAGATGCGGAAGCCAGACTCCTCCAAAGGCCGGTACCGTGAGATTCTGCCTCCCTTCCATGACAACAGATGAGTCCGGATTTCGAAGGGACCAGTGAACGGTACAGGTGATCTCCTGCCCTGTCTCATTGGCAACATGCAGGTCCGCGCTCACATCGATATCTTTCGGCATAGAATTGGGGAACGGTTTCTGGTCGATCTCACCGTGCTCCTCGCAGGAGAGCAGAACCGGAGCAAACATACGCTTTTCCGCGTAATGCAGAGCTTTCCAGTTCCCGTAATAATCAAGACTAGACCAGGACGCCACCGGCCAGATGTCATTCAGCTGCCAGACAATCGTTCCCATGCAGGTTCCGCGAAACCTTCTGAAGTGCTCCACACCGTACCGGATCGCATCTGCCTGCAGAAGCTGTGAGCAGTAGACAAGATCCTCAAAGCTCTTCGGATACAGATACGTCTGAGACAGGTAGTTCAGAATCTTGCCATTGGCCGCACTGTTTCTCTGGTGCATCTCCATGATACGGGAGAAGATGTTCCGATCCTGTGGCAGTGTGAAGCGCCGGATCGTCTGCACGGCAGGGAAGGACTGAAAGCCGAATTCCGAGAGAAACCGGTAGTGATGGTTCCGATAGGCGGTAAACGGCTCATTGCCGTGCCAGACACCCCAGTAATGGGTATCTCCCACGTTTTCCGCGTTGCTGTTCTCAAAATTTCCGCCGGATGAAGGAGAGGACGGCCAGTAAAACGCGTCCGGATCCTCCTCGTGCACCATTTCCGGGATCAGGCACTCGAAGATGCGGATATAGTCGTAATACTGCTTCTTTGTCACCGGCCATGCCCAGGACTCATACTGGGTCTCCATCTCGTTGTTGCCGCACCACAGCGCAAGGCAGGGGTGAGAGCGAAGGCGCCGTATGTTCTGTCGGATCTCCATGGTGATGTTCTTCTGAAACGATGCGTCCAGTTCATAGGCTGCACAGGAGAACATCAGGTCCTGCCAGACAAGAATCCCCTTCTCATCGCACAGGTCATAGACAAAATCATCGCAGAAGTATCCGCCTCCCCAGATGCGTATGCAGTTGTGATGTGCCTCCTTTGCGGAGGACAGGAGAAGATCTGTCCGTTCCCTCGACTGCCGTGTAAGAATATTGTCTTCCGGAATGTAATCTGCTCCCATCGCAAAGATGGCAAGGCCGTTCACGGTAATGGCAAAGTTCCTGGGCTGAACCTTCCTGCCATCTCTTGAGATCCTTGCCGACAGCTCATCGCCTTCCGGGATGAACCGGTTTATGCCATCGTCATAGTCCGGTTTCTGCCCTGTCATGTGCGGATCATGCTGCTCGTCCGGAATCGGATCGGTGTTGACACTCACCGTGCGAAGGCCGATCCGCTTTGTCCAGGTATCCAGTACTGTGTCTTTTCCGGCAGGGTGCAGAAATACCTCTGCACGGTACAGAGGCTGTTCACCATATCCGTTCGGCCACCAGAGCTTCGGGTTTTCCACCGTAACGTGGAGCCGCAGATGATCCGTGCGAAGGGGTGTTGTTAAACCTGTCAGATCTTCAGATGGTGCGGTGTGAAGTCCTGCTGCTGCCGGAGTACTCACCGCCTGCAGACGGGTCCCGTCCGGAGATGTCAGCACAAACTCTGCCACCACCGGTGTGTCTTCCGCCTCCGGGAGCCATTCCGCTTCACAGTCCACGGCCAGATCCACCCGGTCTACCAGATTCCCCTGAACGGTCTTTCCCGTGACGTGGTGAATCTGGCGGATCGGGACCTCGGAAATCCTGGCACAGGTATATCCTACAAGGGATACCGGACGGAACAGTCCCGCATCCGGAAGCCTCGGACCCCAGTCCCAGCCAAACATGCACGCAGCCTTTCGGATGTGCGGAAATCCCGGCATGGCTTCCGGAGAGCCACCGATGGGATCCTCCGCATAGGCCTTCCGTATAAACCGGTTCGGAGAGTGCAAAAGGACGTGAAGGTGGAGGGAGGCTTCCTCAGGTGCCGCCTTCACTTCATCTGTAATATCAAACTCATAGACACGGTTCATATTATCGGCAGTACCGAGGATACTCCCGTCGAGGGAAATCTCAGCGATGGTATCGATGCCCTCAAACCTCAGGAAAATCCGGTCCTCTTTCCGCAGTGCTGCATCCGGCCTGATATCCGTCTCGTAGGCAAAGTCGTTCTCCATCAGTTTTGTGGCATCCAGTTCGTTGTCCCGATAGAACGGATCCGGCATGAGCCCCTGCTCCAGCAGGGTGCCATACACGGTAGAAGGCACCTTCGCCGGAATCGGTTCTTCCGGTATGTGGTAAACATTTTCCCCGAGGATGGTAAGGGTCCAGTTCTGTTCCAGCTTCTGCGTTTTCATCTGATTCGCTTCCCCCAGTCATGCGCATTTGCTCCTATCATACCAAGGAACGGGTGAAGAAAAAGGAAGATTTTTAGGATGCCGGGGCAGAATTCAGGTCAATTATGGCCATGAAAAAACGGCGTATCCGGCAGATACGTTCTGTCCGGTACGCCGGCTTCCTGATACCTCTATCGTTTCACTGCTTTTAAGTGCCAAATCCTGCTGCAGCCAGGCTGTCAGCTCTGTGAATGATTGCTCGTCAGCTTCTTTCCAAACTGCTTCTCCCGCATGGAGATCACATGATAGTACATGAAGAAAACATAGAGTCCTGCACTGATCCATGCCGACTGATGGGTCCAGCAGATCGCGGTGAACCCCAGAACGCCGATCAGAGACAGGCTGAACACACACCGTGCAATCATCTCAATGACACCCGAGAAAATCGCCTTCCCCGGGCAGTCCATCGCCTGAATGGACGGCCGGTATACGTTTACGGACGATACCAGCCAGAACGTGAATCCCACTGTGCGAAGGAACTGCTCTGCCACATCCAGGATCTGATCCGTCTCCGGTCCCGGCGACAGGAACAGCGATGCGGCGGCTCTTCCGGTCAGTGCCATGAGGCTGCCGAAGATCAGTCCGTACAGATGTGCCATGATGATCGCCTGGAAGACCCCCTTCCGGACGCGCTCAAAGCGTCCCGCACCGTAGTTCTGTCCGACGTAGGTTGCCATGGACGAGGATAGTGCCACATACGGGCACATGACGAGCTGTTCCACTCGGTCTCCCGTGGTATAGCCGGAGACATAGATCGAGCCCAGGCTGTTATTGCAGGCCTGCATGACCATGGATCCGATCGCCGTAATGGAGAACTGAAGTCCCATGGGAATGCCCATGACAATGAGATTTCCCGCAAGATGTCCGCTCCAGCGCCTCTCGTCCTTCCTGACGTGCAGGATCTCCATCTTCTTTGCAATGAAGATCAGACAGAATACACCGGACAGTGCCTGGCTCGTGATGGTTGCAAGAGCTGCTCCGGCCACCCCGAGGTTCAGCACCGCCACGGCAAACAGATCCAGAACGATATTCAGGGCAGAGCTTACCAGAAGAAACAGGAACGGCTCCCGGCTGTTTCCGACCGCGCGAAGGATCGATGCCTGCAGGTTGTAGAAGATCGTAAAGGGAATCCCGAGGAACAGGATGAGAAGATAGCTCACCGCCCGGGAATAGATATTGTCCGGTGTGTGGAGCACCCGTATGATCGCGGGGCAGAACAGGCAGGTCACCAGTGTCATGATCCCCGCAATGATGGCAGAGAGCACCACCATGTGGTGGATATACCGGCGCATGGTCTTTTCATCCCCCGCACCGAAGCATTGCGCCGCATGGATGGCAAAACCGTCGCACATGCCGCTGCAGAATCCAAGGTACATGAACTGCACCGAAGACGAAGCACCGACAGCTGCCAGGGCTTCCGCTCCGAGGATTCGTCCGACGATGATGCTGTCGCACATATTGTAGGTCTGCTGCACCAGCTGACCCAGAAGGACCGGCAGCATGAACGTCAGGATGTGCTTTAACGGGGACCCTTCCGTCATCACATGGACATTGCCGCGCGAGGACAATGCTGCTTTTGCTCTCTTTTGTTCACTCATGTCTAAAACCTCTCATTTTCCGACCGCATCATACTCTAGCAGTTTTTTCCGGATCTGCAAGAAAGGGCCGCAGATTTTACCGACTTCTAACGAAAGCAGCAAAGCCCTGCACTCTTCTCCCACAGTCCCGTACATGGCCGGTATTCAGACAAGATCTGCGGCCGTCTCCTCGAACTGTCTCGTAAAGAGCTCGTAGTAATATCCGTGCTTCTCCAGGAGCTCCCGGTGCGTTCCCCGTTCCGTGATCCTGCCGTCTTTCACGACGAGAATGATGTCCGCATCCACCACTGTGGAGAGTCGGTGTGCAATGACAAAGGAGGTTCTTCCCTGAATGATCGTGCGGATCGCATCCTGGATCTTCTTCTCTGTCACGGTGTCGACAGACGCCGTTGCCTCATCGAGAATCAGAATTCTCGGATCGGCAAGCAGGGCTCTTGCAAAGGACAGGAGCTGCTTCTCCCCGAGGGACAGGAGGTCTCCTCCCTCTCCCACCTCGCTGTCAAGGCCGTGCTCCATGCGCCGCACCACATCTCCTGCGGAGACAAGGTCCAGTGCACGATAGATTTCCTCGTCGGTCGCATCTGTTTTTCCGTACTGCAGGTTCTCGCGGATGGATCCCGAAAAAAGGTGAGGTGTCTGCAGGACACACCCGATGTTTGTATGAAGCCACGTCTGGGAGCGCTCCCTCACATCTCTTCCGTCGATCAGGATCTGTCCGTCTGTTGGTTCATAGAACCGGCATACAAGATTTGCCAGCGTGCTCTTTCCCGCACCGGTTTCGCCGACAATCGCCACATTCGTTCCCCTGGGGACTTTGAGATTAAAGTGGGACAGAACCATCTCATCCCCGTCCGGGTAGCGAAATGAGACGTCCCGAAATTCCACGTCCCCGCACAGAGGTTCAAAGTTCTCCGTCTTCGGGTGGAACACATCTCCGTACTTATCAATAACCTCCCGTGTATCCGTGACATCGGACTGTGTCTTAAGAAGATCCGAGAGCCTCTCGATATTTGCCTGAATGGCAATCAGCTGGGAAATCGTGTTAATGATGTTCTGGATGGGCTCCATCATACCGACCGCATAGCTCATGAACGCGGAGAGCGTACCGACTCTCAGGAATCCCTGCAGGGTCAGTGCTCCGCCCTGATAGAGCACTACGGCAAGGGCAAACATCGAAAACATGGTGACGGTCGAAACAAACAGGGCTGAGGTTCTGCCTGCATGGACGGAAAGTGTCCTCATCTCTTCCGTATCCTTCTCAAAGTGCTCCCGCATGGTGTCTCCGACCGCAAGGGACTTGATGGTCTGTGCTCCTGTAATGCCCTCGTTGAAATCACCCGTGATCTTTCCATTGGCCTCCCGGATCCTGCGGTTCAGATCGATGAGTTTTTTCTGAAAGTACCAGATGAGAAGGGCCGCCACCGGAATCAGGGGCAGGATCCGAAGTGTCAGAGAGGCATCGAGTGCAAACATCAGGACCAGTACACAGATCAGATAGGATCCGTTCCACACCGTGTCCATCAGATGCCAGGCACAAAGGCCTCCGATCTTTTCGGTATCGCTCATGACCCGCGCATGCAGATACCCCACGCTGTACTTCGAAAAGTAGGAGAATGAGAGTGTCTGCAGATGAGAGAACGCGGCATTGCGAAGCGTCCTGTCGACGCCCATCTCCACCTTCCCGCACCAGTAGGTCGTGACAAAGTTGTCGATGACCTGCAGCAGGAGAACGATTACATAGAGAAGGATAAAGATCCCGAGCGTATCCAGCGTCTTGCCTGTTGCGAAGTGGTCCAGCGCATAACGGTTAAACAGAGGATACACGGCGTCAATGAGGCTGCTCAGAATGCCAAGGACGATCATCCAGAAAATGGTCTTTCGAAACGGAACAAGCCAGGGAAGGAGTTTTCCGATGCCGAAGAACCGGGAGCGCTCAGTCTTCTTTTCCGTTGTGTTCACTCGGCACCTCCTCTCTTCCCGAAGCCTGCAGGTCAAAAATACGCCGGTACAGGCCGTTTTTTTCATAGAGCTCCTCAGGTGTTCCGATCTCTTCCACTCTGCCGTGATCCAGCACCAGAATCCGGTCTGCCCCGGAGAGCGTCGTAATTCTGTGGGAGATCAGAAGGACCGTACAGCCGTGGAGTTTCTTTTTCAGACCCTGACGAATCTTTGCATCCGTTTCAGCGTCCACGGCGGAAAGCGAATCGTCAAAGATCATGATGGCAGGCTGTCTTAACAGCATCTGCGCGATGGCGGTGCGCTGCTTCTGCCCGCCGGAGAGTGTGACGCCGCGCTCCCCGATCATGGTATCGTATCCCCTCTCAAACTTCTCGACCGCCTCATCAAGGCACGAGATCTTTGCTGCCGTAAGGATCTCTTCTTCCCCCGCATCGGGATTCGAAAGAGTCAGGTTGTACCGAATTGTTCCGGAAAAGAGATACGGTTCCTGCTGAACAAGACCGATGTTCTGTCGAAGATACAGTCGGTTGATATCCCGAAGGTCAGTCTCCCCGATCCGAATGCTGCCGCAGTCTTTCGGAAGGTCGTAGAGCGTATCCAGCAGTTCCGCTGCGGTTGTCTTCCCCGATCCCGTTCCGCCGAGAATCCCCAGTGTCTCACCGGCATGTACCTGAAACGAGACATCGGATAACACTTCGGGCAATTCCTCCCGGTAGCGGAAGGAAACATGATCAAAGGTGATGTCCTGGTGAAGATCCGGCATCGCCGTTCTGTTCCTGTTATCCTCCCTGGGCGACGTGAGAATATACCCGATGCGATCGAGGGAGATTCCGGCCTTGGACATCTCCGCGATGACACGGCCGAGGCTCCTGACCGGCCATGTCAGCATCGCGTTATACGTAATGAAGGCAATATACTCCCCGGCGCTGAGGCTTTGATGAACGCACAGCGTTGCACCTGCAATGACGACCACCATCACCTGGAGCCCGGAGAAGAGATCACCTAAAGACCAGAACGCGGAGAGAAGTTTCATCAGGTGAACCCAAAGAGCCGTATAGGAGCTGTTCTTTGTTTCAAACCGGTCTCGCTCCTCTTTTTCTCTTCCAAATGCTCTGACGACCCGGATACCTGTCAGGTTCTCCTGCACGATGGAAGAAAGCTTTCCCTCCTCTTCGTCCGCTCTCTGGAACGAAGATCCGATTCTCGTGTAGAAAAACAGGGAGTACAGGACGATCACCGGGATAAAGAAAAAGGCAAGCAGCATGAGCCCCATATGGATTCCCGCCATGAAGACTAGCGCAAGGGCGATAAGAAGAATCGTTCGAAAAAGCTGCGTCAGCTGTTCGCTGATGAAGGTCTTGACCGTCTCCACATCGGATGTGCAGCGCTGAATGATGTCCCCCGTCTGATTTCTGCTGTACCAGGAACAGGGAAGCTGCAACAGGTGCGAAAAGAGAAGCCTTCGCATGCGCTGTACCAGTGTCTCCGCACCTGCCGAATTCAGGGCGCCGGAGAGTGTTCGAAAGAGCGCCGCAAAAAGTGCAAGAACACATACCGCAAGGGCCGATGTCCCGACGCTCTGAAAAAGATATGTGACGTCCGGCAGTCGCTGCAGAAGTGCAGGAAGCTCCGGTGCTTTCCCCATCACCATGTCTACGGCATAGCCGATGATTCTCGGATTGATAAGATCAAGCACGGAAACGCAAAAAGAGCAGAAAATGCTCAGCGCGAAGAGATGCAGGGATCCCCGAAGAAACAGGCGAAGGAGCCCGATCTTCGATTTTGTGTCACCCTGATTCAGTATTTCATTGTCCTCAACGCTCTTCAATGCGACGGTCCTCCAAAGGGTAATTCATTAAAATCCTGATTGTTCCCTCTCACGCCAGATGTTTCAACAGGCTTTTATCCTGCAGCCTCCACATGAGCCTTTCCGCCAGGCAGCAGGAAAACAGTCCAAGCAGAATACCGATGATGACGTCTGTCGGATAATGCATGCCAAGATAAAGGCGCGACAGCGAAACAAGCAGCCCTATGATAAAGATCGGTATGCTGTACCGTTTCCGCAATTCACGAAGTGCCGTAAATCCCATGGCGCAGGCGGTGGCAGTGTGTCCCGACGGGAACGACGAGGATCTCGGCCTTCTCGCAAGAGGAATCAGATCCGGGTGGGCAATATAAGGCCTGGTCCGCAGGAAGATATGCTTCAGGAGTCCCTCTCCCAGGGACCAGGAAAGAAACAGGGCAAGGAGCAGGACGATCCCGGAACGGCGCGTCTTCTTCGATACGAGGAGCATGACGCAAAGTGCAATCCAGAACCAGCCAAACTCACCGAGGAAGGTCATGAATGAAAAGAATCCATTGCCGAATGGTGTCCGTAAATGATTCTGTATATAGAGCAGTATTTCATAATCACACTGTGTGATCGCCTTCATGACAACGCCTCAACTTTTCCACGGATTTCATTCAGACCTTTCGCCTGCACAAAGGGTAAAAAAAGACCAGACAAGCATACGCTCATCTGGTCCATTCTTCTACCTTCAAAATCAAATACAGAAAACGTATCGTCGATCTTTCAACGACTCTAAGGATAAGCTTCCGACCTATTAGTATTTGT
>OMXP01000045.1 GCA_900315055.1 uncultured Lachnospiraceae bacterium
GCCATAGGAGTCGTGGCTAAAATGCCTTGATTTTGGCGGAGTCTGGAAAGGACATGGCCTGCAGATCCAAAGTGGTTAAGCCGTGAACTGTAACAAAGACTGAGCAGAAGGCAGATCTGTGCCACAGATTTGATTGACAGTTCAGAATGCATGGTGCTACCGTGAAACCATCATTTAAAAAACAGACGGGGGAGAAGACAGATGAAAAATCGAAACAGGATCATCGGCCATGCAGCACTGATTGGCCTTTCGGGCACGGCACTGCTGTGTCTTGCAGGTGTACCGTCGCTTACGGCGGATGCTGGGAATCTCCAGGAGATCAACGGCTCCATCTACAGCGTGGAGTCGGACGGGTCTCTCGGGATCGGGTGGATTCCCTGCAACGGCTACATCTATTATTTCAATCCCGCGGACGGGAAACTTCAGGCGGGCTGGGTCGATGACAACGGCACCTGGTATTACTGTGACGAACAGGGCCGCAAATGCGGCGGCGGTTACAGTCCGGACGGACGCCTGCTTGGCGATGACGGGGCTCTGATATCGGATTATCAGGAATTTACCCCGGATCAGGCGGTCCTTGACCCGGTGAGCGGCATGTATGAGGTCACCGTGACACAGGACAGCAGCTATGATCCCTACAGCTGGTTCTGGTTTGATGAGAACACCTGGACCGAATACTATCCGGAGGCCCTGCCTCTCACCGACTATGCAACCCTGAGCAGGACAAGAAATGCGGTCTTTAACACCGCCGTTTCTCTGATCGGCACTCCCTATCTGTGGGGCGGATCGGATCCCTCGACAGGCCTTGACTGCTCGGGCTTTGTCATGTACACCCTGAAGACGGCCGCCGGCGTTTCGGTTCCTCACACGGCACAGGTCCAGATGGGCTCCGGCAAGCCGGTCACAATGAGTCAGATGCGTCCCGGCGATGTTCTGTACTTCGGCTCTGATGTGAACAACATCAATCACGCAGCCATGTATGCGGGCAACGGCTGGATTCTCCAGACCGTAAACAATGAGAACGGAGAGTGCGTCAACTGGACGCGCCTTCGCGACCGCTCCTGGCCGGTCGCCATCCGCAATCAGCTGAACGACTGAAATCAAATACGAGGCATTTGAAAGAGCACCTGTTCCCTCAGGGTGCTCTTTGCTTTCAGCTGCAGGCTCCGACCCCCTTAGGGTCGTGAGCAGCTGACTGCAACAAAGACTGCACGCTGAACGACATTACATTCAGGCAGGTGGAATTGTATTCTGATGACAATTGCCAATCCTCTGGGCAGCAGAACCTTTTGTACGGCTGCTCTACCGGGCAATACCAAGGTTTGGACCGCAGCCGAACATGTTGTTATCACAAAGCCCTGACGAAGAAGCAGATCGACAACTTCTTTGCAAAGGGAGATACGGGAGAAATCAATCAAGGAACTGGAGGGCAGCAGCGGACGGACGTTTTCTGCCTCTCCTGTTCTCTCAGAGGATAGAAAGGGCTCCGGATTTAAGTTCGCGGATCGTAAGAAATAGGATTGAGAATGCAAGCCGAAACGTCTGATTCCGGATACCAAAAAACCGTGCCGGTGCTGCCGACACGGTTTTCTTTCTCTTAGACCTGACGGAATCCTCCGGAATCCATCGTGTGCTTATGGCTGCGCTTCCTTCACAAATGTGGCGAGCCATTGCGTGAAGGAGCGGATGGCTCGAATGCCGGATTTCCAGTGCTTTCCGGCCTTCCGGGGGCGTGTTGCTGTCCGTTCTGTCGCTTGCTTTGCTGTTTATCGCCTGCCTTCGGATCAGAACACCTCCGTTTCCATCCGCTGATACGCTTCCTGCAGCTTTGCCGTTGGCAGGGCAAGGTTCAGGCGGATGTGGGTCTTCCCGTGGAAGGCCTCTCCGGACTGCCAGTCGACACCGGCATCCCAGCCCTTCTGCACGAGATCTCCGAGGGTGAGGTTATGGTCTCTGAGGTACTCCCCCGCATCTTCCCACAACATGTATGTCCCCTGGGGCCTTGAGATGGATACTCCCGGCAGGTGTTTCTTCGTCTCCTCCATCGCAAAGTCGACGTTTGCATTGAGGACTGTCTTTAGCTCCTCCAGCCAGGCCTCGCTCGTCTTTCCGTAGGCGGCAATCAGGGCGTGCATGGAGAGGACGCACTGGTGGTTGTAGCCGGTGCGCATTGATTCCCGGTATACCCTGTCCCGGAGGGCCGGGTTCGGGATCACGTGGTAGGAGCCGATAAGGCCTGCGAGGTTGTAGGTCTTCGAGGGCGCATAGAAGGCGATGGTGCGGTTTCTCGCGTCTTCTCCAAGTGAGAGAAGCGGGGTATGGGTGTACCCGGGGAGGATCAGATCCGACCAGATCTCATCGCAAAGGACCGTGACGTCATACTTTCTGTAGAGCGCCATCATGTCCTCGAGCTCCTGTCTCTCCCAGACCCGTCCCGTCGGATTGTGCGGGGAGCAGCAGATCGCGGTGTGGATGTGGTACTTTTGGAGCTTCTCTTCCATGTCGGCAAGGTCCATGCGGAAGATCCCGTCACTGTCCTTTTGAAGCTCCGAGGTCACCAGACGGTAGCCGCCGCCTGTGAGCGCGTTTGTAAAGCCGATGTAGGTCGGGGAGTTTACGAGGATTCTCGATCCCGGAGCCTCGAGAGACCGGACCGCGCTCATCAGACCGCCGAGGACCCCGTTCTCATACCCGATCCAGGACCTGTCGAATCGGACATGGTTTCGCCGCTCGTGCCAGGATAGGATCGCATCGTACCAGGCATCCGGAGTGGCATAGTAGCCGTAGGCCGGGTGCTTTGCCCGCTCGATGATCGCCTCCGGGATCGCGGGGCTTGTCGCGAAGTTCATGTCGGCGACCCACAGGGGAATGGCCTCCTTCCCGTTCGTGGGCTTTGAGGGAGAGAAGGCAAAGTTTCTCTCCCTGTTGTTGTCCCGCAGGCCGTCAACTGCCAGGGCATCCTTACCGTGGCGCTCGAGCATCGTTGTGAAATCAAAGTTCATGGCAGTCTTTGCAGTCCTTTCTTAAAAGCCGGCGTGTTCAGGTTGTCCGGCTGAGATATTCGTATGATAGCACGAAGCGGGCTGGGGTATACTGATGGTATTCTTTCAATGGTACATGTAAGACTGGATATCGGTCCCTGGAGGCATCCATGAAAAAAGCGCTGTCCCTGGAACACCTGAATGAAGGGGAGATGCTCTACCACTACACGAAGATCCACCCTGTCCAGAGCATTTTTGAGACCGGGGTACTCTACGCCACGAAGAGCAGCTTCCTGAATGACACCAATGAGATGGGCTACATCATGCATGTGGCAGGCGAGGTGGTGGCAGGGCTTCAGAACGAGCGGTTTCGGGAGCTTTTGACCCACGGCATCGTGGAGACGATGGAGGAGATGAGACGACGGGACGTGTTCGTGCTCTCGTTCTCCCTGCTTCCCGACTCCATCACTCTCTGGAGCGAGTTCGGGGAGCAGACCGGCTACAACATGGCGTTCGACGGAAAGGAGCTGCTATCCTGCATCGAAGACCGGGATCAGGACATCTACTGCCACGGAAGAGTCCTCTACGACCATGCATTGCAGATCGAGAGGATCAAAGACCTCTTCTACAACATCATCCCCAGAAAAGTCGGCCTTCCCTTCGAGGAAGTGATGACGAGGGGTTCGAGGGATCCCAAGGATCCGGATTTCAGGCTCTACGGCACAAAGCTCCACCACGCCCTGAACGTGTATGCCCTGTTTTTCAAGCAGGAGGAGTTCTCCCCGGAGATGGAGTACAGGATCGTGTTCCGGACGGGAGCGGATAAGAGCCGGGTACACTTTCGAGAGAAGGACGGCTTCCTTCTGCCGTATCTTGAAATCAGCGTGACAGGCAGAGACGGGAAGATCCCGGTCAAGGCGATCACCGTCGCCCCGAAGAACCACGTGGACCTTGCCCGCAAGGGGATGCTCCAGTACACCCAGGCGATGGGATATGACGTACCGGTGGAGCTGTCAAAGCTGAAGCTACGGTATTGAGTACAAGCCCATCTGCAGATGGGCTGACATTTCCCTGTGCGCGGCCTCGAGGTCGTTCATGAGGGCTTTCAGGCGGTTGAAGTCGGAGGGGATGTCCGTCATGATGGCGACGACATAGGGGTGATCCCCGGCATAGACGATGCCGCCGTCCGCGGTGGCGGAGACGTTCTTCATGTGCGGAATCCAGCCGGCCTTCGAGCGGGTAAGATAGGTGCTGTGGAGCTCGGAGTAGATGACAGAGGCATTCGGGCTCTCAAACCAGGAGCCGACCATGGCCCCGGTATCGCCGGATTCAAAGTATTCTTTGTTATGGAGCCAGAGGCGGGCGAGCTGCCGCGGGGAGTAGAAGGCATAGATCGCCGTGCGGGCGTGCCCCGCATCGGCCTGAAAGCTTCCGTTTCCGGCATCAGCCCACCACTGAGACAGGTATCCCATCCCGTACTTATGGGCGATCCGCGAGTAGGCGGCATTGTCGGAGACATGGACGGCATTGTACATGTCGGTGCGGGATGCGGAGATGGCGCCGCTGTTCAGGGCAGCAAGGGAGACGACAAAGGGTCCCTTGATGGTGCTTGCCGAGTAAAACCTGCCGTCCGGGTTATACGCAACGCCCTGCCCGGTGGTTGTATCGACAAGGACAAACCCGAGCTTGTATCCGCTCTTTGTGATGGCCTGTATGTCATTGTTCAGGGCAGTGGTCACGGCATCGGAGAGAGACGTATCACCGCTTGTCTGCAGCTCTGCCCTGCCCGTAAAGCTGTTGATTGCCGTGAGAGGCTCGACGGGAGTCGGGGCTGCAAGAGAGAGGAGAACCTTCGGATCATCGAGAGGGTTTGAGGCAAGGCGCCCCTCGGCTTTTCCGGCCAGTTCGTAGTGATCTGCAAGGGCTTTCGCATCGGTCCCGAGAGCCTTCGCAACATCCGGGTAGATCGAGGCGTAGAAGACGGGATCAAAGAAGGTGCCGTCGGAGAAGCGGCAGATCGTTCTGGTATCGGACGGGGACAGGGGCATCAGGTACGAGGGTTCGGAGATGGCGGAAGCGGATAGCTCCTTCTCACTGTCGTCCGGGTCATGGGGCAGGCGCCCCTCGTCCTTGCCCGTCATCTCGTAGTGCAGGATCAGGAGATCGTCGGTATCCCCGAAGGTGCCTGCAACGTCCGGGTTCTTTGCCGCATAGTAATCGGTGTCAAACAGGGTGCCGTCCGGCAGACAGTAGACCTGCGCGTTTGCCGGAAGGGCGAAGGATAAGGACAGCGCGGCGACAAGAGATGCGGTAAGACGGATTCTTCCTCGATGCATAGGTATACCCCCTCAGGTATCAGATATACGAACAGTTTATCAGATGCAGGATACGGCGGCACGATTTTTATTGGAAAGGACTGTTGTATGGCAAAGAACTTCCCTCCATTTTCCTCCCTCCTAAGGGATCTCATGAAGAAGCACGGGCGAAACGTCAACGAGACTGCACGGCAGATGGGGCTGGACCACGCGTCCTTTTCGAGGATCCTTCGGGGGACCAGGACGCAGGCAAGCGCAGAGCAGGTGGAAAAGCTCTCTGGTGTGCTTCATCTGAAGGAGGACGAGAGAAGGAACCTGATGCGCGCGTACTGTGTCTCGGTCCTCGGGGACGCCGTATATGCGGGCTTTCGGGAGATCCGCCGCTTTGAGATGGCCATCGGATCGGAGGAAGAAAGGACAGAGGCATCTCCTGCAAAGGAGAAGGTCCTTCGACTGATCCGTGAGGCGCTCCGGACCTCTGACCGGGCTAAGGTGTGCCTTGCAGGTGCCGATCCGGATCTGATTCAGGTCCTTCGGGAGGCGGAGGATCTTCGGATCCTTGCGATTCTTGACGACGGCATGCGGCTGGATCAGGACGGGGAACTCCCGAACCTTATCCTGATGGAGCGTCTCCTGCCCCTTGTCTGTGAGAAGGGAGATAACGTGCAGGTCTTCGGGGTCTACGGGGAAAGAGCGGCGCTCGATGCCCTCTCCCCGTCTCTTACCCAGTGCCTCATCACAAAGGATCAGGTTATCCTGTTCGACAGGGACTGCACGGAGGGAATCGTGTGCCAAAGTCCCTCTCAGATATCCGTCTTTGCAAGAAACTTTGAGCTTCGGCTCCGGGACGGAGAGAGATTCCTTCAGAGTGCCGGTGCCAAAGGGAGAAACCGGGATACCGGTTTGTATAGTCTCGAAGAGAGATCCTGCACCCTGCATGCAGACGGCCGGGACGTCACCCTCACAGAGCCGGGACTGGTACAGCTCTTTCGGGACTACGATGCGTTCCTTCAGGGCGGGGAGAGATGGAGCAGCAGTCAGGCAGAGGCCCTTCTGGAGTGAGAGAGGCAAAAGAGCGCAGAGAATGCGGCGGAAAGCCCGAAAAAAGCAGCAGAAAGCCACAGGACAAAAGCGGAAAGGCTGTGGTATCATTTCGGTTGCGCGAAAGCGGCAGCAGACAGATACAAAAGCATACGTTTGAAAAGAACCGTAGCGCGGCAGAGGATCGGAACTGCCGCATGATAAACGACGTCAGGCCGGCCGGGTACTTGCAGATACACTGCAGCACCCGGCCGGCTTTTATGCTGGAAAGAAAACGGAGGAGATTTATGGAAGACAAGGCAACAGCAAAGATGGACACCATGCCGGTGGGACGGCTTCTCGGGAGCATGGCCCTTCCCATGATGCTCAGCATGCTCGGGCAGGCCCTCTACAACGTGGTCGATACCCTGTATGTCTCGAGAATCCCGGATGCCGGAGAGATGGCGATCACGGCGCTGACCCTCGCCTTTCCGATCCAGATGGTGATCATGGCTTTAGGTGTCGGTACGGGAGTCGGCGTGAACGCGCTGGTGGAGCGGCTCCTTGGCATGGGAAAGAGACGGGAGGCCTCGAATGCGGCGGGCAATGCGCTCTTTGTCTCGCTTCTCTACTTCCTCGGCCTGTTTTTCTTCGGCCTCTTCGGGGCACGGGCGTTCATCTTATCGCAGACACAGAACGGGCAGATCGCAGAGATGGGAATCGTCTACACGAGGATCATCTCCGTGTATTCATTAGGGACCCTCGGGTACATGTGCCTGGAGAAGATCACGGTGGCAACCGGCCGGACGAAGATCACAATGATGACGCAGATCGCAGGGGCCCTCACCAACATCATCCTGGACCCCATCCTCATCTACGGCTGGATCGGCTTCCCGGCGATGGGGGTCCGGGGGGCTGCGATCGCAACGGTCGTGGGGCAGTTCGTGTCGCTCATCATGCTCGGCGTCCTGTACCTTCGAAAGGACCCGATCCTTGCGATTCACCTTACGGACTTCAAACCGAGGAGAGAGATCCTCGCCCCGCTCTGCCACGTGGGACTTCCCGCGATCGCGATGCAGATCCTCGTGCCGATCATGTCCTACTCCATGAACCGGATCCTTGCCATGATCTCCGAGGCGGCGGTCACGGCCTACGGGATCTACTACAAGCTCCAGAACTTCATCTTCATGCCGGCCTACGGCCTGAACAACGCCTCCATCCCGATCATCTCCTACAGCTACGGCGCAGGGCACAGGGACCGCATCCACACCTGCATCCGCTGGGCCCTCATCGACGTGACCCTCATCATGGCGGCAGGCGTTGTCCTGCTCGAGGGCTTCCCGTCTCCCATCGTCTCTCTCTTTGCGGTGACGGCGGACACGGCCGGGATCTGCGTCATGGCGCTTCGCCTCATCAGCTGGGGGTTCTTTTTTGCAGGCGTCAACATCATTCTCTAGGGCGTCTGCCAGGCCCTGGGACAGGGAACCTACTCCCTGTTCATCTCCCTCATGCGCTTCATCATCGTCCCCCTGCCGATGGCGTTCCTGCTCTCAAAGATCACAGAGGCACAGACCTATGTCTGGCTCAGCATCCCCGCAGGCGAAGCCCTCGGCGCCCTCCTTGCCCTCTTCCTCACCCTCTCCCTGGTGCGCAAGAGAACCGCATAGAGAAAAGTGCACGGCAAGTAAAAAGGAAGAATATACTAACTTGCACCTGACTTCTCCTTCCTGCCTGTGGGTCCCGAACCGGGCTGTTCTGCGGCTTTTTCTGAAAGGGTGCCGCCGAACCGGCCCGCAGGGACGGTTCGAGCTTTCCCGGGCTGTTCAGGGCTTATCTTTACAGGGGGTCCCCGAACTGAGCTGCCAGACTGCAGCCGAACCGGCCCGCAGGGACGGTCCGAGCTTTCCGATGCGACAGCATCGGAAAGGTTGTATACTGGCACAGGTGAAGAGAGGTCCTGAAATGCTTACTTACAGAAGGTTTACCACCGCCCTTCTTCTTGCCGCCGCGCTGTGCCTGACAGGCTGTGCGGGACAGGAGTCGGCGGTTCCAACAACAGCAGATACCACAATGGAAGCGACGACGGAAACAGCAACGACGCAGAGTACCGAGAGTGCGGAGGCGTCTTCCACGGAGGATACGGCTGCAGATACATCCTCGTCAGAGGACTCCTCCGGTGATACGACCGCGTCTTCGGCATCTGCGGATGCCACAGCTCCCGGAAGCGAAGTCGAAGACAACACCTTCTCCGAGGAGGAGATGGACGCCCTGACGGAAACCGGGGAGGACTATGTGCAGATGAGTCTCGATGCCCTGGATACGTGGGCAGGAGACGCAGGACTGACGAAGAACGCAGCGGCAAACGTCATCGTCTGGTCAAGTGAGAAATACTCTCTCGTCCTGACCCTCGATGAGGAGGGAAACGGGGTCTCGCTTGTCGGGACAGCGTCCGGGACGGCGAAGGAGCAATATGATTTCTACCGCAGCTACTACCTGTTCGTCCTGACAGGGGAGATCTACGGGCGGTGCGACAGCATCGCATCCCAGCTCCTGTCGGCGAGCGATCTGCAGACCCTGTCCGTCTCTTCCGCAGGGGAGGCCGAGGACAGCGTGGTCATCACTCTCACCGGGAATCCGGAGGGGACAACGCTCACGATCAGCCGTCCCTCCGGCGGTCCATTTATCGAATTCGGATAAAGACAGATTGGAATCCCCCTTTGCACCTTCAGGCTGTACAATGGTGCAAAGGGGGATTTTACAATGGAAACAAAACAGCAGCTGAACGTCGGCAGGACGATTCTCATCGGCCTTGCCTTTCTCTCGATCTGCGCCTTCTGGCAGTTCTACGACAACGAGATCCCGAAGATTTTGAAGAACACCTTCGGCATGGGGGAGACGCTGACGGGCGTCATCATGGCCCTCGACAACGTGTTTGCTCTGTTTCTTCTGCCGTTTTTCGGGGCGGTGTCGGATAAGACAAGGACAAGGATCGGGCGGAGGATGCCGTTCATTCTCTTCGGGACAGGCTGTGCCGTGGTGCTGCTATCGATTCTGGCACGCCTGGCATCGAACCCTGCTGCGGAGCTGCCGTTTATCGCGGTGCTTTTGATGCTCCTTGTTGCCATGGGGACCTACCGATCCCCTGCGGTGTCGCTGATGCCGGATCTTACGCCGGCGCCTCTTCGCTCGAGGGCAAATGCGATCATCAACCTTTGCGGGACGATCGGCGGGGTGTACACCCTGGTGATGATAAAGCTTCTGCTGAAGACCCCGGCGGACGGATCTCCTGCAGACTACGTGCCGCTTGCAACGTCGGTTGCCGCGCTGATGGTCGTGGCGGTCCTTGTGCTGTTCCTTACCATTCATGAGAACCGCCTTGCGGTGCACGATGAAACACCGGACGAGGAGGCAGAGATCGCGGAGAAGACGAAAGGCCTCTCGATGCCAAAGGATGTGAAGCGCTCGATGGCGTTTCTTCTCCTCTCGGTGGCTCTCTGGTTTACGGCCTACAACGCGGTGACCACCGCGTTCTCCCGCTACGTGGAGCAGGTCTGGGACCTGCACAACAACGCCTATGCGGACTGCCTCATGGTGGCGACCGTGTCGGCGGTGGCTGCCTACATCCCGATCGGGCAGGTGGCAACGAGGATCGGGCGCAAGAAGACGATTCTCTTCGGCATCATCCTGATGAGCTTCTGCTATCTTAGCGCCTCGTTCCTGCCCTCCTATCACCGCTTTGTCAACGTGCTCTTTGTCCTCATCGGCATCGGCTGGGCATCCATCAACGTGAATTCCTACCCGATGGTGGTGGAGATGGCGCGCTCCGGGCAGATCGGGCGGTATACGGGGCTGTACTATACGTTCTCGATGGCGGCGCAGGTCGTCACGCCGATTCTCTCGGGGTTCCTCCTGGAGCACGTCTCCTACCGGACCCTGTTTCCCTATGCGTTCCTGTTTTCGACGGCAGCGTTCTTTACGATGCTGCAGGTGCGTCACGGGGATTCGAAGTTTCAGAAGACATCAAAGACAGCAAAGGCATGAGCCTGGAAAGGATAAAGATTGAAGCAGTCACTGTTTGACACCACAGGCACCTGGTACAGGGGAAACCTCCACATGCATACCACAAGGTCCGACGGGGCGCTTTCCCCGGAGGATGCGATTCTCCAGTACCGGAAGGCAGGGTATGACTTCGTTGCCCTGACGGACCACCGGAAGCCCTGCAAAGAGCAGCACCTTGAGGCCAGGGGGGAGCTTCCCCCGTTTCTCGTTCTCCCCGGTGTCGAGTGGGACACCGGAAACAACTATCCGGGAGGGGAGAAGGTGTTCCACATCCTGGGGATCGGGATGGAGAGGGACGATATCCGTCCTGCCTACACGGGGATCCAGACGCCGCCTCCGGAGGAGATCGTAAAGGCGATCCGGGAGGCGGGAGGTCTTGCCTTCCTTGCCCACCCGTCCTGGTCTGTCATGGACCCGGAGGACATCCACCGGGTAAAGGGCGTTAGCGGGGTGGAGATCTACAACACGATCTCCGGCACTCCCTGGAACGTCCGCCGGGCGGACTCCTCCCAGTACTTCGACATCTGGGGTGCCTCCGGCATCCTTCCCCGGGCGATCGCAACGGACGATGCCCATCAGTACAACGGGGATCAGTGCGTCTCGTTCATTTATGTCAATGCGAAGGACCTGACAACCGAGAGCATCAGACGCTCCCTTGCCATGGGAAACTTCTATGCAAGTCAGGGGCCGAGGTTTGAAGAGGTTCTTCTGGACGAGGAGAACGGCACCATCGACCTTACGGTCTCGAAGGACGTCAGGATGGTGCTCTTCTACAACAACTACAGCTGGAGCAGGGACCATGTCTCGTATCCGGACGAGAACGGCCATGTGACCTTCCACCGGGAAAGCGAGGAGACCTTTGTCCGCGTCGAGGCGATTGATAAAAACGGGCGCATGGCATGGCTCTCCCCGATGGACCTTGTGAACTGATCCTGTCGAACGTGACACAACGGGCAACGTGACAGGGGAAAACGCGCGGCATTTCGTGTATCATCCAAAGAAGAGGGAAGATACGGGAGAGACCGGAAAAAGGAGGATCTGTCATGGACCGGAAGGTTCGAAGGAGTACACTCGTTAGCGCCGCAGCACTGATTGCCGCGGGGACTGCCGGTGCCCTTGTTCTCGGGGAGAAGACAGGGCTTGGACCCTTTGGAAAACTCTACAACGCCGTGGAGGCGGACGCGCACTGGATTGAGACCTCCTATGACTTTCGAAAGACGAAGGGACAGGTGGTGTTCTACGGAGGAGCCGGGACGCGGGACCTTGTAAACCTCAGGGAGGACCTCAAGGGGATCCCGGTGCAGAACCACGGCTTCCGGATCCGGAGCGAGGCGGATCTCATGAACTATGCGGGAAGGCTTGTCTATCCCTATGAGCCGAAGATCCTGGTCCTTGAGAGTGCGCCGGATGCCTGGAAGAACCTGAAAGGGGAACCCTCTGAGATCGCGGACGGTGTCCTTGCGGATAAGAAGCGCCTTCTTGAGACGATGCACATCGTACTTCCGGACCTGCAGGTGATTGTGACCGGGACTCTTCCGGCACCGGGGCTTTCGGAGAAGAAGGAGATCGCAGAGACCATCGATGCGGGGATCAAAGCCTTTGCCGGGGAGAATCCGTATGTCACCTATGTCAGCCTGTCGGATTTTACCGGGAAGCAGCTCTACCGGAAGGATGGGCTTCGCCTGAACCATGTGGGGCAGTATCGCCTTGCCGGGGTCCTTCGGCCGTACCTCGAGAAGGGGATGCGGGAAGAGAAGGAAGAACAGAAAGAACAGCATGAGAAGTCCTGAGAGCGGTTCCGGACAGGACCGGGAATCGGAAATCAGAGTCTGAGAACTAGACAGAAAAAACAGATAAGATGGAGGAAGAAAAACCACGCCGCGTGCGTGGTTTTTCTGTACAATGGGAGGCGAGCGAACAATATCCCCTAATCCCCGGGGAATAGACGAATGGAGGCTTTTATGGCAGATACGTATGGCATTGGCACCACCTGTGTGCAGGGAGGATATCATCCGGGAAACGGGCAGCCCCGGGAGGTTCCGATTATCCAGTCGACCACCTTCAAGTACGATACGAGCGAGGCGATGGGAAAGCTCTTTGACCTCGAGGCGGACGGGTACTTCTACTCGAGACTTCAGAACCCGACGAACGATTATGTCGCAAAGAAGATCGCCGAGATGGAGGGCGGCACGGCGGCGATGCTGACATCCTCCGGACAGGCTGCAAACTTCCTTGCGATCTTCAACATCTGCGAGGCGGGAAGCCATGTGGTGGCGTCGAGTTCGATCTACGGCGGTACCTTTAACCTGCTGAACGTCACCATGAAAAAGATGGGCGTCGACGTGACCTTCGTCTCCCCCGATGCGACCGAGGATGAGCTGAACGCGGCGTTTCGCCCGAACACGAGGGCGATGTTCGGCGAGACCATCGCAAACCCGGCGCTCACCGTGCTCGACATCGAGCTGTTTGCAAAGGTTGCGCATGCGCATCATGTGCCCCTCATCGTTGACAACACCTTCCCGACCCCGGTGAACTGCCGGCCGATCGAGTGGGGCGCGGACATCATCACTCACTCCACCACCAAATATATGGACGGCCACGGCGCAGCTATAGGCGGTGCGATTGTCGATGCCGGAAAGTTTGACTGGGAGGCATACGCAGGGCTGTTCCCGGGACTCACCACACCTGATGAGTCCTACCACGGGATCGTCTATGCCGAGAAGTTCGGCAAGGAGGGTGCCTTCATCACAAAGGCGACGAGCCAGCTGATGCGCGACCTTGGTCCCATCCAGTCCCCGCAGAATGCCTTCTATCTGAACCTCGGCCTCGAGTCCCTGCACGTGCGCATGCCGCGCCACTGCGAGAACGCCCTGAAGGCGGCAGAGTTCCTGGAGGCACAGCCGGAGGTGACCTTCGTCAACTATCCGAACCTCAAGGGGAACAAGTACTACGAGAGGGCAATGAAGTACCTGCCGCACGGCGGCTGCGGCGTCGTCACCTTTGAGCTGAAGGGCGGGCGCCCGGCGGCGGAGGCCTTCATGAAGGAGCTGAAGCTCATCGCGATCGAGACCCATGTGGCAGACGCGAGGAGCTGCTGCCTGAACCCCGCAACCTCCACCCATAGACAGCTGACCGATGAACAGCTCAGAGAGGCCGGTGTCCCGGCAGGACTGATCCGTCTCTCCTGCGGCCTTGAGGACAGCAGGGACATCATCGCAGACCTCACGCAGGCCCTTGCCGCGGCGAGAAAGGCCATGGGCTGAGAACAAATCTCACGCCCGTTTTGAAACCAACAGAGAACAGACAGCAAAACCCCGTCCGGTTGCCCGGGCGGGGTTTGCGGCTTTTGCGGCATGACCTGAAAACGGCTTTCGGTATCAGTTCAGGCCGAATTTCACCTTTGCGATCTGCGCGATCATCGCGGCCAGCTCATCGACGGTCAGGCCGTCGGAGGAGAGCTGCACATCGCAGTGATCCCTGTCGGAGGGCAGGTAGCCGGCATATTCCTGGTGGAACTTGTCTCTTGCCTTGTCGACGGAACGGATCATGCGCATTGCGTCCTTGTTCTCCATGTGGAGGTCATGGACGCAGTTCGAGAGCCGGTGCTGATAGGACCCGTAGATGTAGAGCCGAAGAAGGTCCGGCATGTCCTTCAGGATAAAGTCGGAACAGCGTCCGACGATGATGCAGGACTCGACGCTTGCGCGGTCGATGATGAACTGACGCTGCGCCTTGAAGACCGCATCCTGGGATCCCATGGGACCCATGCCCAGGGGGTACTGCATGCGGAAAAACGAAGCCGGTTTCTCATCGAGCTCCGAGGCCTCGTGCACCGAGATGTTGGCGCTCTTTGCGGCACGCTCGACGATGTCTCTGTCGTAGAACTCGATGCCGAGAAGCTCTGCCGCCTTCTCCGCCGCCGGCCGGCCAAGGGAGCCGAACTGACGGTTTACCGTAATGATGTATTTTTTCTTCTTTGTTTCTGCCATGGTCTCATCCACTCCTCTTTGAAAACACGCGGGATACAAACCATATTCTCTGGGCGATTCACGACACCCGGGATAAGGGTATTATACACAAAACAAAGGATTTCGTGCGAAATCCTTTGAAAATCGATGCATTCGCTTAAGGTGCCTGAAGTGTCCTGCTGTCCCTCAGAACACGGCCTGCACGAGGATCATGTACACCGCCGTGCCGGCTGCCATGGCGATCATCATCTGCTTTGTGGTGACGAACACCGCGCCCGTCACGCCAACACCTGCGATCTCCGGGATCCCGAACCTCGGGGCTAAGAGGTCACTGTTTCGAAGACAGTAGACGACAAGGAGTCCGAACACCGCAGGCCCCAGGACCTTTCCGAGGTACTGCACAAACGGCGGGATCTTTCTACCTTCCGGAAAGGCAATATAGGGCAGAAACCTTGTGAACACCGTGCCCGCAGCGACGACGGCGATCGTAATCCACATCTGGGATGTTGTCATAATCATTTCACGCTCTCCTTTCCGGCGTCCCCGGCTGTCGGTTCTGCCATCTCTTCTTTGCTGCCCGGCCTTTCGAGCGTTTTCCGTGCAAGGGTGAGGATCAGGAGAATCACGATCATCGAGGGGATGATGAAGTGATCCGGCCCGAAGATCAGAAGGCACACGAGGGAGCCCGCAACGCCGATGATCTCCGGCGCATGGGCGTGAAGGAAGGAAAGACCGCTCTTTTTTGCCTCGTCCGAGTCCTTCACCCACTGGTTCAGGAAGATGCAGACGAACATGGCGGTCATGACAAAGTCGAGGCCCTCCGTGTTCACCGTGATGAAGGATCCCGCAAGGGCGCCGATCGCGGCCCCGCAGATCCAGTAGAGCTGATCGAGGAAAGAGACGAAGAAGTAGTACTTCGTGCGGTCGCACC
Source organism: uncultured Lachnospiraceae bacterium (assembly GCA_900315055.1). GTDB lineage: Bacteria > Bacillota > Clostridia > Lachnospirales > Lachnospiraceae > CAG-791. The sequence goes on from OMXP01000045.1 coordinate 15,275, forward strand.
CTTCCGGGATCACGGCGTCGTAGTTCAGCGCAAAGGTCTCATCGCTTGTCGTATAGATGAGGTAGAACTTTGCCTTCCCGGTGCCGCGGTACTTCGAGAGCATGGAGAGGCCGTAGAAGATATGCCGTGCCCCGACCATCAGAGCGGTGACAAGGGCGGAAGCGGGGTTGAAGGAGGAGAGCAGGATGTCAACGAGCAGAAACTCCATGGATCCCGTATAGATGATCATTGCCGTCAGGATCGGCAGATAAACCGGCAGACCGCTGGTGACCATGAGGAGACCGTAGGTGATCCCGAGAAAGATGTACCCGAACAGAACGGGGATGGTCTTCGGGAAGGCGGAACGTAATTCGCGCATGAACAGACCTTTCCAAAACTGGATTCCGTAACTGACCTATTTTAGGCATTCGGACGACAGCTGTCCATGCACAGATTCTGATGACCGGTTAAAGTTTTGGACTATGGAACCCTGGCTGTTGATTCCTGTTCACCTGGAGAGCTCCTCGTAGACATGTTTGTTCCGTTCCATGAGTTTTGCAGAAGCTGCAAGGACTTCTTCATCTGAAGCGGTTTGATGGGAATCCTCCTGTGGCACGCAGCGGACCGTTGAAACGTTTTGACCGGCTTCCGTCATCGAAATGGTCTTATTGTTGCTAATCATCATTCCCCGTACCTCCGGTGGTTTGATTATGGATCATTCAATCGATTTTTAAACACACGATCTATGGAGAGCGCACTCAGAGCAACCGTGGAAAAGTCGCCGGTATCTGCACAAATCACTGTGCATCGCTCACACAGGCGTCAGGATACACGAAGGACTTACAGAATGCATTTGGATTATGAACGGTCATCCCTTACAATAAAGGTGAACCAGAAAGGTTCCGTGTAGCGGCACGTGAAGCTGTACTGCACCTGGGCAGGATCATTACCACGGACGCACAGATACTCGGAAGGGTATCCAGCCACCCCCTTGGATAATGGGGAGTCCACTCCGGGGACTTCGTATACCGGAGACAGAATGATATTCGGAAGGATATCCAGACTGACAGCCAGTATTTAACCGCTGAGATGTCACAACGCCAGATAGCCATGAGGCCGTCTGGCGCTTTTTTTTTCATATAAAAAGCCCCCGGGCCCGAAGACACCGGAGGACAAACTGGCAATGCATTTGTATCCTCATTAAAGCACAGATGGCAGGAAAGTCAATACAATTACTTCAGATATCAAAACGTCCCTCCATGGTGCGCATTGCAAAGAGGCGTGGAGGAAGCTGTCAGCTGTATTTTGGCATTTCCCTTCAGGGGAAAACTGCCGGGTCCGGCTCACCCTGCAAAGGGCATGAGGATCGTCCTTACCGTGGGAGAGGCTGCCCTGCGGGAGCGGAACGGGGTGAAGCGAAGCTGCGTTGCGGCATGGCAGTCCTTTGCCTTCAGGGTGATGATCACCTCTGCCACGCGGTTCCCCTCGCGGTCGAGGTGGTATGCGACATACCCGTTCTTGGCATCGCCGGGGAAGCGGACGAGGTCATTGTCCTCAAGGAAGGTGAGATAGTCGAGGATTACGGCATAGGACTTCTCGGCGCCAAGGAACGTCATGCGGCGCGTCAGGACACCGAAGTTCGTCTGCGCATCGTCCGAGCGGTACGCATAGCGGTGGGATCCGAGCTCCACATCCCCGTCTTCGGGAAGGGCGCGGCGCGCTTCCACCTGCTCTCCTGCAAAGTAGAGATCCGGAAGGACCACACTCATGCAGGTCTCCCGCTTTCCGTTCGTCCAGACCTCCGCCTCAAACGGAATGCCGTCGTAGGTGAAATCCTGCGTATATCCCTTATTCTTTTCCGTAAGGCCGGCCACATGGTTGCAGACCGGCGCTTCATACTGTCTTGCGGCGGACGGATCCATGACGACGTCGTCAAACAGATCCTCATACTCATCAAAATCACAGGACTCATAACCGCCTGCTGCTGTGTACTGTGTTCTCATGCGGGCACCTCCTTTATCGGTTTCCTGTTTCGCTGTTTCTGACCTGATTGTATCAGAGGGCATATACATAAAAACGCACTTTGAATGGCGGAATTTAAATTCAGACAATTTCCTTTTCCTGCTGACCGGAAACTTTGTTCGACTCTTTCTCTCCTCATCCATATGGACCGAAATGGCACAGATTGGTCACACTGTCATTGCAGGAGGAAAGCTTATTTTTTACAATCAGAGAACAGAGAGTGAAGATTGCGGGAGGTGAGCTCCCGGGAGGTTTGCATGGGAAAAGGAAAAACAAAGGATACGGACAAAGAACAGGGCGCTCAGAAGGAGCCGATCAACATCGTCAGGCTGATCCGGCGCCTGCGGGCGAGGATCTCGATGAATAGGAAGAGGTTTATCCTCTACTCGATCCTCCGGCTTCTTGTCCTCATCACGCTGGTCCGGTGCGCAATCCTCGGCGAATACGAAAACGTGGGTCTTTGCATCCTTGCCCTGGTGCTGTTCCTGATCCCGGCGTTCTTCGAGGAGAGCTTTCACATCGAGATCCCGGTGATGTTCGAGTCGATCATCTACCTGTTCATCTACGCTTCCTGGATCCTCGGAGAAATCCAGAACTACTACGTGCAGATCCCCGGCTGGGATACGATGCTGCACACGATGAACGGCTTTCTGTGTGCGGCGGTGGGCTTCTCCCTGGTAGATCTCTTGAACCGCAGAACCGGCAAGGTGAAGATGTCCCCGATCTCGGTGACCATCGTCGCCTTCTGCTTCTCGATGACGGTGGGCGTGTGCTGGGAGTTTATCGAGTACTTCTTTGACAGCCTGTTCCTCCTGGACATGCAGAAGGATGCCATCGTCCAGAGCATCGGCTCCGTCAAGCTCAACCCCGACGGCACCACCATTCCCGTGAAGATCTACAACATCACCAAGACCGTCATCTACACCGCCTCCGGGCAGACCTACACGGTGAACGGCGGATACCTCGACATCGGCATCAATGACACGATGAAGGACCTGTTCGTCAACCTCATCGGTGCCCTGGCGTTCTCGATCATCGGCTACAACTACATCGCAAACCGCTCCGAGTCGAACATCGCCCCGGCCTTCGAGATCCGCTACGAATCCCCGGAGGAGACGGCGGCAATCCACGAACAGCTCGACAAAACCGGAAACATGACCTACATGCAGCAGGTCTCGTCCCAGGCGCAGGAGATCCTGAAGCGCCGGAAGGAAGATAAGGATACGGACGACGAGTCTCGTCCGGAAAAGACAGAACCTGTGAGGACGCCTTCCGGGAGCGCACCGACCTTTGTAAAGCTTGGGCAGAACATCGTGATCACGGCCTGGGTGGCGATTCTGTTTGCCGCGGCCTCCCTGATCCTGTTCTATCCCGTGGGACATGCCATCATCAACATGATCTTCATTGCGGTGACGTTCCTCATCATCGCGAGCCTGATTGCGTTCCTGTTTGTCCCGGGACCGGTGAGACGGTCAAAGAACCTCTGGGCCGTGACCTTCTTCTGCATGGCGGACTTCCTGATGTTCTCCTACCGGTTCGTTGCCATGAGTACCTACAGCCTGCCGGAGATCCGCGTCACGGCAATCGCGCTGGCTGCCTGCTTCTTCTTCCCGATCGCCCTCTGGCGCATGTACCGGGGACAGCTGCGGGCTGAGGGAGTACCTTATCCGAAGCGCGGCAGAAGACGCGAGGAGAGGGAACAGAAGGAAGAGAAGGAAGAACCGTGATGAAAGAGCTGACCATCCGAAAAGAGCAGCCGGGGGACGAGAAGAAGATCCACGCGCTGGTCGAGGAGGCCTTTGCCACGGCAGAGCGATCGGACGGAAACGAGCAGGACCTTGTCGATGCCCTGCGAAGGAGCGAGGCCTGGATTTCGGAGCTCTCCCTGGTGGCTGTGGCGGACGGGCAGCTTACAGGCCATGTACTGTTTACGAGGGCTGAGGTCAGCGGCGAAACGGTCCTTGCCCTGGCGCCGCTCTCGGTGCTTCCCGCTTTTCAGAGGCAGGGGATCGGCACGGCGCTGGTCCGGGAGGGGCACCGGATTGCCGGGAATCTTGGGTATTCCTGGTCCGTGGTTCTCGGGAGCGGGGAATACTATGGAAGGTTCGGATATCTGCCTGCAAGGGCGTTCGGGATCCTTCCGCCCTTTGACGTTCCGGACAGGAACTTCATGGCCCTGAAGCTCAGAGAAGATGCACCAAAGATCGCAGGTGTTCTGCACTATGCGAAGGCTTTCGGGATTGAGACGCCGGAAGAAGAACGGAAGATCTCGGAGAGTCGGATCAAGAGCGGAAAGATCCGGGATGCGAGGGATCTTCGGGAAACGTAAAGACAGCAAAAATGCAGCCTCCTGTCCTTTGCGGACAGAAGACTGCATTTTTTATTCTCGCTTCTTTGGTTTGGACGCTTCCTGTTCCTGCCTTGCGGTTTCTCTCTGCCTTAATCCCGCCGCAGGGCGCACAGCCCGAGGAGCCCCGGCCCCGTGTGGACTGCCATCGATGCCGTGATCTGCATCTGAAACAGGACGTTTGCGTTCTTCTTTTTGCTCCTGATCATCTCTTCGAGGAGCTGTGCCTCCTCCTTTGCCCCGCCGTAAGGGATGATAATGTCGCAGGGGACATCGTCATCGGTACCGTTCTCCACCTGGGAGAAGACCTCTTCAAAGAGCCTCGCCCTGCCGCAGTGACTCCCGCCCCGGACCTTTGCCACGGTGCGGTAGATGCCCTCGCTGTCACAGGCGATGATCGGCTTGATCTTCAGCTGATCGGAGAGAAAGTAGGTGACGTTCCCGATCCTGCCGCCCTTATGCAGGTATTCGAGGCTGTCCATGTAGAACATCAGCGTGCAGTCCTGCTTTTTCCTCTCAAGACTCTCACAGACCGCATCGAAGTCGTCCCCGTCATTCAGTCTCTTTGCCGCATACAGGGCATAGATCCCGCTTCCGATGGAGATGTTCTTCGTGTCAAAGACAAAGGTCCTGATGGAGGGGAACTCCTTTGCCACGGAGCGGACCATGTTGACGGTGGAGGAGAGATGCTCCGAGATGTGGATCGAGAGCACCTTTCTGATCCCCTCTTCCTCAAGGCTCCGGAACAGGTCCGTGATCTCCGTGATCGACGGCGTCGAGGTGGTCGGGATTTCCCCCGGGAACCGGTCATAGACCATCTGCGGGTCGATGTCGATCCCGTCAAGATAGTCCTTTTCGGGATACATCACATGTACCGGGATCTTCCGGATCCCGAGCTTCCTGGCAAGGTACTGCGGCACGTCGCAGCAGGAGTCCGTAAGAATCAGTGTGTCGCCTGGCATGCTGCTTCCTTCTCCCTGTCCGTCACATAGTCCGGGTGATTGCTCTTCCAGATGTCATCTGCAACCGGTGCCCATTCTTTCGAATAGTTCTCGCACTTTGCGCACAGGTGCCCGACGCTCTCCGGGGACATCATGTCGGTGCTCTTTGCCCCGGTCTCCTTCACCATCTGCTGCAGCTTTTCCGGGTTCTCGAGCATCGGGCAGGGACGGAGCAGGTTTTCGTTGAAGGGCTGCGCTGCCTGGTAGGCTTTGAACAGGGGCTGCCGGAGGCAGTCGACAAGGCTCATCTCGTGGATGTTCGCACCCGAGTAGTGAATGAACACGCAGGGCTCCACGTCGCCGTTCGGGTTGATGTGGCAGTAGTACTTGACGCCCGCGATGCAGCCGGAGACGAACTCGCCGTCGTTCTGGAAGTCGATCGTAAAGATCGGCTTTCCGCCCTCATAGGCCCTTACCTCACGGAGGCGCTTTACGATGTACTTTCTCTGCTCGATCGTCGGCATGAGGTCCACGGATGCATCATTTCCCACGGGCATGTAGTGGAAGTACCAGGAGAAGGCAACGCCCTTGCTGATCAGAAGATCGAGGAACGAGTCCGAGGTGACATCGGCAAGGTTGTTCCTCGTGTAGCAGATGGAGGTGCCGAAGACAAGGCCGTTTTCATGCATCAGGTCCATCGCCTCCATGACCTTCCGGAAGACGCCGTGGCCGCGCCTCGAGTCCGTCGCCTCCTCATATCCCTCGATGGACATCGACAGGAGGATGTTCCCGCACTTCTTCAGGTCATCGCAGAAGGCCTGATCGACCAGCGTGCCGTTCGTGTAGACCATGAATGCGCTGTCCCTGTGGGCGAGGGCGAGGCGGACGAGGTCACGCTTCCGGACCAGAGGCTCGCCGCCTGTCAGGACGAAGAAGTGGATCCCGAGGTCGTTTGCCTGGCTCACGATGCTGTCCATGTCGTCATAGGAGAGGTTCAGCGTGTGCTGATACTCCGCCGCCCAGCAGCCGGTGCAGTGGAGGTTGCAGGCGGAGGTGGGATCAAACAGGATCACCCACGGAATCGGCATGCCGAGCTTTTCCTTCATCTTCCGCGACTGGGGGAACGCCGACAGGGCGCCCTCGAAGGCAAAGGAGAGGAGCAGGCTCTTCAGGTACTGCTGATCGGTCGTTGCGATCAGGTTGTCGAAGAACTTCTGCCACTTGCCGCCAGACGAAAGTCCCTTGCGGAGCCTTTCATAGGCGATGTCCGGCCAGCCGTTCTTCAGGACCTTCTGCATCGCGTCGACCACGTTCGCATAGCCCTCCCCCGTGTGCTTTACCGCATGATCGTAGGCCACGTCGAGGGCCGCCTCGAACATCTTCCTCTGGGCTGCATGCGCAAGATCTGCTGCTGCCATTTCCAGATCAACCTCCTTTTTTCTTAACATGTGTTATATTATTTCTATCAGTGTTTTGGACATGCCCATGATATCAGCGTGCAGGAAGCCCTTACAATGACGGAAACGGAAAGGTGCAAGTTAATGAACACAAATACGGATGTGTTATCAGAAACAAAGAACGGAAAAGGCCATCAGGACCTCCGGGTCCTGAAGACCAGGAAAAACCTGAAATCGACCCTCCGGCAGCTCCTTACGGTAAAGCCCTTTGAGAAGATCACGGTCAAGGAGATCTGCGAGGAAGCCCTGACAAGCCGGATCACGTTTTACAACTACTACTCGGATAAGTACGCCCTGCTCGAAGATCTCTTCCGGGACATGAATGAGGAGCTGGACGAGGCGTTTGAAAAGCGGCAGAAAGACAACGTGGACGATGATCCGGTGACAAGTTATGAAAACCTGCTCGACTGCTTCCTTGCGCAGTACTTTTCCCTGAAGGATATCGCCCGGCAGGTGAACCTCGAACAGAATACGTTTCTCCTCTATCCCTACTACCACTACATGGTCGACAACACGACGCGCCTCGTGGAGCACTATTTCAACCGCCTGAAGCCGAACTATCCGCCGGAACAGCTCTCGAGCTTTATCGTCATGGGAATCTACGGGTACCTTCACTTTTCCGGGGCAAATACCCCGGAGGAGGAGCGATTGGTGACACGGAATGCGCACCATCTGCTGTCGGATCTGTTGAATTCCGACATCTTCCGCAAAGTGACGGGGGCGTGAGAAACAAGGTGCCATTTTCGGGATTTGGGGCTATGATGGAATGAGACACAATCCCGGCAAATGACGGGAAATCCCAGCATGCGAGGTGATAAGAATGCATATCGTGATAGCCATGGATTCCTTCAAGGGGAGCATGAGCTCCCTGGAGACGGGAAATGCGGTGGCAGAAGGATTCCGGAGAGTGAATCCGGACAATGAGATCGATGTCCGTCCGGTCGCCGACGGCGGCGAGGGGACGGTGGATACCCTGACAGAGGGCCTTGGCGGTACTTTCCGCACCGTGAAGGTGACGGGACCCCTTGGAAAGGTCGTCGAGGCAAAGTACGGGATCACGGAAAATCCCCAGCTTGCCGAGCACTTCTTCCGCAGAAAGAACCGCGAGATTCAGGGCGCTTCCGGCATGAAGATGCTGAAGTACCCGCCGACGGCAATCATCGAGACGGCCCAGGCGGCAGGGCTCTCTCTCGTTCCGGAAAAGAGCCGGAACCCGATGCTCACCACAACACGCGGCGTCGGGGAGCTGATCCGCGATGCGGTTTCCCAGGGCTGCCGGAACTTCATCATCGGCGTCGGCAGCAGCGCGACGAACGACTGTGGCATCGGCATGCTGGAAGCACTGGGGTACCGGTTTCTTGACGCAAACGGCGTCGATGTCCCGGGAAATGCGGCAGGCCTTGCAAGGATTGCCTCGATTGACGCCTCCTCTGCTCTTCCGGAACTTGCCGACTGCTCCTTCCAGATCGCCTGCGATGTGACAAATCCCCTGTGCGGGGAGAAGGGCGCCAGTGCGGTCTTCGGGCCGCAGAAGGGCGCGGATCCCGAAATGATCCGCCAGATGGACGCCGCGCAGATGAAGTTTGCTGAGCTCTGCGAAAAGTCGTATCCGAAGGCAGATCCGACAGCACCCGGCACCGGCGCCGCGGGCGGCCTTGGCTTCGGGTTCCTCACGTTTACGAACGCGATTCTTGCCCGGGGCATCGACATCGTCCTCAGGGAGACAAGACTCGAGTCCTACCTTCGCTCGGCGGACCTTGTGGTCACCGGAGAGGGAGAGCTCGATGCCAGAACCATGATGGGCAAGGGACCTTCCGGGGTTGCGGCCCTTGCAAAGAACTTCAACGTCCCCTGCATCGCCTTTACCGGGCAGCTCGGACGAAACTTCCGGACTGTCAATGACAAGGGAATCGCCGCTTTCTTTACGATTCAGCCGGGACCTGTCAGCCTTTCCGAGGCGATGGACAACGAGAGCGCAAGACGCCACCTTGCGGATACCGCAGAGCAGGTGATGCGGCTCATTGATGTCTTCTACCGGGAGAAGTGGATGTAGACAGCCGGAAGGAAAAAACAGAAGAGACAAAAAGACCGCGAAGGAACGAAACCCTTCGCGGTCTTTTATTATTGTGCGCCCGGCGGCGCACGTTTCTAACCGGTGAAAGTCCGGAATCCGCCCGGTAGTGGGAAGGATACAGCCGAAAGCAAGGGTGTCCATCGCGA
>OMXP01000025.1 GCA_900315055.1 uncultured Lachnospiraceae bacterium
CTCGGCAGCTGTTAATTCAGACCTGCAATGGCAGGTCTATTTGTCGTGTTATCGGCTTTCCGGTGTCTACTTAACTACGCTTCCTTTGAAACATGCCAAATTTTACATTCGGAACAAAAAATACCGTCCGCACTGTTATTCTAGCACAGCAGTGCGGGCGGCAGATTTAGGCTCCTTTGATTTCACAGGATCGTCACAAAATACTACTCCTGAGAATTGATATACGGGATGAGTCCCCCGGCATCAATGAGCTTCTGCATGAACGGCGGGAAGGACTGTCCCTGAAAGGTCTGTCCTGTTGTCTCATCGGTGATAAGGCCGGTATCGAAGTTGACGGACACGGTATCCCCTGCCTGAATCGCCTCTGCGGCTTCCTTGCACTCCACGATCGGCAGACCGATGTTGATTGCATTGCGGTAAAAGATTCTCGCAAAGGTCTCTGCGATGACGCAGGAAACCCCTGCCGCCTTGATCGCGATCGGTGCATGCTCTCTCGAGGAGCCGCAGCCGAAGTTCTTCTGCGCGACGATGATATCGCCCTGATGGACGTTCTTTATGAAATTCTTATCGATGTCTTCCATGCAGTGCTTTGCAAGTTCGGAGGGCTCCGATGTTGCAAGGTATCTTGCCGGGATGATGACATCCGTATCGACATTGTCCCCGTAGCGGAAGACTTTTCCTCTTGCTTCCTTCATCTTCGTCTCCTTTCTTCAGTACACCGTGGGATCTGCGATCTTTCCTGCAATCGCAGATGCTGCAGCCGTAGCAGGGCTCGCAAGATAGATCTCACTTGTCACATCGCCCATGCGGCCGACAAAGTTGCGGTTTGTGGTGGAGACGCATCTCTCCCCCGCGGCAAGAATCCCCATGTAGCCTCCAAGGCAGGGACCGCAGGTCGGTGTAGAGACAACACAGCCGGCCTTGATAAAGGTCTCAAGCCAGCCCTCGTGCAGGGCGGTGAGATAGATCTTCTCGGTCGCGGGAATCACGATACAGCGAAGCCCCTCCTTGATGTGACGTCCCGTCAGGATCTTTGCTGCCTGTTCCAGATCCTGCTCTCTGCCGTTGGTGCAGGAGCCGATGACAACCTGCTGGATCTCGATGTCCGGAATCTCATCGAAGGTCTTTGCATTCTCCGGAAGGTGCGGGAAGGAGACCGTTGGACGAATGGTGGAAAGGTCGATGTCATAGACAGCCGTGTACTCGGCATCCGGATCCGCCTCATAGACATCTCCTGCGTCCTGCGCCGTGAGGGTGCCATCCGGCTTTCTTGTCGGATGCTTGGCAAGGTATTCTTTTGCCCTGTCGTCCACCGGGAAGATGCCATTCTTTCCACCCGCCTCAATTGCCATGTTCGCAATGGTAAAACGATCGTCCATGGACAGGGAAGAGACACCCTCTCCTGCAAATTCCATCGACTGATAGAGCGCTCCGTCCACACCGATCATCCCGATGATGTGCAGGATGACGTCCTTGCCGGACACCCACTTGTTCAGCTTTCCATGCAGGTTGAAACGGATGGCAGAGGGTACCTTGAACCAGGCCTTGCCGGTCGCCATGCCGGCTGCCATGTCGGTGGATCCGACACCCGTCGAAAACGCCCCGAGAGCGCCGTATGTGCAGGTGTGAGAATCTGCGCCGATGATCACGTCTCCCGGGGAGACGAGTCCCTGCTCCGGCAGGAGGGCGTGTTCAATGCCCATCTGTCCTACTTCAAAGTAGTTTGTGATTATGTTGCGCCTTGCGAACTCGCGGACACACTTGCAGTTCTCGGCAGACTTGATGTCCTTTGCGGGGACAAAGTGGTCCGGCACCAGGGCGATTTTATCCTGATCAAAAACTCCGGGCTTCCGGAACCGGTCCATCTCTTTGATTGCCACAGGTGCTGTGATGTCATTTCCCAGAACCAGGTCCAGGTTTGCCTCGATCAGCTGACCCGCCTCAACATGATTAAGGCCTGCTCCCGCCGCCAGGATCTTCTGCGTCATTGTCATTCCCATGTGTATTTTCCTCTTCTGCAGGCATAAAAAACGGGAGCAGGAACCTACTGTTCCGCTCCCGCCTGCTGTTTCCTTACAGAAAACCAGTTATGAACTAGTTGTTGATGAGCTTGTCAGACTCGTTGTTCCAGCTGTAGAGAGCACGGATCTGCTTGCCGACCTCTTCGGACGGATGAGCAGCTGCCTTCTTGCGCATAGCCTGGAAGTGGATTCCGCCGGCCTTCATATCCTGGATGAACTCGGAAGCGAAGGTGCCGTCCTGGATATCCTTCAGGACATCCTTCATGGCCTGCTTCACAGCCGGAGTGACGATCTTGGGTCCGGTGACATAGTCGCCGTACTCTGCGGTGTTGGAGATGGAGTAACGCATTCCTGCAAAGCCGGACTGATAGATCAGGTCGACGATGAGCTTCATCTCATGGATGCACTCGAAGTAAGCGTTTCTCGGATCGTATCCTGCCTCGCACAGAGTCTCGAAGCCTGCCTGCATCAGTGCGCAGACGCCGCCGCACAGGACAGCCTGCTCGCCGAACAGATCGGTCTCGGTCTCCGTCTTGAACGTGGTCTCCAGGATACCTGCTCTTGCTCCGCCGATGGCTGCGCCATAAGCCAGTGCCATATCCAGTGCCTTGCCGGTTGCATCCTGCTCAACAGCGACAAGCATCGGGGTGCCCTTGCCGGCCTGATACTCGGAACGGACGGTGTGTCCGGGAGCCTTCGGAGCGATCATCGTGACATCGACATCCTTCGGAGGAACGATCAGCTTGTAGTTGATGTTGAAGCCGTGTGCGAACATCAGCATATCGCCGGCCTTTAAGTAAGGAGCGACATCCTTCTTGTACATGTCAGCCTGCAGCTCATCATTGATGAGGATCATGATGATGTCGGAGCGCTTCACAGCCTCTGCGGTAGGCAGAACGGTGAGACCCTGAGCCTCAGCCTTTGCCTTGGACTTGGAACCTTCATACAGGCCGACGACGACATCGCAGCCGGAATCCTTGAGGTTCAGTGCATGAGCATGTCCCTGGCTGCCGTAGCCGATCACGCAGATCTTCTTGCCGTTGAGCAGGCTCTGATCGCAGTCTTCCTGATAGAAAATTCTTGCTTCCTGTGCCATTTTGTATTCCTCCTGAGAATATATGCTGAGGTTTCCGCTTGTGCGAAACCGGATAAATTGAGTTCAGGGAATGTAAACCACGTGCTCCGTGCCGCGGGCAAGGCCTGCAACACCTGTTCTTGCGAGCTCGAGGATCTCATATCCGTCGAGGAGACGAAGAAACGCATCGATCTTCCCGGAGTTGCCCGTGATCTCGATCATCAGGGATTCCGGTGCCACATCGACGATGTTTCCGCGGAAAATATTCGTGATCGCAATCACGCTCTGCCTCTGTTCGGCATTGGCGCGGACCTTGATCATCGCAAGTTCGCGGTAGACGGATTCCTCGGGCTTGAGCTCCCGGATATCCCGCACATCGACAAGCTTTCTCACCTGCTTTTCGATCTGATCGAGGATGTCATCATCTCCCGATGCGACAATGGTGATCCTCGTAAATCTCGGATCCGCGGTCACACCTGCGGTGATGGACTCGATGTTGTATCCGCGTCTTGCGAACAGACCCGAAATGCGGCTCAGTACGCCGGACGTGTTATCGACAAGCAGCTGGAAGGTTTTCTTGTTCAGTTTCTTCTTGACGTTCTCTTCTTCCATCAGTAAATGATATCTCCCGTGTATGATATTCCATATATTTTTGATATGGTTCTCACGGAAATTGTCCACATTATAGTGCGGGCCTTTCCGATTTGCAATCCGAAAATTTCCACCTCATATAAACCGGATATTGTACATGTGCTATCATATCCGGTCTGTATGATCTTCTGCTCAGGCCTTTTCCCGGCACTTGGTCACCGCAAGCGTTCCGGTCCTTGTGATCTCCACAATCGAGACGGTCTTGAACGTATCCAGGAACATCTGCACCCGTTCCGGGGTATCGCAGATCTGGATCGTCATCAGCGAATTGGACATGTCCACGATCTGGGCACCCATGATCTGGCAGTTCTCCATGATGTCCCGTCGGTTCGTCCTGTTGTACTTCACCTTGATCAGCATGAGCTCACGGCTCACGGCTTCCGCTTCATCGAAGGTCTTGACCTTGATGACATCGATCTTCTTGTTGAGCTGTTTCTCGATCTGCTCCAGGGTTCTGCCATCTCCCGAGGAGACAATGACCATGTTGGAGACCTTCGGATCGTCGGTTTCACCGACAGCCAGGGAATCGATGTTAAAGCACCGTCTCCAGAACAGTCCCGCCACCTTGCACAGGACACCGGCGCGGTTTTCCACGAGTACGGAATAGATTCTCTTCATCCTTTTCCTCCCTATACCGTCTCCGCAGGATCAACCATAACTTCCATCAGAACAGAGTTCTCGTCCTTCAGGAACGCATCGATCTTCTCCTGCATGTGATCGTTGTCCTCAACCTTCAGATAGTCCATGTCGTAAGCCTTTGCCAGCATGTCAAGCTTCGGATAGGCACCGATGTCGATCATCGAGAAGTCATCGTGGTAGACAAAGTGCTGGTGCTGCCGGACAAGGCCCAGAACCGTGTTCTTCATCACAACGATCTTGCAGGGGATGCCATAGTACTTCATCGTCGCAAGTTCCATCATCGTCATCTGGAAGCCGCCGTCACCGCAGACGGCAACCGCCTGGACATCAGGCGCTGCAAGCCGGCACCCCATCATCGCAGGCACCGCATAGCCCATCGTGCCCATGCCGCCGGACGTGAGGAACCGTCCGTTCCTGATGTCCACGTTCTGGCAGGACCAGATCTGGTTCTGTCCGACATCCGCCACGTAGATCGCGTTGTCATCCATCGACAGAGAGAGACGGCGCACAAACTCTGCGGGCATCACGCCGGTACGGCGGCTCTTCGTCTTCAGTGAGAGCTTTAAGGCTGCTTCCTTCTGGTTTCTTCCAAGACTCCGGTATCCGTTCAGGGTATCGAGCCAGTCCGTGGTATCTACCTTCAGATCCTGCTCGAGGAATGCCTCAAAGACATGGGCGATATCACCGACCAGCGGTATGGAAGGATAGGCGTTCTTTCCGATCTCCGCCGGATCCACATCGATGTGCACGAGCACCTTTCCCGCCATGATCAGATCCGGCTGGGTGAACGAGCGGTCTGCCACGCGGCAGCCTGCCATGATGATCATGTCCGCCTCGTTCATCGCACGGTTTCCGCAGGGCTGTCCGTTGTTACCGACCATGCCGTAGAAGAGCTCATGATCAGTCGCCATGACACCGATCCCCATCATCGTGCAGACGACGGGAATCCTGTGTTTTTCCGCGAAGGCAACGACCGCCTCCTTCGCCCCGGAGAGCTGCACGCCGCCGCCGACGCACAGAATCGGTCTCTTTGCCCTCGAGAGTTCCTTCATGACCTTGTTGATCTGAACCGTATGGCCCTCCACCGTGGGCCTGTAGGTGCGCATCTTCACCTCGTCCGGATAGTCAAAGCCGTTCATTTTCAGCATCTGCACATCAGACGGCAGATCGATGAGAACAGGTCCCGGGCGTCCGCTCCTTGCGATGTAGAAGGCCTCCTTTACAATCCTCGGTATCTCCTGCGGATCCCGCACAATGTAGCTGTACTTTACAAAGGACTCGCAGGCGCCGGAAATGTCCGCCTCCTGGAAGACATCAGAGCCCATGAGCTTGGAATCCACCTGTCCCGTAAAGCACACGATCGGAATGGAGTCCGCAAAGGCCGTTGCAATACCGGTGATCAGGTTTTCTGCACCGGGACCGCTGGTCACGGCACAGACACCGACCTTTCCGGTGATCCTTGCATAGCCGTTTGCCGCATGGGCCGCACACTGTTCCTGGCGGACCAGGATCGTTTTGATCTTTGTCTTCAGAATGCTGTTGAAAAAGGGATCAATGGCAACACCGGGATATCCGAAAACGTATTCCACGCCTTCCATTTCCAGGCATTTCACTATCGCATCTGCTGCAATCAAGGGACACCTCCGTTCCTTTGCTTCTTTCAGCGAAACAGTTTGGCCAGCGGCTCGATAATATCCGACAGGTCCTGAATTGACTGATTCAGCGTGTCAATATCGATCTCCGAGATCTTCCGCGCCGATTCCGTAATGTACTCCGTATTGTCCTCAATGAGGGTATTCAGGGAATCGAGGGTGTCCTGGGCACTGACAAGCGTTGTCTGTGCTTCCGAGAGTACTTCGTTTGCCTGATTGAGTGTTGTCACCGCACGGGGAACAATGAGAAGAAAGGTGACCGCAAGGATTACGAGGAGGATTGTGTTGACAATCGCCGTGATTCTCTGGTTCTTCGTGTCTTTTGTCTGCTGCCGGACAAGCTCCTCCATGAGCTCCCGGTCCGTCATCTCTTCGATCTTTTTCATGGGATACCTCTTTCAGTCCATGGCGCAGGAAGAGCCCTTAAGCCCCGAGCGGTCCGCATCCTCCTGCACAAAACCCCGGCGAAACGCCGCATTGCACTCGTACAGCTCCATGGTTCCCTCAATGTAGGGATCATACATGGACAGAACTCCCCGCATGCAGCCATCGCATGAGCCCTCGAGATTGCCGAGTGCTTCATCGACGATCCGGATTCTCTCTTCCTTTGTCGTGTTCTTGATCAGATACTTCTCATCCATTTCCATTACCGCCACCTCTTTCTGCCCGATTTGCTCTCATACGGATCCGTCTCCTCGTCCGTGTAGAAATCGTAGCCATAATCATCGTCCGGAATATCTTCAAAGGACAGGTCCTCTTCCTCCGCATTTTCCCCTCTCCTTCTTTTATCTCTCCGGACAGGCTCCCTGCGGGATTCCTCCTGCCTTCGGAAAAACAGGCTCACGAAATGGCTCCTTGCCAGAATGAAAATCGCAAGGTCCATATGAAGATGGGCGATGAGGAGCGAGATCACGACACTGTTTGATTTCCACAGGTACTGCGTGTGGAACCCGTAGAGGGCAAGCAGTGCCGTCACAAGAAGCGCCAGCCCCACAAAGGGAAGTGCAAAGCGCAGCTGCTTCATGGCGCTGACAAAGTCGTGGAATGTCGCATCGAAATAGACGAAGCGGCCGATCATCATGCCGATGAAGTAGATGATGATCGAATCGTAGTTGTTGTCCTCGTAGATGAACTTGATATAGAGAAACAGCACGGTAAGATACACCATGCTCGCCATGCGCATCGAAGAGCGCATGCTGCCCGAAACATGCTTCAGCGGCACAAACCCGTGGTCGAGGATTGTGTTGAACAGGCTCGCGCACACCAGAAAGGCAAGCAGAAGGAAGTCGCCGTAGTTGTCCCACAGGCTTCGAATCGCCGGATTTACCGTAAACCAGTCGATGAGCACATAGGTACTGATGAACAGCAGGATTGCCGTGTCCGCGAAGGTGATCTCATAGAATTCCTCCGTGTAGCGATAGGCTCTCTCTTTGTGTGTCTCTTTTGTTCTGCCATTTCCCGATGATGCAACGAGCAGCAGATCCGCGCCAAGAACAAGCAGAAACGAGAGTGCAAAGAATAACAGTGCCTGCGGCAGCTCTATGTAATGCTCCATCAGCTGTGGAAAGGATATGGTCAAAACTGCCTCCGATAAAAGAAGAAGCCGGCTTCTCGGCCGGCCTCCCTCAAAATGTTATGGATACAGGTCTTCAGGCCTTGTAGATGACCTTCTTGTAGGTCTTCTTGCCCCTGCGGACCAGCTTTCCGTCTTTCAGATCATCCTTTGTGTACTTCGTCCTGAAATCCGTAACCTTCGCATCGTCCACCGTGCAGCCGCCCTGCTGCACCGTGCGGCGCGCATCGGCGCGGGACTTTTCAAGCCCTGCCTTGACAAGAACCGCAAGGATGTCGATCGTGCCATCGTCCTGAAAATCTGCATCGGTAAGCTCCGTGGTCGGAAGATCAGCGCCTGTAAGATCGACACTTCCAAACAGCGCCTGTGCGCCTGCCTGTGCCTTCTTTGCCTCATCTTCGCCGTGGACCATCTTCGTGAGCTCATAGGCCAGGATCCCCTTTGCCTCGTTGAGCTTTGCGCCTTCCCATGTCTGCATCTTGTCGATTTCTTCGAGCGGCAGGAAGGTCATCATGCGGATGAACTTCACGACGTCCTCATCATCGACATTTCTCCAGTACTGGTAAAAGTCATAGGGTGAGGTCTTATTGGGATCAAGCCAGACGGCGCCGCCGGCGGTCTTGCCCATCTTCGTGCCATCGTGCTTTAACAGCAGGTTGATGGTCATCGCATAGGCGTTCTTTCCGGTCTTCTTGCGGATCAGTTCCGTGCCGCCGAGCATGTTCGACCACTGATCATCACCGCCGAACTGCATCTGGCAGCCGTGATCCATGAACAGACGGTAGAAATCGTAGGACTGCATCAGCATGTAGGAGAACTCCAGGAAGGAGAGCCCCCTCTCCATGCGGTATACATACGCACGTGCCCGCAGCATGTCGTTGACCGAGAACAGGGCGCCGTAGTCGCGCATGAACTCCAGGAAGTTGAGATTCCGGAGCCAGTCCGCGTTGTTTAAGAGCAGAGCCTTTCCATCCGAGAAATCGATGAAGCGCTCCATCTGCTTCTGGATGCACTCGACGTTGTGATCGATGGTCTCCACGGTCATCATCTTGCGCATATCGGTGCGGCCCGAGGGGTCTCCGATCATGGCGGTGCCGCCGCCCATCAGGGCGATCGGTTTGTTGCCTGCCATCTGCAGGCGCTTCATCAGCGTCATGGCCATGAAATGGCCCACATGCAGGGAGTCTGCGGTGGGATCAAAGCCGATGTAGAAGGTGGCCTTTCCGTTGTTGATCAGATCTGCGACTTCCTTTTCATCCGTGATCTGGGCCAGAAGTCCTCTGGCCTTCAGTTCCTCATATACTGTCATTTTCTTTTTCTCTCCAAAACTGGTATTCCATGTCCTCATCGGACGGATTCTTATGGTCAAACAGTGCAGCTTCTATTTTTCTTCAGCAAATTGGGGTGCCACCCCGGTATCGTTTTTCCCTGATCCGCGTCAGGAGTCCCATATTCTGAGGTTTTCTGCGGCCTGACATTATCTGTGTTCTCCGGTACTTATTCCCAGTCCAGGGTATTGATCTCGACCTTCTTGTCGCGAAGCATGAGATCGTCCACCGCATCGGACGGATTCTTGTGATCAAACAGAACGGCATTGACTTCATCAATAATCGGGGTGTCAACCCCGTAGCGCTCTGAGAGCTGTTTTGCCGCCTTTGCCGAGTAGACGCCCTCGACCACCTGATTGACTTCCTTCATCGCCTCGTCCGGGGTCTTTCCCTGGCCGATGAGGATGCCGGCTCTGCGGTTTCTCGAGTGCATCGAGGCACAGGTCACGATGAGATCACCGATTCCGGTAAGGCCGGAGAATGTCTGCGCCTTCCCGCCGACCGCAATACCGACGCGGGAGATCTCCGCGATGCCGCGGGTGATAAGCGCTGCCTTCGTATTGTCTCCGTAGCCAAGACCGTCTGCGATGCCGGCAGCAAGAGCCACCACGTTCTTTAAGGCCGCACCAAGCTCCATCCCGAGAACATCGGGGCTTGTGTAGACGCGGAATACCGGGCTCATGAAGATGTCCTGCACGTACTTTGCCGTCTCCCTCTTCTTTGCCCCGGCGACAATCGCGGTGGGCATGCCCTTCCCGACTTCCTCCGCATGGGTGGGTCCGCACAGAACGGCAACCTCCGCCTGTGGGATCTCCTGCTCAATGATCTGGCTTAAGGTAAGGAGCGTGTCTTCCTCAATGCCCTTTGCCACCGAGACAATGAGCTGTCCCTTTGCAACGAAGGGTGCCATGGAGCGGGCGGTGCTTCTTGTAAACTTCGAGGGAACCGCAAGGACAAGAAGATCCTTCCCGGTGATGATCTCCTGAAGATCAGTGGACGCCTTCGTCTTTTCCGGAAGAATCGTTCCGGGCAGTTTTTCCGTCTGCTCATGCCTTGTGTTGATGAGCTCCACTTCATGAGGATCGATCGACCAGATATCGACGTCCTGTCCCTTGCTGGTCAGTTCATAGGTCAGAGCAGTGCCCCAGCTGCCGGCACCGATCAGTCCAATTTTTGCCATTCGTTTGTCTCCTTCAGTTGTTCTTGGGAACATCGTCCTTCTTTGCGGCGAACAGGTTGGTCTTTCTCTCCGTGCCTGTCACAAGGCGGTGGATATTTGTCCGATGTCTCCAGAAGCACATGGCGGCCATGATGCCGTAAACAATGTACATCTCCACAAGAGTTCCCTGCGTTGCCGGCGCATATACACCAAGCTGTCCCTGAATGATCATGAGGACAAGCCCCGCCGCATAGACGCAAAGGGACCCCAGAGACACATACTGGGTTGCTGCATAGGGAATGCCAAAGACAAGAATCTCCACCGGAATGTAGACCCAGTGAAAGCAGGCGCAGAAGCCTGCCATCACGGCAACACCCTTGCCGCCCCTGAATTTCAGATAGAACGGATAGTCATGTCCCAGGACGCACCCTGCAAAGGTCCAGACCTTGAAGAGGTATTTCATCTCCGGGTACATCTTTCCGAAGGTCATCGTGACGATGACGACAGGAATGATGCACTTGAACATGTCCATGAGGAAGGTCGCAAGCCCTGCCCGAAAGCCAAGCACCCGGACAGCATTTGTCGTTCCGGCATTGCCGCTTCCGTACTGATGAATATCGATGCCTCTGAGTTTGCCGATAAAGTAAGCAGACTGA
The DNA here is from genome assembly GCA_900315055.1 of uncultured Lachnospiraceae bacterium. GTDB lineage: Bacteria > Bacillota > Clostridia > Lachnospirales > Lachnospiraceae > CAG-791. Next base: position 10,755 of record OMXP01000025.1, read on the forward strand.
ATGCAGCCGAAGGCATAGCCGATGAGAAGACACCAAAGACGCGTCATAACTCCCTCCGATCTGTGTGGGATCCGTTAAGGAACTGCCACATCAGATTATCATAGCAGAACAGACCGTGTATTGCCACAGAACGGAGATCAGACCTGTTCCTCCTCGTTGCGCTCCCGAATGATGAACTTGATCGGCGTTCCCCGGAAACCGAACGACTGACGGATCTGATTCTCGATGTAGCGCTGATAGGAGAAGTGGAACAGGTACTTATAGTTGACGAAGAACACGAACGTAGGCGGCTTGACACCGGCCTGCGTCGCGTAGAAGATCTTCAGCATCTTGCCCTTGTCTGACGGCGGCTGCTGCATGATTGCGGCCTGTGTGATGATCTCGTTCAGGACGCCCGTCTGGATACGCATGTTCTGGTTGGCAGAGACCATGTCGACAAGGTCATAGAGCTTGTTCAGCCGCTGCCCCGTCTTTGCGGACAGGAACAGAATCTCCGCGTAGGGAAGGAACGAGAGCGTCTGACGGATCTTGTTCGTGTACTCCTTGATGGAATCGTTGTTCTTTTTCACCGCGTCCCACTTGTTGACGCAGATGATCACGGCCTTGCCTCTGTCATGGGCGATGCCGGCGATCTTTGCGTCCTGCTCGGTAACACCCTCCTCCGCCGAGATGACAAGCACTGCGATGTCAGCCCGGTCAACGGCAGCAACCGCCCGGATCACCATGAAGCGCTCGAGCTGGTCCGAGATCTTGTTCTTGCGGCGCAGGCCTGCTGTGTCGATAAATACATAGTCCCGGCCGTTATGGGTAACACGGGTGTCGATTGCATCTCGCGTCGTGCCCGCGATGTCCGATACGATGACACGGTTTTCGCCGATGAGGCGGTTCACCAAGGAACTCTTGCCCACGTTCGGCTTTCCGATGATGGCAACGCGCACTGCATCGTCCTCTTCGGATTCCTCCGCCTCCTTCGGGAAGTGCTTTTCGACTTCCTCGAGAAGATCGCCAAGGCCCATCTTGTTGACGGATGAAACCGGGAAGGGATCGCCAAGGCCCAGGTTGTAGAACTCGTAGACGTCCGCCTGCATCTTCACCGGCTGGTCCACCTTGTTCACGGCAAGGACGATGGGCTTTCTCGCCCTGCGCAGCATATCGGCGACCTTGGAATCGGCATCCTGGACTCCGGACTTCACGTCCACAAGAAACAGGATGACATCCGCCATCTCGATCGCAATCTGCGCCTGCTCCCTCATCTGGGAGAGGATGACATCCTTGGACTCGGGCTCGATGCCGCCCGTATCGATCAGGGTAAATTCATGATTGAGCCAGGTGCAGTCCGCATAGATGCGGTCCCTCGTCACACCGGGTCTGTCTTCGACAATCGAAATCTTTTCTCCTGCAATCGCGTTAAAGAGCGTTGATTTCCCGACATTCGGGCGCCCCACGATGGCAACAATCGGTTTGGATTTCGCCATAATAATCCTCCAGTACGTAAAATACACTCAAGTCTGCATTATAGCAAACAACTTGCCTTTATGACAAACTCAAGATAAAATGGAACCGCCTTTTACAGGACAGCAAACATTCTTTGAGGAGATTGCAATGTCAGAACTGGAACTTCATCAGCAGCTCGAACGCAGAATCCCCGCCGGACCCTTAGGCCTGATCGTCATGCCTTCCGCCCGGGAACTCGGTGACAAAGTCAATGAATATCTCGTCTCCTTCCGCCGTGAGTACCACAACATCGTTGAAAAGGATCCCGCTTTCGAGGGATATCAGAAGGACGATTACCGCATGGATGCCGAGTGCGTGCGCTTCGGCACGGGCGAGGGCAAGGCGACCATCAGAGAGTCCTGCCGCGGCAAGGACATCTACATCATCACCGATGTGATGAACCACTCACTGACCTACCGCATGAACGGATTCACCAATCACTACTCCCCGGATGATCACTTTCAGGATCTCAAGCGCATCATCGCCGCGATCAACGGCAAGGCAGAGCGCATTAATGTGATCATGCCCTTCCTCTATGAGGGGCGCCAGCACAAGAGATCCGGCCGTGAGTCCCTCGATGCGTCCATGATGCTGAAGGAGCTCGAGGATCTCGGGATCTCCAACTTCATCACCTTCGATGCCCACGATCCCAGAATCCAGAACGTCGCACCGCTGTCGGGCTTTGACAACTTCATCTCGCCCTATCAGTTTCTGCGCGTGATCATGCACTGCTATCCGGACATCGTCCTCGACAAGGACCACTTCGTGGTCATCAGCCCCGATGAGGGTGCCCTCGACCGTGCCGTCTACTTTGCAAGCGTGATCAATGCCGATACCGGCATGTTCTACAAGAGAAGAGACTATGCACACGTCGTAAATGGCAAGAACCCGATCGTTGCTCACGAATTTCTGGGCTCCGACCTCGAGGGCAAGGATGTCATCATCATGGATGACATGATCTCGTCCGGCGGTTCCATCCTCGATACGGCAAAGCAGCTCAAGGCCATGCATGCAAACCATGTATTCCTGTGCACGACCTTCGGCCTGTTCACCGACGGCCTCGGGCGCTTCGACAAGGCCTATGCAGACGGCGTCTTTGACTGCTGCATTACGACGAACCTCACCTGGCAGCCGGCAGAGCTCCTCTCCCGGCCGTGGTTCCAGGTTGCCGACATGAGCAAGTACCTTGCCACCATCATCGACTTCTTCAACCACAACGCGTCGATCGCCTCGGCCACCACGCCGACCAACAAGATCCACGAGCTTCTGGCAAAGTACAACCGCCATGAGGCCAGCGAGCTGGAGAGCCGGGAGCTCGAAGAGACCGAGTTCTGATTCTTTCTGCAACGACAAAGCCGCATCTTCGGAAGATCTGTTTCCGAAGATGCGGCTTTTTGTATTCCTCAGCCGATATCAATGAAGTGCCCGATAAAGCTTTTCCGGTGGATGGGGCAGGGGCCGTACTTTTTCAGTGCCTCAATGTGCTCCTTCGTGCCGTATCCCTTGTGCTTTACAAACCCGTATTCCGGGTACCTGGCATCATATTCTTCCATCAGATGGTCTCTGGTCACCTTGGCAAGGATGGATGCCGCAGCAATGGAATAGCACTTTGCATCGCCCTTGACAATTCCTCTCTGCGGAAGGGAAAGCTCCGGTATGGTCACGGCATCAACCACCACGGCATCAGGGGAAGGGGTAAGCCCTGCAATCGCCTGACGCATCGCCTCATAGGTTGCCTGCAGGATATTGATCTCATCGATCCGCTCCGCAGAAACGAGAGCGACATTCCAGGCAAGAGCCTTTTCCTTGATCTTTGCAAACAGCTCCTCCCTCTTTTTCGGAGAGAGCTTCTTGGAGTCATTGATGTAGAGGATTTCGGTGTCCTTCGGCAGAATGCAGGCACCGGCTGCCACAGGGCCTGCGAGCGGCCCCCGTCCTGCCTCATCGACGCCGCAGATAAGAGCAAAGTCTTTACCGAACGTCTCCTGCAGGGCCTGTTCCTCAAAGGATCGCATGTCCTGAATTATTTTGATCTCCAGGCGTCTCTTCTCTTCCCTTTTAGCCGCAGCTTCTTCCTTCTTCGTCATGGCTCTTACCTTGTGGCACTGGCAAGGTCATCACCTGTCAGCACGAAATCCGTGACGTCTTCTGCCTTCGACTGCGTCGTCGTATCCGCCGCCGGATCCGAATCCTCATCGCCCGCATTGATGTGGCTTACCAGGCCGAAGCTCGAGAACGGATAAATCCGAAGCCATGCGCGTCCTATGATGTCCTCCCGCTTGATATTTCCCACATCCGGGAATCTCGAATCCTCGGAGTTGTTGCGGTTGTCACCCATCACAAAGTACTCATCCTCTCCAAGATGAATCTCCTGCGCGGCAAGTCCCGCATACTCGATTCTCTCGAGTCCGTAGTGTTCTTCGAGAATCTGTCCGTTGATGTAGATATTGCCGTCGGGATCGATATAGACCGTCTCCCCCGGAAGGCCGATGACCCGCTTGATGAAGTAGGTATTGGACTGATATTTATACGGGAAGATCACGATGTCAAACCGCTCCGGATCATGGAACCGGTAGGAGATCTTGTCACAGATCAGCTGATCGCCGTTCTGGAGCGTCGGTACCATCGAGGTGCCGTTGACACTGGTTCGCTGTGCCACAAAGTGAATCAGCAGAAAGGAAATCAGGACCACCGCGCCGATCCAGACAACGTAGTCAAGAATCACGCGGCTTGCACTCTTTGCCGGCTCCTTCTCCTCTTCTGTTTTTTCTTCCGAAAGCTTTTCCTTCGTTTCGTCTGCCATAGTCTGACCTCTATTGCTTTCCTTCGAGATACTTCTCCGACAGAAAATCTTACTCTGAGTCCGGCACTTCGTCCAGTGTAATGCGTCCGATGCGCCCGCTCCGAAAATCATCGACCAGAAGCTTTGCCGTGCGCGGAAGGTCTGCTTCCATGCCGGATGCAAGATGCCCGGCCTTTATGCTGATCCTTTTGAGCACTTCTTCATACGCTTCCGTCTCTTTCATGCCATTGTTCAGGCACTTTCTGCAGACAGCCGCAAGATCCTCTTCTTCTTCCGCATACCGCCTGTTGAGCTCTGCCGGGTATTCCCGGATCAGCAGGGAAAGCAGCTGGAAGGAGAGATCCACAGGATCCAGAATCTCATCCCGCACGGACCCGGTCAGTGCAAGATTTACGCCGACTCTCGGGTCCTCGAACTTTGGCCAGAGGATTCCGGGGGTATCCAGAAGATCGAAGGAGAGGTTCCCGATTCTGCAGGAGATCCACTGCTTACCCCTCGTAACACCCGGCTTGTTTCCGGTCTTTGCAGACGATCTTCCCGCAAGAGAATTGATGAGAGTGGATTTTCCGACGTTCGGAATTCCCGCAATCATCGCCCGCACCGGCCGCCCGATGATGCCGCGTCTCTTGTCGCGTTCCATCTTCTGCCTGCAGGCACTCTCCACCTTCTGCCGGATCTTCACGGCGCTCTTCCTGTCCCGAAGGTCCAGCGTCATGACCTCAAAACCCTTCGCCTTAAAGTATGCCTCAAAAGCCGCGGTCTTTACAGGATCTGCCAGATCCTGTTTGCCGAGCACCAGGATCCTCGACTTGCCGTTCGTCATGGCATCAATATCGGGATTTCTCGAGGAGAGGGGAACTCTGGCATCGAGAATCTCGATGATGAGATCCACGAGCTTCAGGTTCTCCTGCATCATGCGTTTTGCCCGGGTCATGTGACCCGGGTACCATTGAATCGTATCCATACCGACCTTACTTTACGTTGTGAAGACTGCTTCCGTCTGTGGGCAGGGCAAGCCAGACTTTCCCGATGAGATCGCTCTCGGCGATAAACCCGATGGAGGCATTTCTCGAGTCCTCCGTGTTGTCCCTGTTGTCACAGAGAACGAAGTACTCGTCGTTGTTGAGTGTCATTCTTGAGGTGACGATGCCCGCATAGGACAGACTCTGTCCCGAGACATTCGTCTGTTCCGGCGTGCCGTTCACAAGAAGCGTCCCGTCGACCACCTCGATGGTGTCTCCGGGGATGGCAACAACGCGGCGGATCAGCGGACGCAGAGAGGAATCTCCGCCCGGATAGAATGCGATCACCGCTCCACGCTCGGGAGTGGAGAACCGGTAGATCAGCCGGTCTACAAGGACCTGCTGGTTTTCTTCCACGGTCCCCGTCATGGCATCGTCATAGACCCTTGTCCGAAATCCGAAGGACATCACGAGAACGGCGGCAAGGAAGACCGCAATCGCGGTATTTGCCACCCAGACCAGTACCTTCTTCAGTTTTTCGACGGGTCCCGGCTCCTTGTCCTCATAGAAGGACAGACCGCCGGTATAGGAGCTGCGCCTCTTTCTGGCCATGCATCTTCCTCCACGTATTAAGAAAGCCGCACTTTTTGCAAAGTGCGGCCCCATCATGGCTTCTGAAACGAATTACATCTGACCTTTTTCTCTTACCTTGGCCTTCTTGCCGGACAGGCTGCGCAGGTAGTTCAGCTTTGCACGTCTGACCTTGCCCTTGCGGACCACTTCCACCTTCTCGACATTCGGGCTGTGGAGCGGCCAAGTCTTCTCGACACCGATGCCGGAGGACTCCTTGCGGACCGTGAAGGTCGTTCTTGCGCCGCCGCCCTGAATCTTCAGGACCGTTCCCTCGAAGACCTGGACTCTCTCGCGGTTGCCCTCGGTAATGCGGTTGTAAACGCGGACCGTATCGCCGACGTTGAACTGCGGTGCGTTCTCCTTGATCTGAGATGCTTCAATTTCACTGATAATGCTCATGGTTTTCTCCTTCCGGATGTTCTTGCAGATTCCCTTTACGAATCAACGGCAGCTCTCCTGCCCGCCAGGAAAGGCGAAACGCACTTTCCATGCAGAGGACCATCTCGACTTTGTTTCAAACTGCAACTTGTATAAAATAACACAGCACTCCGGAGATTGCAAGCGCAGGATCACGTCTCATCCGGCTTATCCTGCGTCGCATTATCCTGCGTGTCCTCACATGCTCTGTCCACTGCATCGAGAATCCGCCGCCACTGCTTCTTCCGCGCCGGTTTCCAGGTGCTTTGATCGACATGTTCCATGTACGTTTCATAGAGATCCGGGCGGCGCTTCCTGGTTCTTATCAGCGACTGGGTCAGGCGCCACTCTTCTACCTTTGCATGGTCTCCGCTCATCAGGGTTTCGGGAACCTCAAGGCCGTGCCAGTTTTCCGGGCGGGAGTACTGCGGATATTCGAGAAGACCGTCCTGGAAGGAGTCCGTCCTTGCGCTCTCCTCATTGCCGAGAACGCCGGGAATGAGCCGTGAGACGGCATCGATCACGATAACCGCCGGAATCTCTCCTCCGGTCAGCACATAGTCGCCGACGGAGACAAAATCCGTCACCTCTTCCTGAAGGACTCTCTCGTCAATGCCCTCATAGTGGCCGCACAGAAGGATGAGGTCCTCCTCTTTTGCAAAGGATGCCGCCATCTTCTGGGTAAAGAGCGATCCCTGCGGGGTCATGTAGACAACCCGGGCTCTCTTTGACAGGCTCTTCTGCACTGCTTCGCACGCATCGTACACCGGCTGCGCCTGCATGAGAAGTCCCGCACCGCCGCCGTAGGTGTAGTCATCAACCTTGCCGTGCCGGTTTCCGGCATAGTCCCTGATGTTGATGGCGTCAATGGAAATCAGGTTCTCCTTCATCGCCCGCTCGAGGATGCTCGCGCTCGTCGCGGCGATGATCTGCTCCGGGAACAGGGTGAGGACGTGAAAGCGCATCACAGATCCTCCAGTCCGGGCAGCAGATGGACGCGAAGGAATCCTTCCTCCGGATTGATCTCGAGAATACAGTCCGGGATGGCCGGAATCATCAGTTCCTTCCCGTCGCCTTTCCGTACCACATAGACATCATTCGCGCCGGTCCGAAGGCAGTCGCTGAACGTGCCGATCTCTGCTCCCGTCTCATCGAGCACCCGGCAGCCCACAAGATCCGCGATGAAGTAGCTGCCCTCCGGCAGGGATACCGCGTACTTCCTGTCAATGAGGATTTTACTTCCACGAAGAAGCCTTGCCTCATCCATGTCATCCACCCCGGACAGATGCAGGACCACAAACTTCCCATCCATGCGCACATGGGAGATCTTCACGGCCAAAAGGCCGCGTTTCGACTCCACATAGGCATCGGTCAGTTCCAGGAAGCGCCGTGGCCAGTCGGTTGTCGGGAAGATCTTCACATCACCGTGTACGCCATGGGTTCCTGCGATCTCTCCCACCTCAAATCGGTCTACCATAATCCTCTGCTCTCAAAAAAAAGAATGCTCCGGATTCCGGAGCATTCCCTCACTACATCGATGTGTTCGTTTCCTGCTCTGGTTCTGCAGCATCATCTGCATGATTCTCCTCTGCACCCTCAAGGGTGTCCAGGGAATCAATGTTGACGTCGACCGTCAGGTCTTCGTTCGTGGCCGCAACGCGTACCACCGACCGGATTGCCTTGGCGATGCGGCCCTGCCGGCCGATCACCTTGCCCATGTCCGAGGGATCTACCAGAAGATCCACCCGCACGTTTTTGCCATCCTGTCGCTCTGTTACGACGACCTTTTCCGGATGCTCCACCAGAGCCTTTGCAATGACTTCAACCAGTTCTTTCATATGCAAATTCCCTCTGGGCAGCCCGGTAGTAAAACCCCGACTGCAGTATGAACCAAATGCCGGGATCAGTTGTTGGCTTTCTTGGCAATTCTGATAAGCTTCTTGACAACCGTGGTCGGCTGAGCGCCCTTGGCAATCCACTCATCAGCCTTTGCGACATCGATGCGGACCGTTGCAGGATCCGTGTTGGGATCATACAGGCCGATCTGATCAATGGCAACGCCGTTTCTGGGCTTGGAAGCCTCCTGCACAACGACACGGTAAACCGGAACCTTCTTCTCACCGATTCTTGCAAGTCTGATCTTAACCATTTTGAATTTCCTCCATCTTATACTTAAGTGTAATAAATCTATATTTCGAAACCGGAATTTTCCGTTGAAATATGACGACTGAAATAACAGCTGCTCAGAACGGACGTCTCCCGCCGCCTCCGAACATGCCGCTGAACGGATTGCCGCCCCGGTGCTTTCCCTGTTTCATCATGCCGGGCATCTTCCTGACCATGTCCTGCATCTGCTTGAACTGCTTGATGAAGCGGTTGACCTCGGCGATGTCATTGCCGGAGCCCTTTGCAATGCGCATCTTGCGCTGCGGATTCAGGAGGTTCGGATTGGAGCGCTCTTGAGGAGTCATCGAATAGATGATCGCCTTCATGCGTCCGATCTTTTTCTCATCGGCGATCTCATCGAGCTGATCCTGGGAAAGTCCAAGATTCGGCATCATCGAGAGAATCTTTCCCATGCCGCCGAGCTTTTTCATCTGGTCAAGGCTGTCGAGGAAGTCATTGAAATCATAGCGTCCCTTCTTGAGACGCTTTCCCATCTCCTCGTTTTTCTCCTTGTCCGCTTCGTCCATGGTTTCCTGGGCCCGGTCGATGAGGGTAAGTACATCGCCCATGCCGAGGATTCTCGATGCCATGCGGTCCGGATAGAACTGCTCGAGATCCTCGAGCTTTTCTCCCATACCGATATACAGGATCGGCTTTCCGGTCACCGCCTTGATGGACAGTGCCGCACCGCCTCTCGTATCGCCGTCGAGCTTTGTCAGGATGACGCCGTCAATGCCGACCTTGTCATTGAAGGTACTCGCGACATTCACGGCCTCCTGGCCGGTCATCGCATCGACAACGAGAACGGTCTGATGGACTGTTACAGTCTTCTTGATGTTCTCAAGCTCCTCCATCATCGAATCGTCAATCTGCAGACGACCGGCGGTATCGAGGATCAGAACATCATTCTTATACTTTTCGCAGTGATCCACGGCGGCAACTGCGATGTCAACAGGATTTGCCTGGTCTCCCATCTCGAAGACCGGAACACCGACCTTCTCACCATTGACCTGCAGCTGTTTGATGGCACCGGGGCGGTAGACATCGAGCGCGGCAAGCAGCGGACGTTTTCCTTTCTTTTTAAACTTGCCGGCAAGCTTGCTTGCGGTTGTCGTCTTACCGGAGCCCTGGAGACCGACCATCATGATGATGGTCAGCTGCTTTCCCGGCTGGAACTGGATTTCCGTTGTCTCCGAGCCCATGAGACGGATCATCTCTTCGTTGACGATCTTGATGACCTGCTGAGCCGGATTGAGGCCGTTCATGACCTCCACGCCGACAGCACGTTCCTGGACGTCCTTCACGAACTGCTTGACGACCTTGAAATTGACGTCTGCCTCAAGCAGTGCAATCTTGACTTCCCGGAGAGCACTTTTGACATCGTCCTCCGTGAGCTTTCCCTTGCGGGAGAGCTTCCGGAATATGTTATTCAGTTTTTCGGATAAACTCTCAAATGCCACGGGCTGTCCTCACACTACTCACTGCAGCTGCTGCAGAATCCGCTCTGTCTTCTCCATGACAAGATCATCTGTCAGGGCACCTCTTCCTGCCGCCTCCTGAAGACTTGTGCAGAGGTTTCGGATTGTGCGGTAACGGGAAATCAGCTGAAGCTTTCCGTCGACCTTTTCCATCTGCGCCGTCGTTCGGCGGATCAGGTCCGATACGGCCTGCTTGCTGATGCCTTCTGCCTCGGCAATCTCATTGAGCGACATGTCATCATAGACGACGTGCTCATAGACCTCCTGCTGATGCTTCGTCAGGAGACTTCCGTAGAAGTCATACAGCATGCCCTGTGCTACAATCTTTTCCATGCCAAAGCTGCGCTCCTTTGCGCACACTTCGACAGTATACCGGTGCCTTTCCCCGGTGTCAAGTATTTTTTCTTGACCCTTCAGCAGTTCCTTTGCCCCCTTTTGCCTCAGGAATTTTCCTTTCCGCTGTTTCCCGAATGGGTGACTTCCAGGTTCAGGTCCACATCACCGTTGATTCCCTGGATCTGTCCGGCATTGGAATACTGCCACATGGTGAATTCATACGGGAAGTAGAGGTTGTTGGAAAGATCCTGCACCCACTTGTCGATGTCCTCGATCCTTGTCAGATCGGTGCGCATCGTAAAGGCGGCAAGGGAGCCGAAAACTGCCGGCGTATACCCCTTGGCCTCAATGGCATCGCACAGCGATATCAGGTTCGTTGTGTAGTCAGCCTTTGTGACCTTTGCCGTGCGGTCCGTGTTGTCTGCCACCTCGATTTGAACGGCAACCGGCATCGTGATGGAATCCTTCACCTTGTCTAGCTTTCCCGTCACATACTCAGCTTCCGCCATCGCCTCATCGGCGCTCACGGGGCTGGACGTAAAGTAGGCACCGACATCAAGACCTGCCTTTGCAGCCGCACTGATGTTATCAAGGGCATTTTCGTCTTCCGTGATCTTTCCGGACGCGTCCCGCTCTCCCAGGCAGACCATCACATAGGAGATGCCGGACTGCGCCACCTGGTCAAAATCGATGTCGCCATTATTCTCCGACACGTCGATTCCCTGTTTTACCGAAATCGTCGCATCGGATCCCTTATAGTTCAGAAATCCCGCAGCGTCCTGCTCAAAATCTCCCTTTTCAAAGCTGTTCTTTGGCAGGGAGCTGATGACCGGATAAAAGTAATACCTTCCCTGGGAGACCACGACCAGTTCATCCGAGAACAGTTCCCGCAGCATCGAGGTTGTGCTGTTTCCGGATTCCAGGGAGGACTGGATCTGCATCAGCATCGAGTTCTTCTGAGCCCTCGCCGCCGATTCACTCGCCTGATCCACCTGTGCCTTCAGCTGTTCCGACGTAAAGAGGGTCTGATCCTCGCCCTGCATCTTGTCAAGTTCGTTCCTCGTTCTGGAAAGCTCGGTTGTCAGCTGCCGGTTCCTCAGGAAAAAGAAGCAGGCAGTCACGATGGCAGCCATCGTCAGAAAGCACAGAAAGAGGATGTTCACAAGGTACAGCGTGTGCCTGACATTCGGGTTTTTCTCCTCCGGTGTCTGATTGTGTTCCTGTGATCGTTTTGGTCTCTTCATGTCTTTTGTGCTATTCATCCGGCCAGTGGAAAGATACATCATTGGTAGAATCCGGCTCTTCTTCCTCTGTTCCGGACATGTTCTCTTCCGGTTTTTCCTCTTTCTTTTTATCCTTCCGCCTTCCGAAGAACCAGTGATGCTTTTTCGGCTTCTCCTCTTCTTCCGGCTCGTCGGGTTCCGTTACCGGCTCTGTCTCAGGCGAAGAGATGCTCTCCGGTGCCGGTGCAGGTTCCGGAGCCGGTTCTGGAACAGGTTCCGCAGCCGGTTCAGGCTCTTCCTCCGGTTCTGCAGGCTCTTCTCCTACCGGCTCTGCCCAGGAGGTGTCGTTTTCTTCCCCCTCGATCCTTTCCTCTTCCTTCTTTTCTGCCTCATCGATCGTCTCTTCGGTCTTTTCCTCGATCGACTCTTCCTGATTTTCCCTTCGGATGTCGAAGATCGCATCGATGTAGGCGTTTGCATCAAAGCGCTGCAGGTCATCGATCTGCTCGCCGACACCGATGAACTTGACCGGGATCTTCAGCTCCGACTGTACGGCAATCGCGATGCCTCCCTTCGCCGTACCGTCCATCTTGGTGAGAATGATGCCGGTGAGCTTTGTCACGCCGGAGAACTCCCGCGCCTGTGAAAGGGCATTCTGGCCGGTCGTGCCATCGAGCACGACCAGGTTCTCGCGCATGGCCTCCGGGTATTCCCGTGTGATGATGCGGTCCATCTTGGCGAGCTCCTGCATCAGGTTCTTCTTGTTGTGGAGGCGCCCTGCGGTATCGATGAGCAGAAGGTCGATATGCCTTGCTTTCGCCGCCTTCACGGCATCAAAAACGACAGAACCGGGATCTGCTCCCTCCTTCGCCGAGATCATCTCGACCCCTGCGCGGTCTGCCCATACCTGAAGCTGTTCCGTTGCCGCCGCGCGGAAGGTATCCGCTGCCGCAATGAGAACCTTTTTACCCTCCTCCTTATAGCGCCCGGCGAGCTTGCCGAGGCTGGTAGTCTTGCCGACACCGTTGACGCCGATGAACATGACAATCGACGGGCCCTTCTCAAAGTCATAGGCGTTTTCATCCACGGTCATCTGATCCCGGATATCCTGAACCAGCAGTTCCCGGCACTCGGAAGGGCGTTTGATGTGCTGCTGCTTTACCTGGGCGCGGAGATTGTCGAGGATCTCACTGGTTGCCTGCACCCCGATGTCCGCCATGATAAGGATCTCCTCGAGATCCTCGTAGAAGTCATCATCAATTCTGGCATAGGAGAAGACCCCGTCCATGTCGGCGTTTAAGCTGTCTCTGGTCTTGGTAAGACCGGCAAAAAGCCGCTGAAAAAATCCCTTTTTCTTCTCCTTCGGTTCCTTCTCTTCTTTTGTTTCTTCCGTGTACTCTTCTTCCATAACCACCTCCTGTTCAGGACGCGAGGTCCTTGTCATCGATCAGATCGACAGAAACCAGCGTGGAGACCCCCTTCTCCTGCATCGTAATGCCGTAGAGCCGGTCTGCCTCATCCATGGTCCCGCGCCGGTGCGTGATGACGATGAACTGCGTGCTGCTGGTCAGCTTGTGGATATATCTTGCAAAGCGCACCACATTGCTCTCATCAAGAGCTGCCTCAATCTCATCGAGCAGACAGAACGGCGAGGGCTTCAGGTTCTGAATGGCAAACAGGAGGGAAATCGCCGTCAGAGACTTCTCACCGCCTGACATCTGCATCATGTTGACAAGCTTCTTTCCCGGCGGCTGGGCGATAACGCGCACGCCTGCCTCCAGAAGATCCTGATCCTCCTCAAGCTCGAGCTTTCCGGAACCGCCTCCGAAGAGTTCCCGGAAGACCTCATCGAACTCCTTCTGGATGCGGGCAAAGGAATTTTTGAACTGGGTGCGCATCTTCTCGTCGAGATCGCTGATGATCTTCCGCAGGGCATCCGCCGCCTTTGTGAGGTCATCATACTGCGTCTTGTACTCGACATAGCGCGCATGAATCGTGTTGTATTCCTCGATCGCATTGACGTTAACCGCGCCGAGATCCTTGATCTTTGCCTTCAGCTCCCGGATGGTCTTCTGCATCGCAGGGATATCCGACATGGTCTCATCCCTGAGTGCTTCCGCCTCCGTGAGAGTGATCTCATATTCCTGCCACATATAGGAGATCTGATCGTCGAGGGATTCCGCAAGGCGCTCCTTCTTTGCATCGAGGCGCTCCGCCTCCTGTGCATACTGCGCCTTTTCCTCGGCAAGATGATCCCGCTCTCCGATCAGCTCCTTCTGCCTTGCACTGAGTTCTTCCTGTTCCTTTGTCTTTTCGTCAAGAAGCTTTCTGCTGTTCTCTTCCGAAACCTTGGAGGCTTCGATGGTCTTTTTTGTCTCCTCGATCTTTGCCTTTTTATCCTCGACCTCGGACCCTCCGCCCCGGATGCTCTCCTCGACCTCGGACAGTTCGCCCGTCAGGCTCTCTATCTCCCCGGAGAGGCGTTTCAGTTCCTGCTCTTCATAGCTGATCGACTGCTTCTTTTTCTCGATCTCAAGACCGATTTCATTCACGCACCCGCTTTGCTTCTCCTGTGTCAGGCGAAGAGCCTCGAGATCCTTTCTGAGGGCATCGGTCTCCTCATTCTTTCTGTTTTCCTTCTCCTGCGATAAGGAGAGAAGGTTTTGAATCTCCTGCCGTTTCTCATCAAGAGAGCCGTCCGACTTTTCAAGATCCGCCTTTGTCCGGATCAGGGTTTCAACCCCCTCGGACGTCTCCTCCTGCCTCTTCTTTTCCTGCTCGAGATTGATTTTCGCGGCATTCTGACGCATCAGAGTGTTCTGATACTCCATACGCACGGTCTCAAGGCGTCCGCGCAGAATGTTACGCTGCCTTTTCGTCTCCTGGATCTTCTCGTCCGAGGCCTCCATCGCCTCGTGGGAGGATTCGACCTGCTTTTTGAGGTCTGCGATCTCGCGCCGTCTTCCGAGTAGATTGCTGTTGTTCCGGTAGGCACCGCCGGATATTGCGCCGCCCGGGGAAAAGAGTTCGCCGTCCAGGGTGACCATGCGGATTCTGTGCCCGTACTTCCGCTCACAGGCGGATGCATGATCAAAGGTATCCGCAACCACGATCCGACCAAGCAGTGCCTCGGCCACCTCCTCGTACCCTGCAGGCGTACGGACAAGGGTTCTTGCAAGGCCGATGATTCCGGGCTCTCTTAAGGCGCCGGTCATATTGAAGGGCGTCTGGTTGTGGAGGTTTGTGATCGGAAGAAACGTCACCTTGCCGGCCTTCTCGCGTTTGAGCATGCCGATTAGTCTCTTTGTCGTCTCCTCGTCCTTTGTGACCACGTTCTGGATGGCGCCGCCAAGGGCGGTCTCAATCGCCGTCTCGTACTTTTGATTCGTCTTTATAAGATCCGCGACGACGCCGACAATGCCGCTTTCCCTGTCCTTCTCCTGCATCACCCGGCGAACGCCGTTGCCGTATCCCTCATAGCGCTCGGTCAGGTTGACCAGGGTGTCGAGCTTTGTCTTTGCCTGGTGATAGGATAGCTGCGCGTCCTGATAGGATTCGTCCGCATCGGTGAGGGTCTGCTTCATGGAGGCGATGGTATCGTCCAGCTCCTTCTGCTGGCTCTCATACGAAGAAAGGCTCTTCGTCACCTCATCCAGATCTTTCTTGAGGTCGTCGAGCAGTTTTTCGTGCTCCTCCTTTTCATTGGCCGCTTCCTCGATGCGCCGCGCAAGATCGTCTTTCTGTTCCCGGATCTGCTGTGTCCTGGTATCGAGGGAAGCCTGCTGTGCCTTGATGGATGCTCTCTCCGAGAGCAGGTCTACGATGGCGTTTCGGCTCTCGTCGATCTTTGTCTGCAGAGCGCTGATCCTGTTCTGGGTATCTCTCTGTTCCTCCTGAGCTGCAAGCTGTTTTTCCTCCAGGGCGCGGATTTCGCCGTCGACACCGGACTTTTTCTCTTCGATTTCCTGTTTCTGAGTATTCTTTTCCGCAATCTGCCTGGAAAGGGCGCTTTTCCGCTCCTCAAAGTGCTCGGCATTCGACCGGGCAGCACGGATCTGTTCCTCATAAAGGCGGATATTTCCCTCGAGCTGTCCCCGGACAATGGAGGCATTGGAGACCTCATTCCGGGTGTTCTCCAGTTCCCCGTTCAGATCCTGGAGGCGCTGCTCATTCTTCTCATAGTTCTCCTTCGAGGCATTCAGGGCGTCTTCCGCACTTTCAAGTGCTTCATTGGCGGCCTTTATCTTCTCGTCGAACTCCCGGATCTTGTCCCTCGTGTTTCCGTTCTCCAGAAGAAAGACATTGACCTCGTTCTTCTTGAGTTCCTCATGGGCCTTCAGGTAAATCTGTGCTTTCTCGGCCTGCTTTTCCAGGGGACCGACCTGTTTTTCGAGCTCACTTAAAATATCCGTCACGCGTACGAGATTTGCCTGCTCGGAGTCGAGTTTTTTCAGCGAATCTGCCTTGCGCCTCTTGTACTTGACGATGCCTGCCGCCTCATCAAAGAGTTCCCGGCGGTCCTCCGGCTTGTCGGAGAGGATCTTCTCGATCTGGCCCTGCCCGATGATGGAATAGCCCTCCTTGCCGATACCGGTGTCATAGAAGAGCTCCTGCACGTCACGCAGACGCACCTGGACGTTGTTGATGAGATAGACCGACTCACCGGAGCGCCAGAGCTTTCTTGCCACGGTGACCTCCTTGTATTCCACAGGCAGCCTGTGGTCGGAGTTGTCGAGGGTGATGGCAACGTATGCATAGCTCTGGGGCTTCCGAAGTTCCGTTCCCGCAAAGATGACATCCTGCATGGAGCCTCCGCGCAGCTGCTTCACCCTCTGCTCGCCGAGCACCCATCGTACCGCATCGGCCACGTTGCTCTTTCCGGAGCCGTTCGGTCCCACGATGCCCGTGAAGCCCTGATGAAATTCCAGTCTGGTCTTGTTGGCAAAAGACTTGAATCCCTGAATCTCAATACTCTTTAAATACATGCGTCCCCTGTTTTTACAATATCGGAAAAAAGCCGCAGTCCCATGCGGAGCCCGGCTTTTTGTTCATTCCTGTTTCGTTGTGTTCTTCCATCTGAGCAGCACCTGGTAGGCGGCCTGCTGCTCTGCAGCCTTCTTGCTCTTGCCATCTCCCCGGGCCTCTTCTTTCCCGTCGATGATGGCTGCTGCCGTGTAGACTCTGCAGTGATTGGGGCCTTCCTCATCAACGATCTCGTAGCTAAGGCTCTTCTGCATCTTCTGACAGCGTTCCATGAGAATGGATTTCGCATCATAGAACAGGAGCTTTCCCTCGAGATCCGAGAGGATAAAGCGCAGGATGAACTCCCGCGGTGCGTCCACGCCGCCGCTGTCGAGATACATTGCGCCGATCACGGCCTCGCAGACATCGGATATGATGGAATCCTTCTCTCTGCCGCCGCCGGCTTCCTCGCCCTTTCCAAGGCGTATGAAGTCCTCGAGGTGGATATCGCGGGCGCAGTAGGCAAGTGCCGGTTCACATACAAGAGAGGCCCTGATCTTCGTCAGATCTCCCTCGTGTTTGTCCGGGTACTCGTTATAGAGAAACGCACTCGATACCATCTCCAGAACCGCATCGCCCAGGAATTCCAGGCGTTCATAGTCCTCATACCTGCGGATCTTCTGTTCGTTGGCATAAGACGTGTGAGTCAGAGCACACTCGAGCAGGTACCGGTTGTGAAAATGATAGCCGATCCTGTCCTCGAGTGCCTCCGACGACTCGTTCTTCATGCTTCCGTCCCCGTGGCCTTCCGGATCAGTTCCAGTGCCTGTCCGACGGTCTGGATGTTCTCGACCTTCTCCTGGTCTGCGCTGATGCCGAACTCATCCTCGATGCCCATGAGGATCTGATACAGGTCCAGGGAATCTGCTCCGAGATCATCCGTCAGCGTGGTCTCCTCCGTGATCTCATCCGGATCCACGTTCAGGACATCCGCAATAATGTTTTTGAGCTTCTCAAAATCGTCTTCCATGATAGTCTCTCCCATTAATTAAGATCTGAACCATAAATGCAATCCGTTCGGATTCAGGAATCCGTCAGGATTTCTGCTCTTTTCTGGTGTGGTCGACAAGATGCATCTTCTCGCGGAACTGATCGTTGATTCTCTTTTCCTTGAAGGTAACACACTGTTCGATCGAGTGCTCGATGGAGATCGCCTTCGCATTGCCGTGCGTCTTCACAACAAGACCGGTAAGTCCGAGGAGCGGTGCTCCGCCATAGGTAGAAGTGGAAAACTTCTTAAACGTCTTTCCAAGGACCGGTTTCAGCAGAAGGCCGCCAAGCTTTCCTCTCGTGGAGGAATAAATGGCTTCCTTCACCTGCTGCTTGAACATGTCCGCCGTGCCCTCGTACATCTTCAGAATCGCATTGCCGGCAAAGGCATCGGTGACAACCACATCGGCTGCGCCGAACGGGATATCCCTCGCCTCGATATTGCCGGTGAAATTGATGTTGTCAAGTGCCGCAAGAAGCGGATAAGTCTCCTTGGTCAGGGCGTTCCCCTTTTCCGCCTCGGCGCCAATGTTGAACAGGGCAACTCTCGGATTCTTTACGCCGACGACATTTTCCATATAGATGGAACCCATCTGGGCAAACTGCACGAGCTGCGTCGGCCTTGCATCGACATTGGCACCGCAGTCGAGAAGAAGCAGCGGTCCGTTTGCCGTCGGAATAAGAGGCGCAAACGGCGGACGTTCAATCCCCTTGATACGGCCGACCAGAAGCTGTCCTCCGACGAGGGTTGCGCCGGAAGATCCTGCCGTCACAAACGCATCATTTTCCCCGTGGCGCACCGACATCAGTCCTGCCACGATGGAGGAGTCCTTCTTCGTCCGGATCGCATTCACCGGAGGCTCTGCCATTTCGATGACTTCCGTCGTCGGATGGACATGCAGCCGCTCCTTCGGATAGGTATATTTTGCAAGTTCGGCGTTCACGGCATCTTCTGTGCCGTAGAGCGTCACATCAACTCTTTCCTCATGGCAGACAGCATCGACTGCGCCCTTTACCGCTTCCGCGGGTGCAAAGTCGCCGCCCATTGCGTCCAGCGCAACTCTGACGAGTTCTGACATGGTACCCTCCTGCTTTCCGAATCTACCGTCTCAACTATACAAGAGCCCGGCCCCGATTGCAACGGGCAAGAAAGATGGCCCGCTGCCTGATTTCAATCATAAAAAAACACCCACGCCTTTCTGGCGTGGGCGATTCACTGCAGACGAATCAGAGTCAGTCCTCAACCTTGATGACTTCCTTCTTGTTGTATGTACCACAGTTCTTGCAGACTCTGTGAGGCATCATTAATGCGCCGCACTTGCTGCACTTTACGAGTGTCGGAGCACTCATCTTCCAGTTCGCTCTGCGCTTGTCGCGATGGCTTCTGGAATTCTTATTCTTAGGGCAAATAGACATCCTTAACACCTCCTTACTCTGCCGTGATCGTAAAGAACTTCTGCATGTCTGCAAAAAAGTTCTCAAAAGGCCATAATCAACCCTTCGCCGGGGCGCGCCGCGCCCGCAGACATCGTCCATTATAGAAATCACAGTCTGGACTGTCAAGCAAAATTTTATTGCTGAAAACTTCAGTCTCCGATCACATCCCGTACGGCAGCCGGGTTTCCGATTGAACGGATCCGCACCGCATTCTGGGAGCTGCTGGCCTCAATGACCTGTCCCTTCCCGATACAGAGTGCCACATGGTCCATGACCTGATCCCCGTCATAATCATAGAGAGCAAGATCACCGGGACGTGCCGCTTTGGCGCTGACTTCTGTTCCGCAGTTCTTCTGCGCATCTGCAAGGTGCGGCAGATAGTAATCGACGCCATAGGCGTAGGCATACTTGGTAAGGCCGGAGCAGTCGACGCCGGTCGCGTCCTCGCCGCCCCAGACATAGGGCACACCAAGGAGCGACTCTGCCGCAGCAACAACCAGAGGCCGCGCCGTTGCGGGATCGAGCTTTTCCGTTGCGGCAACAGGGTATGGCAGCTCCTGCATGTTCCACCAGTCAGAGCCGATGTAGTAGACATAGCCGCCGTCCTCGCTCTCATATCCCCCGAGAATGGTGCTCAGATCATCCACCACCTGGCCGGTGCACTGCCCCTGCTCATTGACAATGAATCCGTCGGGTGTTGCACCGCCTGCAAGAAGACGTCCGGCCTTTTTGTCCCAGTCGTCCGCCTCATTGAAGTAGCAGTAGGCACCGTTTACCTGTACCCAGCCCGTCAGCATCTGATCCGCATCACCGGTGCAGTAAACATGGCCCTGATACGTAACCAGTGAATTCGGGTGCGGCAGTCCCTGATCATCAAAGTAGAACAGGTTGCCGTCGGACTCGGTCCAGCTCGCGGCATGAGCTGTCATGGGCAGCGCCGTCAGAACCATTCCCGCAAGCAGGCAGGCTCCTACCAGCTGTAACTTGTTTTTCATCTTGTTCTCCCGCTTAAGATAAAAAAATCCGGGAGCAGCTTTTCCGGCCGCTCCCGGTCGTTTTCTTATTCAGACTTCACAGTCAGTTTTTCCTGGCACCCTCAACCAGTGCCAGCGTATCCTGCGCGATGGCAAGTTCCTCGTTGGTCGGATAGACAACAACGGTGACCTTGCTCTCCGGGGTGGAGATGATCGCCGCATCACCGTGGGTTGCCGCATTCTTTGCATCGTCGATCGTGATGCCGAGATACCCGAGGTACTGATAGATCAGTGCGCGGGACTTGTCATCGTTCTCTCCGATGCCTGCCGTGAAGGCGATGACATCAACGCCGTTCATTGCAGCCACATAGGCGCCTATATACTTTGCAACGCGGTATGCCCAGGCATCCAGTGCAAGGGTTGCCTTCTCATCGCCCCTGTCTCTGGCATCCCAGAGATCACGGAAGTCAGAAAGTCCTCCGGAAAGTGCCTCCACGCCGGACTCCTTGTTCAGGATATCGATGACCTCGGACGCCGTGATGTTCTCCTTGTCCGCGATGTAGGACACGACTGCCGGATCCACATCTCCGGAGCGGGTGCCCATGATCAGGCCCTCCAGCGGCGTAAGACCCATCGAGGTATCAATGCACTTGCCGTACTCGACGGCGGAGACAGAGGCACCGTTGCCGAGATGGCAGACGATGGTCTTGAGATCCTCCGGCTTCTTCCCGAGAAAGGAAGCAACCGCGCGGGAGACATATTTGTGGCTCGTCCCGTGGAAGCCGTAGCGGCGGATGCGGTACTTCTCATAGTACTTCTGAGGCAGCGCATACAGATAGGCCTTCGGGGGCATGGTCTGATGGAAGGAGGTATCGAATACCGCCACCATCGGGGTGTTCGGCATCAGAGCGCGGCACGCAAGGATTCCGGTCAGATTTGCCGGATTGTGCAGCGGTGCAAGATCGGAGACCTCACGGATGCCCTGGATCACGTCATCATCGATGAGCGTCGACTCCGTGAACTTCTCGCCGCCGTGCACGATGCGGTGTCCCACCGCACCGATCTCGGCCAGCGTCTTCACGACGCCGCCCTGAGGGTCCGTGATGGCATCGAGAACCAGGCTGATGGCCTTCTTATGATCCTCGATCTGGGTCTTCGTCTTGATTTTCCCGCCATGATCGCGGACGTTCTGATAGGTGATGGCGCCGTCAATGCCGATGCGCTCGCACAGGCCCTTTGCAAGGACGCTGCCGTTGTCGGTATCAATGACCTGAAACTTCAGCGACGAACTGCCGCAGTTGATCACCAGAATGTTCATCTCTCACACCTTCCCTACTGTGCCTTTGCAGCGTTCTGTGCCTGAACGGCGGTCAGAGCGATGACACCGACGATATCATGATAGCCGCAGCCGCGGGACAGGTCGTTGACCGGTCTTGCGATGCCCTGCAGCATCGGTCCGTAGGCATCAGCCTTTGCGAGACGCTGAACAAGCTTGTAGGCATTGTTGCCGCCGTCAAGGTTCGGGAAAATGAGGACGTTTGCTCTGCCGGCCACCGGGCTTCCCGGTGCCTTGCTTGCTGCCACTTCCGGAACGATGGCCGCATCAGCCTGCATCTCGCCGTCGCAGACAAGATCCGGATACTGCTCGTGGGCAATCTCCACGGCGCGGACGACCTTGTCGACAAGAGGGTGCTTTGCACTTCCCTTTGTGGAGTGGGAAAGGAATGCCACATAGGCGGGATCCCCGACCAGCTCCTCAAAGCTGTGTGCGGACGCATTTGCGATGTCAGCGAGCTGCTCGCTTGTCGGATCCTGATTCAGACCTGCATCTGCGAAGATGAAGGTACCATGATCGCCGTATTCACAGTTCGGCACATCCAGGATGAAGAAACCGGAGACCTCCTTGCAGCCGGGAGCCGTGCGAAGAATCTGCAGAGCCGGGCGCAGGGTATTTGCCGTCGAATGGCACGCACCGGAGACCAGTCCGTCCGCATCGCCGTTCTTGACCATGACGACGCCGAAGGTCGTCCAGTCGGAAAGAAGCGTCTCTCTTGCCTTCTCCGGGGTCATGCCCTTGTTCTTTCTGACCTCGTAAAGAAGATTGACATACTCGTCAAGACGGTCGGTGGTATTCGGATTGATGAACTTTGCGTCATCGATGTAGACGCCGTACTTTCTTGCGTCTTCCTTGCACTTCTCCTCGTCGCCGATCAGAATGATATTGGCAATTCCCTGTGAGAGAACGGCAGCCGTCGCACGGATGGTGCGCTCATCGTTGGACTCCGGAAGAACAATGGTCTTCTTGTCCTGCTTTGCCTGTTTGATAATGCGATCAATAAATGCCATGGGATTTTCCCTCCTGAAAATCTTTTTGCATAACCTGACGAATCTCATAATACACCAACAGCAGTGCACGTTCAACAAAGGTGATAGCGATGATCTGCTCTACTTTCCGTACTTTTTTGACTTTCGGCTACAGAAAGAGTGCCCGGTATCGTTTATAATGTCTTCCATAATATCCGGCGTCGCCGGAAGATCGGAGAGATTGTCATGCAGACAAAAACGGCCGGGATTGTCATGGAATGCAATCCCCTTCACGAGGGCCATGCCTATCTGATCCGGAAAGCCCGGGAAGAATGCGGACACGTCATCGTCGTCATGAGCGGTGATTTTGTCCAGAGGGGGATTCCCGCCATCGAATCGAAGGAAAAGAGGACAGCCGATATCCTGAAAGCCGGCGCGGATCTTGTCTTTGAACTTCCCGTCCCCTATGCGACGGGAGGTGCCGGATATTTTGCAAAGGGGGCAGTCACGCTTCTTCTT
This sequence comes from uncultured Lachnospiraceae bacterium, assembly GCA_900315055.1. Classification (GTDB taxonomy): domain Bacteria; phylum Bacillota; class Clostridia; order Lachnospirales; family Lachnospiraceae; genus CAG-791. The sequence continues at coordinate 33,513 of OMXP01000025.1, forward strand.
GGCCTTCACAGCATCACGGATCTGTACTTTGGTTCGGAATCCGGGAATCTTGCATCGCTCCAGAGAGCTGCCGCGTATCTTGAGAAAGAGGAATCTCCTTCCTTTCGTGAAGAGCTGAAAGCCGGCCTTGCCCGCGGAATGACCTATCCTGCTGCAAGGACTCTTGCAGCAAAGTCGGACGGCGTATCTCTTCCATCTTCTCCGAATGATCTTCTTTCCATTGAATACCTGTCCTTCCTTTCAGGCAGCGGCATTACCCCGCACGCCGTACCAAGGATTACAGCGAAATCCGCATCCTCCATACGGAAAGCACGCACCCTTCAGGATAGGACGCTCCCCACGGCGTGCTCCTTCTCCGGGCAGCTTCTTACGGCCCTGATTGAGACGGCTGGGACCTATGAGAACTATCTCGATATTTCCGAAGATCTTTCCAACCGCATCTTCAATCTTCTTCCGCAATACCGGAATCCGGAGGATTTTGCACTCCTGTTAAAGACAAAAGACCTGACCTACACGAGAGTCTGCAGGGCTCTCTGCCATATCCTCTTAGGGATCCGGAAGGACGAGTTTTGCCTCTGGCAGAAGGAAGGGATCATCGGCTATGCAAGGCTTCTTGGCCGAAGAAAGAGTGCCAGGGACCTTCTCTCGGAAGTCAGAAGGCGTGCTTCCTTTCCGCTTGTCATCTCCCCCGCAAAAGATCGCAGCGCCATCGCAGCCCCCTTCCAATCCATGCTGGAACTAGACAAAAATGCGGCCTTTCTCTATGACCTTACAGCAGCAGGGCTCAAAAAAAGCGCCTCTCCTGTCCCAAGGGACGAGGAGAAACGCCTCATCATATCGGATCTTTAATCCATCTGTCTCTTTCAGGCCTTCGGCGGGTTCTTTGCAGGATCCGTTCCCGGAACCTGCGTGACGGTGGTCGCCTGCTGTCCGGGGTTCTGGGCCTTCTGCTGCAGTCGAAGAAGCAGCTCTTCACCCCGCTTTTCCGGCACGATGACGTTCTGGCCGCGCGGATTGATGATGAATCCGCCAAGCGGCTTTACAAGGCCAAGCATCTTTGAGTACTCAAAGACCGCCGGCTTGTACTCCTGCTTCGGAAAGTTCTTGGAGAACTCAAACAGGTCCGTGAACACCGGCAGGAACCGCTGATCCTCCTCGGTGCCGTCGTTCTTTCTGGCCTTGAGCATGATCATCGGAAATTCCATGCGGCGTGCCTTGTGCTCCTGCCCGTCCGGTCCTACCTGAACCGGTGCGTTGTCATCGTCCTTGAGAAGCATCGGGACGACGTATTTCGAAGTGGGAATCAGCACATTCATGCGCTCCTGTTTTCTCTTCAGGACCTCTTCCCTCTTCTCATACTTGACGCCCCATCGGATCTCCTGCAGGAAATCCGTCATGGCATAGGAAAGTGCCGGGGATGCCGGCGGGATCTGCCTGGGATCCGCCGCAAAGGTCGGCGGTGCGGAGATCTCCTCTCTGCGGATTCCGACCCTGTAGTAGCCGTTATCGATGATGACCCGCTCGACGCCGACATAGTAGAAGTAGTCGAACAGTGCCAGCGGCCGGATGCCCTGTTCGTTCGGATCCGCATTCTCTCCCGGACGCGCCTGGGGCACCAGACGGCGGAACTGCTTTGCATAGAGTTCTGCAGCCTTCTTGGCGTGCTCCGCATCGAAGTAGATGAAGGCAAAGCCGCCGTCCACGTATGGATAGCGGGTCTTCGAATCATACAGAACAAAGAACTGCTTTGTTTTGTGGACCCGGGCAAGAAGCTCGTTATACATCACGCGGTGATTGCTCTCATAGTTCGGAAGTGCCGACTGATGATTGTAGATCTCATGCGTATCGATGAGGAACATCAGCTCCGTATCGGTGAGGTTCTGGACATTTTCCGCCGTGATCTCCGGTTCAAAGACGAGGGATCCGACTTCTTCCTTCCGCTCTGCTGTCAGAGGATCGTCCTCTTCCGGAAGGACCGCAAGTCCGGTGTCCTTGTTCCGAAGCGTATTGATCGGGATCAGCTTCGGCCAGGGAAGGTTCTGGTGTGCCTTCCGGCTCTCCTCCACTGCCTCGTCATGTTCCTTCTTCTTGCGCTCTTCGAGCTCTGCAGCCGCCTGCTCCTCCTGCTGCTGTTTTCTCTTCTTATCGCCAAATAAACCCATCGGCTTTTTTCTCCTGTCTTATAAGTCAGATTTCGTAATCGATGCAGACGCGCTGCTTCGTATTCGGGCGCACCACGCCGTTGGCTACCTTCAGATGCTCCGGATGGACAGCGTATCCCTTCAGGGCTTCCACACTCTCCAGCGTCGTATCAAGCATCAGATCCGCATTGGAGGAATCCAGATGCTGTGTCTGCACGTGGACACTGACAAGTCCGGGCACCTTTCCGACAAGACCCTCGAGTCCTTCCTTGATTCTTGCGGAAACCTCCGCCTTTTCCTCACTGCTGAGTTCATCTTTTAACTGCCAGAGAATGATGTGTTTTACCATGTCCGTATCCCTCTGCCCTTTCAAAATATTCGCTCTTAATCATACCACAAAGGATGCGTCTTTCGACAGCCGGATGCAAAATTCGACGCAGACTTAAGTAAAATTCAGCTTCCTCCCTATAAAATCAAGTACTAAATGTTGATTTTACAAGCTTTTTTCTAGGTAGATTACAAGAACCTCTAAACTTAGAACTATAGCCTGGAACCCTATGATTCCAGGAAAAATCATTGGTTGATACTAGCCGATCAACGGTAGAAAGGCGTTG
>OMXP01000065.1 GCA_900315055.1 uncultured Lachnospiraceae bacterium
AACCCTCTAATGCTTCCGAAGCAAAAACACCGATCGAGCAATCTCCTTGTCATCAGAATAGACGCGGAAGACTGAATTGCTCTTCGTGAAACAACCCTGCGCTCTGAGATTTTCCGCGTCAGGAGAAGGCAAACTGTGCTATACTGATCCTAATTTCCCCATGGAAGGGGCCGGAACAGCATATTCCGGAGGAGAGATGAGAGCATGGCGAGAGCGCGCAGAAGAAAACAATCGAAGAACCGGTTTTCCATTATCCTTGCGCTGACGGTGACGGGTCTGATCGTCGGGGCAGCCGGAGTCGGCTGCATTTCCCTGGATCAGAAGCTGGAGAGCTACAAGGCTCAGAAGACACAGCTTGAGGCCCAGATCGACAAGGAGAACAAGCGCTCCGAGGAGATTGAGGAGTACAGCAAGTACGTGCAGACCGACCAGTACGTGGAGGATGCCGCACGCGAAAAGCTCGGCATGGCCAAGAGCAACGAAATCATCTTCAAGAATGAGGATGCCGCCAAGTGATCCGTCGGATCCGGGCGGTTTTGAATGAACTCAAATCGGGCGCACGGCGTCCGATTTTTTTATCCTGATGAACAGAACGCTGGAGAAGGTGCAGAGCACCATTGAAACCTATGCAATGCTTCGCGGAAATGACGACGCCCTTGTCGGCGTCTCCGGGGGCGCGGACTCCGTGTGCCTGCTTCTGATGCTGACAAAGCTGACGGGAAGGGTACACGCCGTGCATGTAAACCACGGCCTCCGGGAGAGCGCAGGAAAAGACGAGGCGTATGTCAGGAACCTGTGCGCGCGCCTTCACGTTCCGCTGAAGGTTCGGCACATTCAGGCAGGCACGTACGCAAGGGAGCACGGACTCGGCGTCGAGGAGGCGGGGCATATCCTTCGAAGAAGGATCTTTGAGGAGGAGGCCGATGCGATCTCGGACTCCTGCCGCATCGCCCTTGCCCACCACAGCGAGGATCAGGCGGAGACGGTGCTCTTTCATCTCTGCCGGGGCTCCGGGATCCGGGGACTTGCCGGCATACGTCCGGTGGACGGGCGCCTGATCCGGCCGCTTCTGTATCTTACGCGGGACGAGATCGAGGAGTATCTTCGGTTGGAAGGAATTTCCTGGTGCACCGACGAGACCAACCTGGATCCCTCCTGTGCAAGGAACCGGCTCCGGCTTTCCGTTCTCCCGGAACTTGCGGAGACCATCAATGCGGGGACGACCCGGCACCTGTGCGAAATCGCAGAGGATACGGCAGAGGTGGAGGACTATCTGGAGGAGGAGACCGGAAAGGCCCTGGCTTCCTGCAGGCAAAAGAATACGCTTCTTGTCGGAAAACTGCTGTCGCTTCCTTCTCTTCTGGAAAAGCGGGTACTGCAGGAAATGCTGGGGGAGTGCGCAGGACACCGGAAGGACCTGACAAGGGCCCATGTGGAGGCACTCCTGAGGCTTGCGGCAAAGCCCGGAAACGGGCAGCTCGATCTTCCCTACGGCGTCACCTGCCGGAAGTCCTATGACGTTCTCATCTTTGAAAAGGACGGGGAGAAGAGCAGGGAAGAGAAGCTGCCTTTTCTTCCGACATGTAAGGCGGATTACCACCCGGAGATCTTTCCTTTTTCCGGGTGCATGGCCGATGTGCCCCGGGGAACGTGTACGAAATGGTTTGACTATGATAGAATAAGTGCGTTTTTGGAATACCGCACGCGGCGCGAAAAAGACGCGATGACAGTCTATGCAGACGGCAGAAGAAAGAAGCTCTCGAGGATCCTGATCGATCGGAAGATCCCGGCAGATCTTCGGGACCGCCTGGTGCTGCCGGCGGTCAGAGACGAAATTCTGTGGGTTCCCGGGGGGCCGGTGAGCCTGAAATACCCGATTACCGAAACGACGCGGAGAGTTCTTAGCCTGTCCGTGTCCGGAAACTGAAGGAGGACGACGCCATGTCGGAAAGAATCGAAAAGATGTTCACCCAGGAGGAGATCGAAAAGAGAGTCGATGAACTCGCACAGCAGATCTCCAGGGACTATGCGGGAAAGGAGATCCGCATGGTCGGCATTCTCAAGGGTGCCGTCTTTTTCATGTGTGACCTTGCAAAGCGCATCACCGTGCCGGTGTCCATTGACTTCATGCAGGCATCGAGCTACGGCTCAGCCACCGAGTCGACCGGAACCGTCCGCATCCGCAAGGATCTGGATCACTCCATCGAGAACAGGGACGTGATCATCGTCGAGGACATCGTGGACTCCGGACGCACGCTGGCCTTCCTCGGGGAGTTCTTAAAGAGCAAGGGCGCCCACAGCATCCGCTACTGCACGCTGCTCGACAAGCCGGACCGGCGTGTCGTGGACCTGAAGGCGGACTATGCCGGGTTTGAGGTCCCCGATGAGTTTGTCGTGGGATACGGCATGGACTACGATGAGAAGTACAGGAACCTGCCTTACATCGGGATCCTGCATTTTGATGAGGACAAATAACATTGAACGAGAATACAAACAATAACGGAAGCCGCGGGGGGCGGCTGGCCGCGCTGCTGATCCTGCTGCTTGCCCTGATCTTTGCGGTGCAGTTTGTCAGAAGCAGCACGGCGCAGAATGCGGCCTCCTACACGATGGACGACTTCGAAAAGGACATCGACGATAAAAACGTGACGAGCGTGGACATCGTCCCCAACGCGGAGACGCCGACCGGCTATGCGAGGATCACCCTGCACGACGGGACGACGGTGACACTGTATGCCACCGATGTCACGAAGGTGGAGGATCTTGCACGGGATGCAAAGCTCAACCCGTCCGTCGAGGACGTGGCCGATGAGGGAACGTTTGCAAACTACATCTTCCCGCTGATCCTTGTCTGCGTGATGATCGCGTTCCTGTTCTACTTCGTCAACATGCAGTCGGCGGCGAGCGGTGCCTCGAATGCGCGGATGATGAACTTTGGGAAGAGCCGTGCCGTGCGCGCGGATCCGAAAAACAAAGTCACCTTCGCCGATGTGGCGGGCCTTGACGAGGAGAAGGAGGACCTCGCGGAGATCGTCGATTTCCTGAAGAATCCCTCCCACTACACCGAGGTCGGCGCCCGCATTCCGAAGGGCGTGCTGCTCGAGGGACCGCCCGGAACCGGCAAGACGCTTCTTGCAAAGGCCGTGGCAGGTGAGGCCGGGGTGCCGTTCTATTCGATCAGCGGCTCGGACTTCGTCGAGATGTTCGTCGGCGTCGGCGCATCCCGTGTGAGAGACATGTTCGAGGAGGCCAAGAAGGACTCTCCCTGCATCATCTTCATCGATGAGATCGATGCCGTGGCAAGACGCCGCGGAACGGGTCTTGGCGGCGGCCACGACGAGAGAGAGCAGACCCTGAACCAGCTGCTCGTCGAGATGGACGGCTTCGGACCGAACGAGGGCATCATCGTCATGGCGGCGACGAACCGCGCGGATATCCTGGATCCGGCCATTCTGAGACCGGGACGCTTTGACCGCAAGATCACGGTCAGCCGCCCGGACGTGAAGGGACGCGAGGAGATCCTGAAGGTCCATGCCAAGGGAAAGCCTTTGGGAGACGACGTCAATCTCGAGGAGATTGCGCGCACGACCGCGGGATTTTCCGGTGCGGATCTCGAGAACCTCCTGAACGAGGCGGCCATCGCCGCGGCGAGGGACAACCGCCGCTATATCCGGCAGGAGGATATCAAGAACGCCTTCATCAAGGTCGGCATCGGCACCGAGAAGAGAAGCCATGTGATCTCCCCCGAGGAGAAGCGTATCACGGCCTATCACGAGTCGGGCCATGCAATTCTCTTCCATGAGCTGAAGGACGTGGGACCGGTCTACACGGTCTCCATTATTCCGACAGGGAACGGTGCGGGCGGCTACACGATGCCGCTGCCCGTCAAGGACGAGATGTACTACACGAGGGGCAAGATGCTCCACGAGATCATGGTGTCCCTCGGCGGACGCATTGCCGAGGAGATCGTCCTCGACGACATCACGACCGGCGCTTCCGCGGATATCCAGCGGGCAACGAGCGTTGCAAGACAGATGGTCACAAAGTACGGCATGAGCTCCAGACTCGGTACGATCAACTATGACACCCAGGAGGAGGACGTCTTCCTCGGGTACGACCTCGGACATGAGACCCGCAACAGCGAGTACATGGCCAGCGAGATCGACAAGGAGGTCAAGACGATCATCGACCGCTGCTATGCGGACGCGAAGGCGATCATCCTCAAGCACCGCGATGTTCTCGACAAGTCGGCAGCCCTTCTTATCGAGAAGGAGAAGATCACCGGCGAGGAGTTCGACGCTCTGTTTACTTAAAGCCTGAGTAAAAGTACAATGGAGTCCGGAGAGGAAGACGTTTCAGACGTCTCTTCTCCGGACTCTTGTAATTTTTACCGAAAACCGGGAATCGGTTTTGTAAAGTTTGTGGATTCCCAACATGGCGAATCTGTGCTTCGGGGTTTACTATACTAGATGTAACCCCCCAATACATTATATAAGTTTTTGCTATACCCCATTTAGAAGTTTACCTTCTCGAAAAAAGACACTTCCCCCCAAGCGGTGTCTTTTTTTGTGCTTTAAATCAGGACGAAGACGACAGGAGATCCAAATGGACCAGTTTGACGGATTTGATCCCCATGGTAACGGCATGCCGGATCCCGCAGAGCTTGAGCGCAGGATCGAGATGCTGAAGACCTTTGAGAAGAAGATGCGGAAGAATACCAGGCAGCAGGTCCACCGCTATGCGGACGATGTTGCGGCAGCACTTCCCGCAGAACAGAGGAAGGAAGCGATGAAGTGCGCCGGCGAGGGGCTGCTGCGGGCCTATGTCTACACGGGTCTTGCCTACGGCATGAGCGACCAGCTCGTCCGCATGGTCGGCTACTACTTCGGGGACTTCGTAAAGGGCATCACCGACACGAAAAAGCTCTCGGACTACGTGAATGCCCATGATCTTGACCACGCGCCCTTTGCGGGGGAGTATCCGGAGGAGACAGACCTTGTCCTGAATCCGAAGGACCGGGAGAGTGCCGCAGGGATCCTTGCGAGGGCCAGGGACATCTACCGCGACGTGACGCTGCAGGCAACCCTCGATCTTTCGATCAGGGACGACGACCTCCCGCAGGATGAGGAGCACCGCAATGCGGCAGATGCAAGGTCTTCCGCGGTGGACGCGCTCTTTGAGAAGGCTGGGAAGCGCTTTGCGCCGCCCGCGAAGATGGTCCCGATGCGGGGAGGGAAAAAGGCATGAGCAGCGCAAGAGATACCGTGGAAGAGCTGGAGAAGAAGACCCCGGGCGCCGCAGAGGACGTGCTGTACCTCTTCCTCTATGCGATGCATGCGGCGGGCTGGACGAAGGATGCCGATGCCCTGATGCGGCAGACCTTTGAGGGCCTGACCGAGGTTCCGGACGATGCGGCTGCCTTCTGCAAGGAGCGGGGAATCCTGAAGGGAGACTTCTTCCACCGAAAGCCCCACCTTTCCGGACCGGACGGGCTCCGGAACCTCGATCTTTGCGTGATGCGCCTGATTCTCCCCCTTGTATCCGATGAGGAGATGCTCGAAGAGATCCGATTCCGGCTCGACGGATACCTGCACGCCATGTCGCGCCTGTGATTCCGGTCTCGTCTTTTGTCAAAACTTAACCTGAAATGGGCGTTTTGCGGCCTGAAAACCGTTTTATTTTCAACTCTCCTGCGATATAATACCGATAGCATTGAGCTGAAAAACGGCGAATCGCCGGAAACACTATTGGAAAGGTGGTATCAATATGCCCATTGTTACATCTACAGAACTCTTCAAGAAAGCTTACGATGGCGGTTATGCAATCGGCGCTTTCAATATCAACAACATGGAGATCGTTCAGGGAATCACTGATGCAGCTGCAGAGATGCACAGCCCTGTTATCCTCCAGGCTTCCCAGGGTGCAAGAAAGTACGCCAACAGCGTCTATCTTGTAAAGCTGGTTGAGGCTGCTTCCGAGCTGCATCCGGAAGTCCCGATGGTCCTTCATCTGGATCACGGCGCTGACTTCGATGTCTGCAAGGACTGCGTTGATCACGGGTTCACTTCCGTCATGATCGACTATTCTGGCCATCCGTTCGAGGAGAACATCGCAGAGTCCAAGAAGGTTGCTGAGTACGCACATGACCACGGCGTTGTCGTCGAGGCTGAGCTGGGCACTCTGGCAGGCGTTGAGGATGCTGTCTCCGTCGAGGCTGACAAGGCATTCTACACGGATCCCGATCAGGTTGAGGAGTTCGTAAAGCGCACCGGCGTTGATTCCCTTGCAATTGCAATCGGCACCTCCCATGGCGCATACAAGTTCAAGCCCGGCACGAAGCCGCAGCTTCGCTTGGACATCCTGGCAGAAGTCGCAAGAAGACTTCCCGGATTCCCGATCGTCCTGCACGGCTCTTCCTCCGTTCCGCAGGAGTATGTCAAGATCATCAACGCCAACGGCGGAAAGCTTGTCGATGCCATCGGTGTTCCGGAAGATCAGCTGCGTGAGGCTGCAAAGGGAGCTGTCTGCAAGATCAACATCGACTCCGACCTTCGCCTTGGCATGACTGCCGGCATTCGCCAGCACTTCAACGAGCATCCGGAGCACTTCGATCCCCGTCAGTATCTCGGCGATGGCCGTGCAAACGTCAAGGCCATTGTTGAGCATAAGATCAAGGATGTCCTTGGTTCCGACAACAAGATCTGAGTTTAGAAGGATCGCCTGAATCTGAATGAAGCAGGGTCCCTGCGGGAAACCGCAGGGGCTCTTTTTTGTTGTTTCATGAAACCACCGAATGACGGCAATATTGCGAAAACAGTGTGATAAATCCGTCAATATACCAACGACAATTCCCCGCAGAAAACGTTTTCCTGTAAGATCTGCACAAAATGGACCGGGGAAATTCTATGATGTGCCGGCAACTTTTGATTGCGAACAGAGGGGATGCTTTCTATAATCAATTCTGGAGTGAAAACGATTACATTCTTTTCATGCAGAACAGACAACACGCCGCAGCAGGTGAGGAGGACTTATGTTCGAGGAATACAAGTGGGAACCGGAGTTTATGGAGAGGCTGAACAAAAACCTCGATGAGATGAAGTGGCTCTACAACGAGCTCTACAACGACGAGCACGCCTTCGAGTACTTCGTCACGATGCTGCACGACTACTATGAGAAGCGCTCCACCGAGCTCAAGATGCGCGATGAGGCCAGAGAAGTTGTGCCGGACTGGTACACGGGCAATGAGATGATGGGCATGCTGATGTACACCCAGTGCTTCGGCGAGACACTGAAAGGCGTGCAGAAGCATCTGGACTACATCAAGGAGTGCGGCGTCAACTACGTGCACCTGATGCCGCTTCTGCAGAGCCCCGAGGGAAAGAACGACGGCGGCTATGCCGTGTCCGATTTCCGCACCGTGGACCCGAAGCTCGGTACGATGGATGATCTCTACAGCCTGGCGCTGGACTGCCACTCCCGCGGCATGAGCGTGTGCCTGGACTTTGTCATGAACCACACCTCGGAGGAGCACGAGTGGGCAAGGCGGGCGAAGGCCGGCGAGAAGGAGTATCAGGACCGGTACTTCTTCTTTGACAACTGGGATATCCCGAACGAGTTCGAGAAGACCGTTCCCCAGGTGTTCCCGCAGACCGCACCCGGAAACTTCTCCTGGTGCCCGGAGGCGAACAAGGTCGTCATGACGACCTTCTATCCGTACCAGTGGGATCTGAACTACCGCAATCCGACGGTCTTCAACGACATGACCGCCAACATGCTCAACCTCTGCAACCACGGCGTCGACATCGTCCGTCTTGACGCGGTGCCCTACATCTGGAAGACCCTCGGCACGAGCTGCCGGAACCTGCCGCAGGTACACACGCTGGTGCGCATCATGCGCATGGCAACCGAGATCGTCTGCCCCGGAACGCTGCTTCTGGGCGAGGTCGTCATGGAGCCGTCCAAGGTCGTGCCGTACTTTGGCACGGTCGAGAAGCCGGAGTGCCAGATGCTCTACAACGTGACCACGATGGCATCGACCTGGCACACGGTGGCAACAAGGGATGTGCGCCTGTTAAAGCATCAGCTTGCCACGGTCTTTGCCCTGCCCAAGCAGTACATCTTCCTGAATTACCTGCGCTGCCACGACGACATCGGCTGGGGCCTCGACTATGCGTTCCTGAAGCAGTTCGGCATCGAGGAGGTCGCCCACAAGAAGTTCCTGAACGACTACCTGACCGGCAAGTGGTACGGCTCGGATTCGAGAGGCGAGCTGTACAATGACGACCCCAGACTCGGGGACGCGAGACTTTGCGGCACCACGGCGAGCCTGTGCGGGATCGAAGCGGCGGAGTACGAGCGGAACGAGAACAAGGAGAACCGCGCGATCCGCCTCGACATCATGCTGCATGCCTTCCTGTTCACCCAGAGCGGCATCCCGGTGCTCTACTCGGGCGATGAGATCGGCGAGCTGAACGACTACACCTACCATGACGATCCGCTGAAGGCCGATGACTCCCGCTATCTCCACCGCGGAAAGCTCGACTGGGACGAGGTGGCACAGAGAAAGGATCAAAAGACCCGCGAGGGGAGACTTTTCCGTGCGATCACAAAGCTCGGGAAGATCCGCCGCTCCTACGGCCTGTTCGAGGCGGACGCGGACGCCTGGGTCGTGGAGACCTGGAACGATCACGTGCTCGGCATCGGCCGCTACTACAGGGGTGAGAAGATGATCGGGCTGTTCAACTTCAGCGAGTTCGATCAGACGGCCTGGATCAATGAGCAGGAAACCTACTATGACATGATCACCGGACAGGAGCGCCCGGCAAAGGCGGTCGGCGTGCCGGCCTATGACTTTGCATGGCTCATGACCTCGTTCAAGACAAAGGAGAACCCGGTCATCGACGTGGACAATACGGACGAGAACGGACGGCCGATCAAAAAGGCGCACAGGAGGTGATGTTTCAATGACCATCAAGGAAGTTGCGGAAATGGCCGGCGTGTCGCCTGCTGCGGTGAGCCGGTACATGAACGGAGGTTCCATCAGCGAGGAGAAGAGCGAAAAGATCCGTGAGGTGATCGAGAAGACCGGATACCGGCCGAATCCCATGGCACAGACCATGCGGACCGGAAAGGGCGGGCAGATCGGCGTGATCGTGCCCAAGCTCTACTCGGACTCCGTCTCCCAGATCATGGACGGAATTTCGGACCGGCTTCGCGAGAAGAATTTCATGACGATGCTCGGCGTGACCGAGGGGAAGAAGGAGCGGGAACTGCGGTACCTGACCACCATGCAGAACTCCCAGGTGGACGGCATCATCCTTATGGGGACGACGATGTCGCCGCTTCTTAGGGACGCGATCACGGGCTCCGGAAAGCCGGTGGTTGTCACCGGGCAGGATTTCGAGGGCATTCCCTGTGTCTATCACGATGATTTCAATGCGGTGAAGGATCTGACGGGCCGCATGATCGAGCGGGGACGAAAGAAACTGGTCTTCATCGGGGCAACCGAGGAGGACGAGGCGGCGGGCAGAAACCGGAGGCTCGGGTGTCTTGCTGCCTGGAAGGAAGCGGGATTCAATCCCGAGAGACTGCGGTGTGCCGTCAGCGAGTTCAACTCCGAGGGCGGTGCGAGATGCATGCAGGAGCTTCTTGCGGCGGATCCCGACATTGACGGCGTCATCTGCGCGACCGACCGCATTGCGCTCGGCGCGATGCAGGTGATCCAGAAGACGGGGCGGAAGATCCCGGACGACATCAGCATCGCCGGGGTTGGCGATTCCTGGGCGGATACTCTGGTCACCCCGAACCTGACGAGCGTGCATCTGTACTTCCGGCAGTGCGGCGTCACGGCGGCGGACATTCTGCTGCGGCTCATCGAGGACAACACCGAGGGCTCCACGGTGACGCAGACAAAGCTCGAGTACACGATCGTCGAGCGCGGCTCGATCTGAAAGCAGGGGGAGAACGTATGAAACTGATATTTCTGGATATCGACGGCACGCTGACCGTGCCCGGGGAGAACACGCCGCCGGACTCCGCGGTGGAAGCCGTAAAGAAGGCACAGGCAAAGGGAAATAAGGTGTTTCTCTGCACCGGCCGCAACATGGACATGTTAAAGCCTCTTCTTCGCTTCAACTTTGACGGCGTCATCGCAAGCGCCGGGGGCCATGTCGAGTGTGAGGGAAAGGTTCTCTATGACTGCCCCATGACAAATAGGCAGCGGGATATTGCGCTTGACAGCCTGCACCGCCACGGCGTCTTCTGCACGATCGAGGCGGCGAACGGGTCGTTCGGCGATGAAAACATGGATGCGTTCCTGAAGGATCAGCCGGCGGGCAACAGCGAGATCGAGAGATGGCGGAAGGCCCTCTCCTCCAACCTCGGGATCCGGCCGATGGGAGAGTATGACGGGCGCCCCGTCTACAAGGTCGTCGTCATGGCAAACGAGATGTCCCAGCTCGACGAGGCAAAGAGCCTTTTGGGAGACGAGTTCAACTTCGCGATGCAGGAGGTGCCGGAGCACGGGTGCGTCAACGGAGAGCTCATCAACAGGCAGTTCGACAAGGGAAGAGGCGTCAAACGGATCGCGGAGTACCTGAATGTTCCGATCGAGGACACGGTGGGCTTCGGGGATTCGATGAACGATCTCGAGATGATCCAGACGGTCGGCACGAGCGTGTGCATGGGGAACGGCCAGAAGGCACTGAAGGACCTGTCGGATATTGTATGCGGAGCCGTGACAGAGGACGGACTTGCCAGAGAATTCGAGGAACTGGGGCTGATCTGAGCCCGGCAGAGCGACAAATCGTTTCAATTCTGAGCAATGGGGAATGGATAAAGTGACGGGAACGTTTTCGCAGCCGGCTGAAAGGACAGTGAAAAATGCACAAAAATATGACTGTAAGTTCTGCAAAATAGTACGGTTTACAACATGTGCGCGGTTCTCTAAAATGTAAAATGCATCGGGAGTGAAAACGATTACAAATTACCAGTACAGGACCGGATGAACTGGACGGCGGACGAGGCAGCAAAAACCTTTTTTGAGGAAAGGGAGGTTGAAATGGCACTGGATTATCATAAATGTGCGCAGGAGATCGTCAACAACATCGGCGGTCGTGAAAATGTCGCACAGGCCGCACACTGTGCGACCAGACTCCGTCTTGTCATCAAGGACAATGACAAGATCAACAAGGAAGCGCTCGATAACATCGAGGGTGTCAAGGGCATGTTCGAGTCGAATGGCCAGCTGCAGCTGATCATCGGCACCGGCACGGTGAACAAGGTGTACGACGAGTTCCTCGCCATCACCGGCATGACGGCCGCGACAAAGGACGATGTCAAGAAGGCTGCCGCCGCAAAGCAGCCGGTCTGGAAGCAGATGCTCAAGACCCTCGGCGATGTCTTCGTTCCGATCCTGCCCGCCATCGTGGCATCCGGCCTGATGATGGGTATTGTCGAGGCACTCGGCAAGGCAATTCCGAGTTTCTCCTCATCCGACTGGTACGGATTCCTGGATCTGATTTCGAACACGGCATTTGCCTATCTGCCGGTTCTGGTCGCCATCTCCGCGGCACGCGTATTCGGCGGCAACATCTTCCTGGGCGCCGTCGTCGGCCTTGCCATGGTCCACTCGGCTCTGGCCAATGCGTGGAGCGCAGGCTCTGCGGACATGGTCTTTGATGTCTGGTATCTGTTCGGACCCAATGCGCCGAAGCTCGGCAGCTGGGTCATCGGTCAGGTACAGCAGAAGGGCTATCAGGGCCACGTCATACCGGTCATCATCGCCGTGTTCATCATGAGCAAGCTGGAGGCATGGCTCCACAAGCACATCCCGGAGATGATCGATCTGTTCGTCGTCCCGCTGTGCACGATCTTCGTCACGCTGTTCATCACGTTCACCTTCATCGGACCCATCTTCTCCCAGCTGGAGACCTGGGTGCTTACCGGCGCTGAATGGCTCGTTCAGAACCCGATCGGTGCCTGCGCAATGGGTGCCCTGTATCCCTGGACCGTTGTCATGGGGCTGCACCACATGTACAACATCATCGAGGCCGGCATGCTCGCATCGACCGGTCTCAACACCTGGATGCCCATCGCATCCGCAGCAAACTTCGCACAGTTCGGTGCCTGCCTGGCAGTCGGTATCAAGTCGAAGAACGCAAAGACCAAGTCCGTCGCGGTTCCTTCGTCTCTGTCCGCAGCACTGGGCATCACGGAGCCTGCTATCTTCGGTGTTAACATGCGCTTCTTCAAGCCGTTTATCTGCGGCATGATCGGCGGCATGGCCGGTGCTCTCTTCGGAGCACTTCCGAGAGCAACCGCCCTCGGTGCAACGGCTTACGGCGTCACCGGTATCCCCGGATATCTGACGATCAACCAGCCCCTGACCTACACGCTCCTGCTCCTCATCTCCTGCGGCATCGCCTTCGCACTGACCTGGATTCTCTGGTCGGAAGAGGCACCGGAGACCGAGAAGAAGACCACGGCCGTTCAGACAACACCTGAGGTCGGAAACCTCGCCGATGCGGGCAGCAATGTTCCGCTTGGCCTTGGTGTCTGTGTCATCAGAAGCTCTGCCGGTGACATCATGAAGCCCATCAACGGCGATGTCATTCCGTACAACAAGATCCCGGATCCGACCTTCGCTTCCGGCGCACTCGGCCAGGGCGTCGGCATTGAGCCCCGCGGCGGTGACATCGTGTACTCTCCGTGCGAGGGCACGATCTCCTCGGTGGCAGAGTCCAAGCACGCGGTCGGCATCACCGGACCCAACGGACAGGAAATTCTGGTCCACGTCGGCATTGATACCGTCGACATGAACGGTGACGGCTTCGTCGACTATGTCAAGGAAGGCGACAAGGTCAAGGCCGGCCAGCCGCTCGTGAAGTTCGATCAGGAAAAGATCAAGAAGGCGGGTCACTCCTCCGTCGTCGTGCTGCTTCTGACCAACAGCGACGATTACGATGATGTCCGCTACGGCGAGAACCTGAACAACTGATTGATGAAGCTGCAGATCCGGCAGGCAGTGACGGAAACGTCACACAATACGACATAACAGAATGAACATTCAGTGCGTCATTTTCCTGCCGGACTTGTATAATATGTCTAAACAGATGTTGTTAATACCTTCAGAAAGGGGTAATTACGATGAAAACTTTTGAGTACACAATCACGGATCCGGTTGGCATTCACGCACGTCCCGCAGGACTGCTCGTCAAGGCAGTCAAGGCATGCGACAGCGCCGTCACCATCACGACCAAGGACGGCAAGAGCGCTGATGCGAAGAAGCTTCTGGCTCTGATGGGCCTTGGCATCAAGCAGGGCGACACCATCACCGTCTCGGTCGATGGCGGCAGCGAGGATGCATCGGCTGCAGCAATCGAGAAGTTCCTGAAGGAGAACCTGTAGTTTCAGTCTGACAGACTTCAAGCTGTAATACAGGAGGAAATCCATGTGGCGCACGCACAGCAACTGTGCGTGCGCCTTTCAAGTTCAAATGCAGGGAGGTTACAGCCATGCAGGTAGGTACAGGTGTAAGCATCGTCAACAGGATTGCGATCGGCAAGATCCGCATCTACAAGACACCCGAATACAAGATCAATGAGGAAACCGTCCCGGATCCGATTCCGGAACTCAAGCGCTATGAGGACGCCCGCAAGAAGGTCCAGGACCAGCAGCAGGTGCTCTATGAGAGAGCCGTTGCCAGCGCCGGCGAGGACTCCGCGGCCATCTTCCAGTTCCATGCCGACATGCTCGATGACGACGACCTGAACGATGCCGTCAAGACGATCATCGTCGAGCAGCACCGATCCGCCGAATACGCCGCGCGTCAGGGCTTCAACAATGTCGCCCAGATGTTCAAGGAGATGGACGACCCGTATTTCCAGGCCCGCAGTGCCGATGTCATCGATGTCGGAAACTCCGTGGTCGAGTGCCTGCTTGGCCTCGACACCTCGAGCCTTCAGGGCACCGAGCCCGCGATTCTCGTCGCGGAGGATCTGGCTCCCTCGGAGACCGTAAAGCTCGACAAGAGCCTGCTCCTTGGCATGGTGACCGTCGAGGGCTCTTCCAACAGCCACACCGCGATCCTTGCGCGTTCGATGAACCTGCCGGCACTCATTCAGTGCAAGCAGGTCTCCGACGACTGGGACGGCCACATGGCCATTCTCGATGGCTACAATTCCTGCATCTATGTGGATCCGACGCAGGATCTCATTGATTCTCTGACAAAGAAGCACGAGCAGGAGCTTGCAAAGGATGCGCTCCTTCAGGAGCTCAAGGGCAAGACCAACACCACGATCGACGGCAAGACCATCAAGGTCTATGCGAACATCGGCGGACCGCAGGATGTCGGCAATGTCCAGGCAAACGATGCCGAGGGCGTGGGCCTGTTCCGCTCCGAGTTCGTCTATCTCAACAGCAAGTCCGATCCCAGTGAGGAGGAGCAGTTCCAGGCTTACAAGCGGGTTCTCGAGACGCTTGCTCCGAAGCTTGTCGTCATCCGCACCTGCGATATCGGCGCCGACAAGACCGTCGACTACATGAATCTCGACAAGGAGGCAAATCCGGCCCTTGGCTACCGCGCGATCCGCATCTGCCTGACGAGGAAGGATTTCTTCAAGCGGCAGCTGCGTGCCCTTCTTCGGGCTTCCGTCTACGGAAATCTCGGGATCATGTTCCCGATGATCATCTCAAGACGCGAGGTGAGAGAGGCAAAGGAGATCCTTGCAGAGTGCAGGAGAGAGCTTGCCAATGAGGGAACACCGGTCGCGGACAACATCCAGATCGGCATCATGGTCGAGACCCCGGCAGCTGCGCTGTGCGCGGACGATCTTGCCGAGGAAGTCGATTTCTTCTCCCTTGGAACCAACGACCTGACGCAGTACACCTGCGCGATCGACCGTCAGAACGCAAAGCTTGAGCCGTTCTCCGACACGCATCATCCGGCGGTTCTCAAGGAGATCCAGATGACCATCGATGCGGGTCACCGTCACAACTGCTGGGTCGGCATCTGCGGCGAGCTCGGCGCGGACCTGACACTCACCGAGACGTTCCTTCGCATGGGCGTCGATGAGCTCTCGGTCAACCCGAAGTCCGTCCTGCCGCTCCGCAAGCGCATCCGCTCCATCGATCTGACAAAGCCTGTCGGACAGGCAAACGTCGGAGACGCAGAGTAAACAAATGTATTACCGCCTGAAACCGCACGTCTTCGCAGCAAGTATTTGACCTCCTTTCTGTATGCTGCACTCAGGGCGTCCGGTTTTTACCTGAAAACGCCATCGGTCCTGGAATTCCCGGATCGATGGCGCTTTCGCTTTCTCCTTCAAGTATGCATTTGCTCGCTGATCGTTTTGCGTCCGGCTGCCATCAGAATGATGAACAGAGCTACGGGGAAATCGTCATGGTTTTATATATAAAATGAATGTTATACAAGTAAAATCCTGAAGACAGCATGGTCAATATGATGGATCACTGCTAATATATCTGTCAGCAGTGTTGCACCTTTCACAAAGGAGGGAAAATCGCAATGGGATATATTGCAGACCGGGAACAGTTCGGGAAGCTGTTCTCGTATTGGGAGAAGGAGTACGACATATGGGCTCCGAAGAGATTCCGTGGAGGCGGACGGTTCTCGGATACGGACGCCGTGCGGTACGCAGTCGTCAAGTCTCCGGACGAGATCGAACTGGAGGAAAAGTCCGCGTATTCCTGGAAGGAGACCGTTCTGCCTCCCTCCGAGACACTCTTCTATTTCACGCAGACGCATGTGGAGGAAGCACAGGCACCCGCAAGGAAGCGTATGGTTTTTCTGCGCAGCTGTGACCTTGCTGCCGTGAAAAGAATGGACCAGATCTATCTGGAAAACGGTGATCCGGATTACTACTACGCAAGGAAGCGCGAGAACCTTGCCTTTATTCTGATCGGCTGCCCGCACACCTGCGAGAACGGTTTCTGTGTGAGCATGGGGACCAACCTGTCCGATGACTATGATGCGAGCATCGACCTCGTGGACGGGGAATATCACCTGGATTTTCACCGGGATGACTGGGAAGAGGTCCTTTCCAAGACCGGAGCGGAAAAGGCAGAGGTGGCACCCCGCCGCGTGACAAAGAACAAGGTCAAAGTGAAGATCCCTGAAAACCTGACCTATCAGGTCGGAAAGAGTTCCATGTGGGATCAGTATGACAGAAGGTGCATTAACTGCGGCAGATGCAATTTCGTATGTCCGACCTGCACCTGCTTTACCATGCAGGATCTTTACTATGATGCCAACGGAAATGTGGGTGAGAGACGCCGCGTACAGGCCTCCTGCATGGTCGACGGCTATACCGATGTGGCAGGCGGCGCAAGTTACCGGAAGAAGAACGGGGAGCGCATGCGCTTCAAGACCCTGCACAAGGTTCTGGATTTCAAAGAGAGATTCGGCTATCAGATGTGCGTCGGCTGCGGGCGATGCGATGATATCTGCCCGGAGTATATTTCGTTTTCGAACATTATCAATCACCTGGAAGAGGGCATGAAGGAGGTGGAGAACAATGACAGCAGAAAATAAGTATGTTCCCTTCCCTTCAAAAATCGAAAAGGTCATCAAACACACAAAGGCGGAGTATACGTTCCGCATGCACTATGACAATGCCCTTGAAACGGTAAGGCCGGGACAGTTTTTCGAGATCTCCATGCCAAAGTACGGAGAAGCGCCGATCTCGGTCAGCGGAATCGGAGAGGACACGATCGATTTTACGATCCGGCGTGTCGGCGTCGTGACCAATGAGGTCTTCGAGCGCTATGAAGGCCAGTACCTTCTGATCCGGGGACCTTACGGCAACGGGTTCAAGTTTGAAGACTATGACGGGAGTGAGCTGATTGTCGTCGCCGGCGGTACCGGTGTTTCCCCGGTGCGCGGTGTGATCGATCATTACGCACATCATACGGACATGGTAGACGGCATTACGGCCATTGTCGGCTTCAAGTCCCCGGATGACATCCTCTTCCGCGATGACCTGGCCTACTGGAAGGAGCATATTGACCTTCGCTTCACTGACCCCTGGGCAAGCCCAGGGGATTGATCTGGGGAACCTTAAAAGGGAACGCCTGATCAGTTCTGCGCCGGAAGCGACGTGGCGTCAGTGAGCAGAGCCATGATACGTCTGCACCGGGCGGTGATTCCAAGCTGCCCGCTCTGCACAGGGCGTACAAAGGCTATGGAAACTCAACAGGC
>OMXP01000031.1 GCA_900315055.1 uncultured Lachnospiraceae bacterium
ACTTCCCTTCACGATGGTCTCCCCGTCAAAAGAGATCTCTCAGATCGGGGCTTAGCATCGGATGGACGCGATTTTGGGGAGTGACTGCACAGGTTGGATTTTTTCCGATCCCCTCAAAGCCGCTATTTCAGCGGAATCTTATTTTGATGCGTAATCACTATCTTCTGCAGGCCGCCTCCTGCATATGGATAATTTGCCCCTGATAAGGTAAAATCACAGTGTTCCGGCAACGGATATGTGAGGAGTACTATGGCTAATCATCAGGACGATCAGGATCTGGAATACTTTGATGTCAACGATCTGAACGACGATACCGCAGAGGACAGCGACGGCTTCGAATCGATCGGACCGGACGAGACCTACGATGACTCGGACGGATATTTCGGCGACAGCGTGCCGCAGAGGGCACCCAGAAGAAGGAAAAGCAGCAACACAGGAAAGCGCCGCCCGGTGGAGGACGATACCTTCGACCGGGAAAAAGAGCGCTACTCGGCGCGTTCCGCAAGGCCGCGAAGCGGCGGCAGAAGGCGGCGCAGGAAGAGCTCCTTCCCGGTCCTCAATGTCGTGGTTCTTGTTGCCATCATCGCGATTGTCGTTCTCATTGTGGTCCGGTTTCAGGTCTGGAACAAGGGGCAGGGACTCCAGCTCGATCCCTCGTCCGAGTCGGCCTTTTCCGTCGAGGTCAACGACAACATGGTCCTTCTCTCCGATGAGAAGCTTTCGGGCCATACGGACGACGGCGTGAACACCATCGTCTGCCTCGGCGATGCGCCGTTCTCCGACGACACCTCCGATGCAGGACTTGCGGGGCAGATCGCAGCGCTCTCAGAGAGCGCCGGGCAGAGCGTATCCCTCATCAACGCCTCGTTCCCGAACTCGCAGGTTGCCTGCAAAAACGCCACCTACACGACGGATACGCCGGAGGACATGGACGACATCTTCAATCTCTTCTATGTCTGCTATGCGATCTCGATCGATGACTTCTCGTCGCTTGAGACCGTCGCGGCAACGCACACGGACAACCCGCAGTATGAGGCAGCCGTTGAAGCCTTAAAAAACACCGACTGGTCAACCGTGGATACCATCGCGATCATGTATGACGCCGTCGACTACGTCAACGGCTCGCCGATCCAGAACCCGGACAACGATCAGGACATGACAACCTATGTCTCCTGCCTGACCTACGCCTTCCAGCAGATCCAGAACGCCTATCCCTACATTAGGATCGTGTTCATGTGCCCGACCTACATGCAGGTACAGGGAACGGATGGCACGATGCAGGACGGCCGCACGACGGATCTTGGCAACGGCACGCTGATCCAGTACTGGCAGTGGGCATATGACACCTGCGGCTCCTCGCAGGTCTCGTTCCTCGACAACTACTACGGCTCGGTCAACGACAGCAACTACACGCAGTTCCTCTCCGACAATATTCACCTGAACGCGGAGGGCCGCAAGAAGGTCGCGGACCACTTCGTCTACAAGGTGATCGAGAACAACTACGGCGAATACGATGCCAACGCCTGGATGGTGGCGACGGATGAGGCGTCATCCGATACCTCCACGGACGCTGCCGCGCAGGTGTCCACCGCACAGTAACATTACAGAAACGCAACGACCCGTTCTGCCTTTGCAGGGCGGGCCGTTTTGTCATAGTTTCAGGCTATGGCAGGGGATAGCAATTCCCCGGCTTTTCAAAGACCGCCCGGCCGGATTAAGATGGAAGTCCAGGCAAAAAGAGAGGTATACCATGAAAATCAGCGAGATATTAAAGAACAATGAGGTGACGATCTCCTTTGAAGTCTTCCCTCCCAAAACCGATGACAAATATGCGCAGGTCGAGGAGGCCGCAAGGAAGATTGCTGCCCTCCACCCCTCCTTCATGAGCGTCACCTACGGCGCGGGCGGCGGAACGAGCAAAAACACGGCATCGATCGCCTCCGATATCCAGAACCGGTACGGCACGCCCGTCCTCGCGCATCTGACCTGCGTCTCCTCAACCAGGGAGACCGTTGCCAGGCAGATTGCGCTCTACAAAAGCCTTGGCATCGAGAACGTCCTTGCCCTTCGCGGCGATATCCCGAAGGAGGGGCGCACGGTGTTCGATTACGCCCATGCGGTGGATCTGATCCACGACATCAGGGAGCAGGCACCGGACCTGTGCCTTGGCGGTGCGTGTTATCCGGAGGGGCATGTCGAGTGTGAGCGCCCCTCGGACGATCTCGATCATCTGAAGGAAAAGTGCGACGCAGGTCTTTCCTTCCTCACAACCCAGATGTTCTTCGACAATAACACCATGTACAACTTCCTCTACCGCGCACGGGAAAAGGGCATTACCGTCCCGATCCTTGCCGGCATCATGCCGATCACGAACAGGAAGCAGGTGGCCCGCTCCGTCTCCCTCTCGGGGGCGACGATCCCGCAGCGCTTCCGCATGATGGTCGACCGCTTCGGCGAGGACCCGAAGGCGATGCAGCAGGTCGGCATCATCTACGCGAGCGAGCAGATCATCGACCTCATCTCGAACGGCGTGACGCACATCCATGTCTACTCCATGAACAAGCCCGCCGTTGCGGCAGGCATCATGGCAAACCTCTCCGAGGTCCTGAAGTAAGATGGCCGTACTCCAGGTTCCAATTGATGTGCGGGAGGTAAAGGTCCGGAAAAGCGAGATCGCCCGCTACCTCGGGTACCGGGGCGTCACGCCGGATACGGCGGTGGAGACCAGAATCGATGCCTGCCTTGCAAAGCTTGTCGCCATGAGCCGTGTGAGGGACTGCTATCAGGTCTTTGACCTGACGCAGAACGAAGATACCCTCTCCTTTGCAGGCGTCTTAGTGACAAGCAAAAGCCTTTCGAGGAACCTTCGCGCCTGCTCCAGGGTCATCCTCTTTGCCGCAACCATCGGCCCCGGGGTCGATGCGCTGATCAGGCGATCCGAGCTTACCTCGATGACGGATGCCGCGATCTATCAGGCAGCCGGGGCGGCTCTTATCGAGGCAGTGTGTGATCAGCTGAACCTCTCCCTGAAGGAACTTGCCAGAAGCAAAGGCCTGTTCCTTCGTCCCCGGTTTTCACCGGGGTACGGGGACGTGCCCCTTGCTCTTCAGAAGGATTTCTTCCGGATTCTCGATCCTGCAAAGAACTGCGGGATCTCCCTCTCGGACAGCCTTCTCATGTCCCCGTCCAAATCGGTGACGGCGCTCATCGGGGTTTCCGAAAAGGACACCCCCTGCATACTCGACGGGTGCGAGAGCTGTGAGAATGCTGCCACCTGTGCCTTCAGGCGCTAAACAATACACCAACCATAAAAAGGAGTTGGATCATGAAACCTTTGCTGGACCGGCTCGGAAAAGAGTGGCTCTTCTGCGATGGCGGAAGCGGCACCATCCTGCAGGCAAACGGCCTGCAGCCGGGGGAGCTCCCGGAGACCTGGAACCTCTCTCACAAGGAAAGAATCGTAAAACTGCACCGCGACTACTTTGAGTCCGGTGCCGATATCGTCGTGACAAATACCTTCGGGGCAAATGCCCTGAAGTTCCCGGACCACGAAGAGCTGAGACAGATCGTCACAAATGCCGTCACTCTGGCGAAACAGGCGCGAAAAGAAGTGGGCCGGGAGGACGACGCCTATGTTGCCCTGGACCTTGGCCCCACGGGAAAGCTCCTGGAGCCCCTGGGAGACCTTTCCTTCGACAGGGCGGTGGAGCTCTTCTCGGAGGTTGTCCGGTACGGGGCAGAGGCCGGGTGCGACCTCATTTCCATCGAGACGATGAACGACTCCTATGAGGTCAAGGCCGCTGTTCTTGCCGCAAAGGAGAGCTGTGACCTTCCCGTCTTTGCAACGACCACCTATGACACGGACGGAAAGCTCCTCACCGGGGCTCCGGTAGAGGGCGTTGTGGCCCTGCTCGAGGGACTTGGCGTCAATGCCCTCGGTGTCAACTGCTCCCTGGGGCCCGAGCAGATGCTGCCGATTGCTCAGCGTCTCGTAAATGCAGCCTCCATCCCCGTCATCGTAAACCCGAACGCAGGCCTCCCGAGAGTGGAGGATGGGAAGACCGTCTATGATGTCGGGCCCGAGGAGTTTGCGGACATCATGGAGCAGATCGCGGACCTCGGCATTCAGGTTGCCGGCGGCTGCTGCGGCACGACGCCCGCGCATATTCATCTCCTGAAAGAGCGGATCCTGAAAAACCACCCGTTTAAGCCGCAGACCCATAAGCACCGCACGGTGGTCACCTCCTTCTCCCAGGTTGTCGAGATCGGTCCTCGCCCCGTGGTCATCGGAGAGCGCATCAATCCGACGGGAAAGAAGAAGTTCCAGGAGGCGTTAAAGAACCACGACATCGAGTCCATCCTCCAGGTCGGACTTTCCGAGGAGGATCAGGGAGCGGACATCCTCGACGTCAACGTCGGCATCCCGAAGATCGATGAGCCGGCAATGATGCAGGAGGTGGTCACCCGCCTGCAGGGCGTCACGGGACTGCCGCTGCAGATCGATACCTCCGACCCGAAGGCCCTCGAGAGGGCGCTTCGCTACTACAACGGAAAGCCGATGGTGAACTCGGTAAACGGCAAGGCCGAGAACATCGAGGCCGTCATGCCGATCGTCAAGAAGTACGGCGGCGTCCTCGTGGGTCTCGTTCTCGACGAGGCCGGCATCCCGGAAACAGCCGACGGGCGCCTTGCGATCGCGAAGAAGATCTACGCGGCCGCAGACCGGTACGGGATTTCCAGAGATGACATCGTCATCGACGGTCTTACCATGACGATCTCCTCCGATCAGAGCGCGGCAGCAACCACCCTGGAGACCATACGAAGGGTCCGGGACGAGCTTCACGGCCACACGATCCTCGGGGTCTCCAACGTCTCCTTCGGCCTTCCGGCAAGAGAGCTCATCAACGCGAACTTCCTCACGATGGCCATCCAGAATGGTCTTTCCAGTGCGATCATCAACCCCGGAAACGAGGTCATGATGCAGGCCTTCCGCACATCCTGCGCCCTTCTTGGCATGGACCCGCAGTGCATGAACTTCATTGCGCACTACAGCGGCTATGTCTCGAGCGCAAAGAGAGCCGCCGGTCAGGCGCAGCAGGCTGCCTCTTCTGCTGTCAAAGCAGAGGGCGGCTCTGCCCTGCAGGACGCCATACGCCGGGGCATGAAGGAATCTGCGGCCAGTCTTACCATCGAAGCGCTGAAAACCAGGGACGGTCTTTCCATTATCAACGAGGACCTGATCCCCGCCCTCGATGTCGTCGGCAATGAGTTCGAGAAGAAGATCGTCTTCCTCCCGCAGCTTCTCATGAGCGCCGAGGCCGCAAACGCCGCCTTCGATGAGATCAAGAAGACGATGACCGGTGCCCCGCAGAAGAAAAAGGCAAAGGTGATCCTCGCTACGGTAAAGGGAGATATCCACGACATCGGAAAGAACATCGTCAAAGTCATCATGGAGAACTACGGCTATGAGGTGATCGACCTTGGACGGGACGTCCCGCCGGAGACAATCGTTGACACGGCAATCCGGGAGAACGTTCCCCTCGTCGGCCTCTCCGCCCTCATGACGACCACCGTCGTAGCGATGGAGGAGACCATCAAACAGCTCCATGAAAAGAAGCCTGATACAAAGGTCATGGTCGGCGGCGCCGTGATGACGCAGGAATTTGCGGATCAGATCGGAGCGGACTTCTACGGGAAGGATGCGATGGCAAGCGTCCGCTATGCGGAGTCGATGTTCGGAGACGACAAAAACTGAACAAAAAACCTGAGAAAACGGTCCTGCTTATCCCGCAGGATCGTTTTTCTTATTGTATAATGTAAGCGCTTACATTTTCACTGAATGACTGGAGTCCATCATGACCGACATGACCACGGGGCCGGTGCGCCGGCACCTGTTTACCTATGCGCTTCCCCTGATTGCGGGGAACTTTCTGCAGCTGACCTATAACGCCGTCGATTCCATCCTCGTGGGAAAAGGTGCGGGGCTCGATGCCCTCTCCGCCGTCAGCGTCTCGAACCCGGTCTCCGCCCTCCTCGTCCTCTTCGTCTCGGGCCTCGGGATCGGCGGAAGCGTCTGGATTTCCCGCTTCTTCGGTGCAGGAGACAAAGAGAAGGTAAAGCGCTCCTTCTCCACCATGATGATCTCCGGCACGGTGCTCTCGTTCATCGTCCTGTTCTTCGGCCTTCTCTTCTCACAGCAGATCCTGACCCTCATGAAGGTACCGGATGAGATCATGGACCTCTCCCTTGTGTACCTGCGGCTCCTCTTTGTCGGAAACCTGTTCACGTTTCAGTACAACCTGCTCTCCCAGGCACTTCGCGCAATCGGAGACTCGAAGGCTCCGCTGAAGTTCATCACGGTCTCGTCCCTCATGAATGCATGCCTCGATGCGGTGTTCATCTTCGGGTTTCACCTCTCGGTGTTCGGTGCAGCCCTTGCCACCGTCCTCTCCGAGGCAGCCTCCGCCATTCTCTGTGCGATTTACATCTACCGGAAAGTACCGGTTCTTTCGCTTCACCGAAAAGACTGGTGCTTTGACAGGGTCCTGTTCAACGGGATTTCCTCAAGCGGAATCCTCACCGCTCTCCAGCAGTCCTGCCAGCCCATCGGAAAGCTCTGCATCCAGTCGGTCATCAACACGCAGGGCATCGATGTCATCGCGGCCTTCAATGCCGCCTGCCGCATCGATGACTACGGGAGGATCCCGACGCAGACAAATGCCGCGGGCATCATGACCTGCGTCTCCCAGAACCTCGGCGCGGGAAAGAAGGACCGGGTAAGGGATAGCCTGAAGCAGGGACTGTTCCTGATCCTTATCTACTGCCCGTTTGCGGCCGCGGCGATGTTCCTCTTCCGAAGGCCGCTTCTTACCCTGTTTGCCCCGAACGACGGCGGAGAAGAGATGATCCAAATCGGCGTCTCCTACCTTGCCGTCAAGGCCTTCATGATCGTCTTCCCGGCCTTTACGAACTCCATCCAGGGGTTCTTCCGCGGGCTGAACCACATGACAATCACGCTGGTATCCACGATTCTCCAGATCAGCCTCCGGACGCTTTTTGTCTTCCTCCTTGTCCCGAAGATCGGGATCATCGGAGAAGCATGGGCGTCCGCCATCGGCTGGGCCGCCATGATCGTCTACGAGTACGGGTACTATCTCCTCCGTGTCCGGAAAAAACTGCTGTAATAAAGAAGAGCCGGGTCCTGCGGAAAGATCATCCTCTGCAGAGCCCGGCTCCCTTTCTGTTCATCTGTTTCTCATTTGCCTTCCGGAACCGGAATCGCCACCCGGTCCGTCCGGTAGGTCTCATGGTTCTCCCCGGAACAGACGCCCCGATACTTTGCGGCTGTCAGGACAAGATCCGGCGGGAACTCATCCTCCTTATCATTCTCCTTCGGCCTCGTATAGCTCACCTCTAGAAGATACAGGTTCAGGCGTTTCCCCGCGCGGAAGGAGATACTTCGCCGGGAAGGATCGCAGGAAAGCTCCACCTCCTGCGCACGGGTCAGAAGGGCATCGCACAGAAGAAAGAGGTCGGCATCCTCGAGAAAGCCCGCATCCCTCCCGTCCGCCTGCACCGTAAAGGCAATCCCCTTCGATGCAAGGTGAAGGTTTCTCTCCGTCAGAACCGTGTTCAGCACGGCATTTCCGGTCTCCACAAAGGAATCCCAGCAAAGAAGTGTATCCCCGATGCCGTCGATCGCAGCCACCTGGGCTTCATCGGTCTCTGTCTTTCGAAGATTCGAAAGAAGGTGCATGAGGTCATGAATGGATTTTCCGAAGGTTCCCACGGCATCCGTGTACGTTTTGTACTGCCTCTGGGCACTCTGGTGCAGCTGCTGCTCGATCAGAAGCTTCTTCTGATAGGAGAGCTGACGCTGCATCTCCACCTGGGAATAGAGGGCAAAAAAGCAGAAGGTCAGGCCGTAGACTGCGTGGACGGCGCAGCCACCAAGGGTGTCTACAGCTTCATCAAGCACTTCGCCTTCAACGATCAGGAAGATCACCGCGGCGACCGCGAAGGCCAGTATTCCCTCGCAACCTTCCTCAACGAGCAGGCAGCAAGAGAGATCTACCTCGTCCCGTTTGAGATGTGCATCAAGAGCGGCAACACAAAGATCAGCTACGTAAAGGACAACGGCGACGGCACGTTTGAGAATGCCACCGCAGAGGTACCGTCCTGCCTTAGCATGATGACCTCGTTCAACCGCATCGGCTACACCTGGGCCGGCGGATCCTACAACCTGATCACCGGCATCGTCCGAGGCGAGTGGGGCTTCAACGGCTTCATCGTCACCGACAACGCCAACACCGGCGTCTTCATGGACGCAGGCCAGATGATCCAGGCCGGCGCAGACGGCAAGCTCACGAACCTGCCCGCAAGCGCACGGTATGACTTCGACGTCAACAATGAGACCGACTACCACTTCGGCCGCATCGCCGCACACCATATCCTGTACACGATCGTCAACTCCAACGCCATGGACGGCGGCATGACCGGAAGCCGGTATGTCCCGCTTGTCGAGCCCTGGCAGAAGCTGATCTACGCGATCGATGTCATCGGATGCGCACTCATCGCACTGATGGTGATCCTCACGATCCGCCGCTTTGTGAAAAAGCCCGCAAAGAAGAATTAACCCTTTCACAAAAGCTCCCTCATGAACAATGCCGGGCAGATGGAAATCGAATCTTCCATCTGCCCGGCATTTTCCGTATCCGTAACCGTATGAAAATCAGGTGAAAACTGTCTTCCTACAGCCTTCCCGAAAGGCTCAGGACCTCCTGGCGAAGGTCCTCCCTGCGGTCGCGAAGAAGCAGCAGCTGGTTGTACTTGTACCAGGCCTCGTTCCCGTTGTCGGTCACGAAGCGAAGCGCATAGCGGTCCGCGGAAAGCTCCGAGAGAAACAGCACCATCTCCTGCCCCTCGCCGAAGGTCCTTGCAAGGAAGGCAAAGCAGTTGGTGAGGTGCTCCCCGGTGCGCTTTACGCTCTCCTGGCGCTTTGCCTCCCGCTCCTCAAACCAGTTTCTTGCAAGTTCGAAATCGCTCTTCTCCCCGCCGGTGCCGTCGAGCATCAGCTTCTTCTCAAGCTGTGCCATCGCGGTGAGGGAGAGCCGCTCGATCTTCTCCTCGTCCCGTGTCACCATGTGGACGTCAAGATTTTTGGCAAGTCTTTCTTCTCTCTCCTGCCGTGCCGCCCGGATGAGATCCACGGCCTTCCCCTTCTGTGCCTTCAGAGAGTTCTTCATCTCATTGAGCTCCGAGAGCAGGACCTTCTGCACCTCGAGGGTGCGGACGTACCCGGTGAACTCGTTGTTCAGGGCATCGATCAGGAGGCTCATGACCGAGATCTTCTCGTCAAACGGCGCGCCGGAGAGCTGCTCTGCCATCTTCGGGGTGCTGCCGGTCAGGATCTCCGGGATCTGATACAGGTTCTTGTACTTGTCGTAGAGCTCGTAGTAGGTCACGAAGTCCTTTGCGATCTCCGGATCCTGCAGATACTCTCCGACCACATCCCCGGTCACCCTGATGCCGAGCTTCTCGTAGGCATACAGAAGCTCGGAGAGATCCTCCCAGCCTCTTGCCGTGACGAAATACCGCTCCTCCACCTCGGTCCGGATGGAGTAGAAGTGGTCCTTCCGGATCTCCAGGTAGGCGAGAATCGCGCCGTGGACTCTCGCATCGTAGGCATATTCCTTCCAGACATCGAAGTCCGCCTCGATGTTGATCCTTCTGACGCGGTCCAGGGTCACGATGTCGAAGTCCCTGACCGACTTGTTGTACTGCGGAGGATTGCCCGCGGTGACGATGACAAATCCGTCCGGCACCCTGTGCGTGCCGAAGGTCTTGTACTGCAGGAACTGGAGCATCGTCGGCGCGAGGGTCTCGGAGACGCAGTTGATCTCATCGAGAAACAGAATGCCCTCCTTCACGCCGCTCTTTTCGATCTGCTCGTAGATCGCGGCGATGATCTCGCTCATCGTGTACTCCGTGACCTGGTACTCCTTCCCCTCGAACGACCGCTGTTCGATCCTCGGAAGGCCGATGGCGCTCTGCCTCGTGTGATGGGTGATCGTGTAGGAGACGAGATTGATGTGGAGCTGTCTTGCCGCCTGTTCGAGAATCGCGGTCTTGCCGATGCCGGGCGGGCCGATGAGCAGCATCGGGCGCTGCTTCTCAACCGGAATCAGGTACTGACCGTTCTCGTCCTTTGCGGTGTACGCCTGCACGGTGTGAATGATTTCCTCTTTTGCTTCCTTGATGTTCATTTCCTGCTCTCTCACACATACAGCCGGATGGCCCAGTCGGGCACCCCGCTGTCCTTATAGTTGCTTCCCTTCACAAACACGAAGGCGGTCTTGTAATCCGTCGGGCGGCTCGGATACCGCCCGTACCCGTCCGTGAAATACATGAGCCCCTTCAGGTGCTTCATCTTTCCCTGCTTCCGGTTCTCATCGATGTACTGAAACACCGGCCGGAAGTCCGTGCCGAAACCGCCCTTCAGGGTAAAGCCCTTCGCGTAGTCTTTCATCTGATTCACATCGGTGATCAGAACGTCGTTCTGCACACGGTCATCGCATTCGATCACGTGGATCTCGACCTTCCTGAAGAACGACTCCCCGGAGAGCAGGATCCCCGCGCTCTCGTTGAGAAAGTTCCGGACAAGGGAGACCTCGCAGGATGCGGACGTGTCGATCGCGATCGCAAGGCAGTCGATGCGGTTTACGTCCCGCACCTCGTTCTCCTCGATGAGGGGAATGTTTCCGTAGAGCGAAAGCCCTAGGTGATAGAACACCGGATCAAACGAATCCGGATCAATCCCCTGCTCCTCCCTGACAATCCGGAACTGCCGAAGAAACGTCCGGTAATCCGCGTGTTTGGTGAGGTCGATGGACAGAAGCCTTGACAGGCTCCCGGTCTCATCCGAGGCCTCCTGCCCGATCGCGGAGAGCTCCGCCTGCAGGCGCCTCTCGTTGTTCTTCCAGGTATCCTCGTCGGGCTTCTTCTCCCCGGAGCCGGGTCTGTTCTGCTGTTCCTTTTTATCCGAATCCTTCGAATCCTGGTCCTGATCGGGATTTCTGTTTTCCTGCGGTGCGTTCGGATTCTGAGGCTGGTTCTTCGGAGGATCGATCTTTGCCCAGAAGCTGTGGTCGTCTGCGTGAAAGAGCGCCGCAAGGCCGCACTGCCTGTTGTAGTCGGGCTTTTCCCGCTCGAAGTGCTGATAGAGACGAGGCGCCGTGAGAACGCCGACTTTCTTCTTCAGCTCCTCGTAGACCTCCACTCTCTCATCGGGGATCACCTCCTGCACCGCGCTGTAGTCCATGGAGTCCAGGACCGACTCGACGCAGATGTCACAGCAAAGGTGATAGAGCTCCCTGTCCGGGAACGAGCGCTCATAAAACATGTGCCGGAACAGGCAGTGGAGCAGCATGTGCACCATCGTCCGGTTCAGGCGCCTCGGGTGCTCGAGAAAGGTCTGCATGAGGAAGGACGGATTGAAGCGCACATACGCGGCATCGGTTCCCACCGTGGTCGTCGAAAGATCCATGAGATCCTGCAGACTTCCAAGCGAAGGACCGAGGAAATGCATCGAGAGGAGAAGCTCGGTTCTTGTCTCCTGCAGGATCTTCCGCCCCACAGCCTCGAGTTTCTGACGCTGTTCCATCAGGGCTTCTCCTCAATCTTCCTGACCTTCCGGTCGTAGGTATAGATCCCGTTCACCTCGCCCTCGACATCGGTCCACTGGGTATAGACATAGCCGCACAATCCCTTCTTCTCGAGCCGGTCCACGGTATCGCAGAGTTTCCGGAACCTCCTGTTCAGCTCCGCACCGGAGAGCTTCTTGTTGCCGTAGCCGTATGCCTCGAGCATCGCCGTGTGGCCGTCGATCTTCCGTGTAAGGCCGCCGATCTCGCTCATCGCAAAGGCGCGGTGCTTTTCTTTGAGGACCACCTTCGGGAAGAAGTAGTTATGGACGGTCCGAAGATCCCCCTCCCCCTGGTCGAACCAGCCGGAAGCCTCGTCGATGAGCCTTGTGGTATCGCACCGCCTTGCGATGCGTGTCATCTCGTTTGCATGAAACTGTCCCCAGCCCTCGTTGAAGAGGACCCAGACGATGATGGAAGGGTGGTTCTTCAACAGGCGGATCGTCGCCTTCATCTCACGGACATATTCGCGGCGGCCGGCGGGATTCTCCCGGGCAAGCAGCCCGTACGTCCAGTCCCCGAACCGGAACCTCGTCTGAGAGATGAGGTTGCCAAAGCCCGTGACATACCAGTGCCTGTACTCTCCGCCGCCGTTTACCATGTCCTGCCACACGAGGATCCCCAGGCGGTCGCAGTGGTAGTACCAGCGCTCCGGCTCGATCTTGATGTGCTTCCGGACCATGTTGAAGCCCGCATCCTTCATCGCCTGGATGTCCCAGATCATCGCCGCATCGGAGGGCGCCGTGTAAATCCCGTCCGGCCAGTAGCCCTGATCGAGGACGCCCTTTTCAAAGACCGGCCTGTGGTTGATGCAGATCCTCGGGTACTTTCCATCGCTCTCCACCGTCACGGTGCGAAGGCCGAAATATCCGTAAACGGTATCCTCTCCCATGCGCACCCGGTACCAGTAGAGCCAGGGAGAGCCCGTGCCCCAGAGGCGGACATCGGAAAGTCCCGCCCGGACAACGCTCCCTGCATGGCCCGTGACCGATGCAATGATGTGCCCCTTTTCGAACTTCTCCCGGACAAGGGACGGATCGTCTGAAAGATACGTATCCCCGTTTTCGATGGCAGGCTCCAGGACATCGATCGTGACCGTATCCTTTGCGCCGCCCGCCTGAACGAGGAACTGCACCGCATGGCGGTCCGGAAGGCCGGTGGCACGGACCCTCCTGATATGGCGCTGCGGCACCACCTCGAGCCACGCGCTCTGCCAGATGCCGCTCACCGCCGTATAAAACATGCCGTCCGCATGGAGCTTCTGCTTGCCCCGGGCATGATACCCGGTGTCGGTCTCGTCCTTTACCCGAAGGACAAGAGAGTTCTCACCGTTCTTTAAGGCGGCCGTCACATCCGCCGTAAAGGGAAGATAGCCGCCCACATGGGTGCGGATCATCTGCCGGTTCACGAACACGTCGCAGATCTGATCCACCGCCCCGAAGTGCAGAAGAAGCCTCTCATGGTTCTTCACAAGAGCATCCTTATCTGCCGCAAAGGTGCGGTAGTACCAGAGACTCTCCCCCGGAAGGAGCTGCCGGTGGACGCCGGAGAGATACGCCTCCGGGGAGAAGGGAACAAGGATGTCCCCCTCCATTTTTTTCGGGAGCTTGTCCCCGTCGGCGATGGCATACTGCCAGGTGCCGTTCAGGCTCTGATAGTAACCCGTGCGGACCATGGACGGACGGGGATATTCCGGAAGGGGAGGATTCGTCAGGGCTTCTCCCCACTTTGTTGTGAGCTGAATCATTGGTAAACCTTCTTTCCTACCAGTCGGACAGCGACAGGGACAGGCCGCCGCCCGATGTTTCTTTCTTCTTTCCCTGCACTGCCATGAGAATCCCCGTGATCTCGACGAGCTTCTTTTCTGCTGCGATCTCAAGTGCCTCCGGAATGGCATCCGCAAGAATGAGGTCGTGGTCCGAGAGGAACTGCACTGCCTTCGTATCCTCCCGCTTCGTCAGGAGGCACAGGAGATCTTTGTTGTGATCTGTAAGGAACGTCTCATACTTTTCCCTGCCATCGTCCGTAAGAGCCACCGGGGTCTGAAGACGCCCGAGGGCGATCGCAGCAGCAGATGCGAAGTCGTACATCGTAAGGCGCGGCAGGAGCGTGTCATACTCCCGAAAGTCGATCGCGTGCTTCTTGACGCACTCCCGGTACGCCATGCCGGCGCCCTCGATCGTGAAGTGGATAGCCCTCGCCATCGTATCCTCCCTTGCCTCGGAGACGTACTCCGGGAAGGTGAGAGAAAAAGGCTCTCCCGCATCCGGAAGAAAGGTAAACGAGAGCGCCGCATCGGTGTCGTTCAGGATCTCCCTTGCGATGATAAAGTTCTCCGGAAGAATGAGGTGCACGGTGATCTTCGAGAGCTTCCGGCACCCCCGGATCACGCCGTCGTAGTAGTCGTCCGTCGTGTTGAAGAGCTCGACCTCTTTCAGGTTCACGCAGTTCTGAAATGCGAAAAGGTGGAGGCTCTTCAGGCTCTTTGGCAGATGAACCGATGTGAGGTCCGTCCGCTCCGCAAAGGCAAAAGCCGCGATGCTTTTTACCGGAAGCCCCGAGAGGCTCTCCGGCAGTGTCAGCTCCGCGGCCTGCCCGTCATATCCCGTGACCTCGGCGAAGGCGCCGCCACGGTCTTCTTTTGTCGTAAAGGTAAAAGGCATCTCTTATCCGATCTCTAATCCGTAAGGCTCGCGGACTCCGTCGGATCGTGATAGATCGCAAACCCGTCCACGAGACCCACAAACTCAATCCCGTACTCGGACAGGTCGATGGTATCGATCTTGATGGAGCTCACCACGATATAGTTGCAGTTGTAATCCCGTATGGCCGCGACCAGCTCCTTCCCGTTGATCGTGTCCTGATTCATGATGTCGTACACCGGCATCTCGACATTCGCATAGGAGGGCATCAGCATCTCTCTTCCGTAGGGCATCATGATCCTCGTCTCGTACTGCCGCACAAACTGGACCATCTCCGGCGGCATCGCGGCCATCGTCCGCTCTCCGTCCGTATCCTCCATGATCGCATCGCAGACATCGACGACGTACTGCGGCAGGTGATAGGGGTTCGTGGCTCTGGTCAGGTTTTCGTTCCTGTAGACGCAGGTGCCGGATATCGCAAGAACCGCGCACAGAAGAATCACGCCGATGTAGAGATGATCCGCGAACTGCCGGACCAGCGCGTAGCCGATGGTGACGATCATCGGGATCAGCCAAAGGAGCCGGTAGTAGGTGTCATTCCCGTCGATGCGAACGTACAGGGAGTGCACCGGAGGCAGCAGGAAGATGACAAACCAGAGGGCCGGAAGGTAGAGAAACGCGATCCGGTTGCCCCGGTCGTTCTCCCTGAAAAACAGAGCGACCAGCGCGATGCCGTAGAACACGAGGATCCAGCCGCTTCCCTGGTACTCTTCAATTGTGTTGATGATCTGACTCAATGGCAGCACCTTTCAGGCAAGGAGATTCGGCAGCATCAGGATCACGAGGATCACCGCATACACGGCGTTCGGAATGCAGCACAGGATGGTCCGTCCAAGAACCCAGGGCTTCCGAAAGCCGGCAGAGAGCATGAGGCTTCCCAGCACCAGCAGCGCCCCGAGGTAGAACGGCGCCATGGACGTCGTAAAGCCCGCGGTCACGTTCAGCAGGAACATC
This sequence comes from uncultured Lachnospiraceae bacterium, assembly GCA_900315055.1. Taxonomy (GTDB): domain Bacteria; phylum Bacillota; class Clostridia; order Lachnospirales; family Lachnospiraceae; genus CAG-791. The sequence continues at coordinate 15,359 of OMXP01000031.1, forward strand.
AGCAGAAACGTGTAGTTCGGCGCATTGTGATCCTGCAGATGATGCGCGATGTTCAAAAGAACGTAGAATGCCACCGGCACGACCACACAGGCAAAGAGGGTCTTTCCCTGCCAGGTGCGCAGCATCAGAAACGACTCCGGCGTGTAGATCGAGTTGTTGCCGAAGATCTGCGCCACAGCCAGGATCACCAGAAACGCCGGGATCATGCGCCGTCCTCTTTTGTTCCCCACCTTGTTGTAGAGGAGAGCCCGCATCAGGCTGTAGCAGCTGATGTCCGCAAGGGGCAGGAAGATCACGGGAAGCAGCGTGTGGGAGACGATCGCGGGGTGCAGGCGGCAGAGCACCGATACGGCGCTGATCCACATGGGAAGAAGCGCCATTGCGTGTCTTCCGTCAAGGGATGTCGTGATCCCCGTGTAGGGGATGTAATGATACATCGTCCCGGTCTGATAAGTCTGCACCGACTGCGCAACGTAGTAGGAATCATCCCCGTCGTAGGAGGCGTGGGTTATCGCCATCACGATCTCAAAGACAAGAAGCGCCCAGAAGACAATCCACAGGACAAGCGCCTCCCGGTCGATGACACTGGAGGGATCATCTCCGTTTTTTCGAAGGATCCTCGCCTTCTGAAGCGTCCGGACAGGCTGCGGCAGACAGACACCGCCGCTCTTGTATGTGCGGACAATCCCGAGCACGATGACCGCCGCCGTCGCCGCAAGGTACATGCCAAGCAGCAGGTAAAAGTCCCCGAGCTTTGTAAAGAACAGCACCGGAAGGCCCAGCACCTCGAACAGGGCAAAGGTCGTCATGTAGCCGGTAATCACGAGGCGGTGAAAGGTTCTCTTTCCCGCAGGAAGAAGCGAGCAGGGAAGAAGCCCCGTAAGAACCGGTACCAGGCCTGCAAAGACAGCAAACAGAAGAATGGAAAGGACAGTTCTCATGCGTTCCGGTCCCCGTCTTCCTTCTCTGCTCTTTCCAGGGCAAGGTACTGCAGGTGCAGGGCGTTTCGCTGCAGCTCGAAGCTGCGGCGCGCATTGCGGTCCATGTTCGAGAGGATCAGCCCCGAGAAAAACGACTGCAGGGCGGCAAGTCCCGTAAAGCCGCAGACAATCAGCGTCGGGAAGCGGCGGACCAGGCCGGTCCTTACGTAGTCGGCAAAGACCGGGATGAAGAACATCACGGCGATAAACAGCAGGAGCACCGCGAGAATTCCGAAAAAGCCCAAGGGCTTGTAGTTTCGGTAGAGGTTGAAGATGGTCTTAATGACACGCCAGCCGTCCGAGAAGGTGTTGAGCTTCGACACACTGCCCGCCGGGCGGTCCCGGTACTCGACGACGACGTTCTCGATCTGCATGTTGTTGTAGACCGCATGAATCGTCATCTCGGTCTCGATCTCAAAGCCGCGGGACATGACGGGGAAGGTCTTCACAAAGTCATAGGAGAAGGCCCGAAAGCCCGTCATGATGTCGGTGATCTTGCAGTCAAACAGGTGATTGATGGAGGCGCGCACGAGAGAGTTTCCGGCGTTGTGGAAGGGGCGCTTGTTCTCCTCGAAATACGTGGACGAGAGCCGGTCCCCGATGACCATGTCAGCGTTGTGGTGCAGCACAAGGTCCACCATCTGCGGCGCGGACTCCATGGGATAGGTATCGTCCCCGTCCACCATGACATAGCACCTGGCATTGATCTCGCGGAACATCCTGCGGATGACATTGCCCTTGCCCTGCATGAACTCGCTGCGGACAATAGCGCCGGCTTCTTTTGCAAGCTCAGCCGAGCGGTCTGTGGAATTGTTGTTGTAGACGTAAATCGTGGCGTCCGGGAGCGCCTTTTTCGCGTCCCGGACCACCTTCGCGATCGTCTGTTCCTCGTTGTAGCAGGGGATCAGAACGGCACATGCATCCATGAAAAACAGCTCCTGTCAAAGATTGATAAAAGATCTGTGGAAAGTATACCACGCAGGGAGCTCTTACAGAATTCCCAGTCTGTCCCGCACCTCTGGGAAGGGAAGGAACGGCGCCGGGGTGTCCCTGTGATCGCCGATCATCTTTTCCATCCACACCATGTCGACCCACGTCCCGAACTTGTACCCGCACTGGTGGAAGCGTCCGACGAGGCGGTAGCCAAGGTGGGCGTGAAAGTCACAGCTGTTGTTATCCAGAAAGGGAAGGCTCTCTCCTTCTTCCGGAACGCCGATGCAGGCATTGAGGTTCAGGACGTTCATCAGGGACAGCGACCTCTCGAGCGCCGCATACAGCCTCTTTCCGATGCCCTGATGGCGGCAGGTGCTGTCGAGATAGATCGACGTCTCCACCGCGTGGTCGTACGCCTCCCGCTCCTTGAAGGGCCCCGCGTACGCATAGCCGACAATCCTGCCTTCCTGCTCCGCAACAAGGTAGGGGTAGCGGCAGAGCGTGTGCTCCATCCGCTGCCGGAACTCCTCTAAAGTCGGGGTCTCCATCTCAAAGCTGATCGCGGTCTTTTCAACATACGGGCTGTAGATTTCAAGAAGCCGTTCTGCGTCCCTTTCGGGATCCGCAACACGTACGGTGATGTCCTGCATGGGTTCCTCCTCACGAAAAACAGGTGCCGCTTATTCTGCCGGCACCTGCCTTCGTTCTGTAATGACCAACAACGTTCTGTTCTCTATGCAATCCGGAACCAGAGTCCCGCCTTCCGGAGCGGTACGCGAAGGGCCAGGTACAGGACCATGACCACGACAAGGGAGACCACGGAGTTCAGGAGCGTGACCGCCGCATTGATTGCAAAGGACACTTCCGCCGCAGGTTTCCCGAGGATCAGGATCCGGTACCAGTAGCGAAGGAGCGGATCGAAGATGGCGTTGAAGGCAAGGCCTGCGATCGACGGAATCAGGGTTCCGAGAAAGATCCTGTGGCGGTCGGTTTCCGTCGAGAGATGGAAAAGCCTGTGGGCGATGACGCCGGTGATCAGGCCGATCAGAAACTTGATCACAAACGTGATCGGCGCCTCGACGATGTAGACCGGATCAATGAGGTCCGCGATGGTAAGGCCGATCGCCCCGCCAAGGCCGCCGTACACGGGTCCTAAAAGCAGCGCTCCGAGCACCACGAAGGCATTGCCGAGGTGGACCGAGACCTGCCCCGCTCCCGGGGTCGGGATGCGGATGGACAGGTAGGTGAATACCACGTAGGTGATCGCCGCAAAGACGGCGGCAAAGACGACCTTCCGGACGGTATCTTTCGGTTTTGATGCAGAATGCCTGCTGTCAGACAATGATGTCACTCCTTTCATCTGCGAATTAAAAGGCATTGCGTCTTCGAAACTTCATGCTGACGTAGAGATCATAGAGGGCGGAGCCGGTCTTTCCGGGTGCCGGGTGGGCATCGTCCGGGATCTCGATCATGTAGCTGTCGTAGGCATTGATGATGCGCGTTCCGGACGGGTGAATCGTCTCCCGCTGGAAATCCCGGCTGTAGTTCTGATGGACATGCCCGTGAAACATGTACTTTGGCTTCCACTTCTCCATGAGATCATTGAAGCACTGGAATCCGTTGTGGGGCAGATCCGGCAGATCCCCGTATCCCTTTGCCGGGGCGTGGGTCAGCAGGATATCGAACCCGTTCATCATCGTCACCTGCCGGCGGATCTTTTTGATGCGCTGCTGCATCTCCTCCTCGGTGTACTGATTCGGGGCATCGGGAATATAGCGCATGGACCCGCCAAGGCCAAGGATCCGAAGCCCTTTGAAGTCATAGACCTTCCCGTCGATGTCATCGCATCCAAGCGGCGGCTTGTACGTATAGTGGCCGTCGTGATTTCCCTTCACATACAGCACGGGGCAGTTCACCATCGTGCAGAGAAACTCAAGATAGGAAGACTTGAGATCGCCGCACGAGAGGATCAGATCCACTCCCTTGACACGTGCGGGATCAAAGTAGTCCCACAGCCCCTTGTTTTCTTCGTCCGCAACTACCAGCACTTTCATTTGTTCAGGCTCTCTTCCGATACCGCCCTGTCCGGCGGCTTGTGACCCTTATTCGCTCTTTGCGCTGTTTCCGTCTTCTGCCTTTGCGTCGGCATTCAGACTCTTTGCCGTCTGCTCCGTCTCGTCGATGCCGGCAACCTTTACGGTGCCCTGTGCCGATTCCACGAGATCCTGCGTCTCGGGGATGGAGCCGATGACGTTGTCGTTGAGCCAGTTCATCTCGATGATCTGCTCATTCGTAAGCAGCGGATCCTGCACCGTCTTGATCGTCTCCTTCTGGGAATGAAGCTCCCCGTCGAAGGGCCGCATCTGCTCGGTGATGATCCCGTGGCGCAGGATCTCGACGAGTTTCTTCGAGGTATAGGGCAGGCGCTCCGAGCAGAGAACGTCGACAACCCCCGTCTGCATGCCCCACCAGTAGTTCACAGCCTCTCTTTTCTTCGAGCTTCCCATGGCCTCCCAGTTGCCCTCGAGGACACGGCGGACGATCTGCTCGTAGTAGGTGCCCCAGTTCATCACCGGCATCGCAAGGTTCGTCACGGTGCCATCGTCCTCCACAAGGTACAGGCCATACTCCCTGGACGGGCTCTTCGGCATGATAAGGTCCGGGCCGGAGATCACGCGGACGCCCTCTCTTGCAAACCACTCGCGCCAGCTCTCGCCCTTTCTCGACGACCACTGCAGGTAGATCTTTGCCTTCGGGTCCACAAGGGAGGCGCCGATGGCAAAGGCATTGATGTTTGCGACACACCCGTAGATCGGATAGTCCGCAAGGTAGCCGATCTTATGGTTCTCCGCCATCGAGGCCGCGAGGGCGCCGAGGATGTACTTGGCCTCGTACATCTTGCAGTAGTAGGTGCGGACGGCATTGTACGAGAGGTTGATCGAGCAGTTGAGGAAGCTGATCTTCGGATAGTGGATCGCAGAGCGCAGCGTTGCCGGCATCATCGCTGGACTCGTCGTGAATACCAGGCTGTCCTCGTCGGCCGCTGCCGCATCGATGGCCTTCTGGATCTTTTCATCACTGTCGCAGTCCTCGAACTTCACGGCGTCCACGAGTCCCTCGTAGTAGGACACCAGGTGATTGCGCCCGAGCTCATGCCCGTAGATCCAGCGGGAGTTCTCCGGGTTCTTGTCGTAGATGAACGCCACGCGAAGCGGCTTGTCCACCGAGTAGTCCGGCGCGGAGCGGAACACGTCGAGAAGTCCCGTATCCTTCCGGATCTGCTTCGGATCCTCGACGAGGGTCACGGAGTCCGTCGACTCGGTGAGGATCTCGTTCCAGAGCCTTGTGATCCTCGAGGAGATCACGTCGCTGGAGTCCTCAAGCAGCGTCCCGATCGGATAGAAGTTCAGATAGACGAGGAAGGCATCGCTCGTCGTGGTCTCGAGCTTGTCGCCGCCGCGGTTCACGTAAAGCTTCTCAAATGTCGCGTACGCGGCCTTGATCGTCTCGATGAGCTCGTCCGGCCAGGGATCGGTCAGGTTCTGGCCGAGGGCCTCGGCAAAGCGGCTGTAGAAGCCCTCCTGGGTGAACTCGATCTGATAGAGCGGGCAGACCTTGAAGAAATCCAGGAACTCGTAGTAGAGCCGGATCCGCTTCGCATCGGAGCGGCGGGGCAGGACGCGCGTGACATCCGCCATGATCCCGGAGAGCTTGCAGTAGCGGCTCACCGACACGCGCTTGTTGCCCTCGAGGACATAGAACCGGTTCAGGAACTCATAGCACTTGATGGGGTCGTGGATGCCAACGTCCATCTGTGATTCATAGAGGTTGGACCATTTCATCTGGAACTCCGTGCCCTCCTTCAGAATCGGCATGAAGTTGTTCGAGAACGCGGTGGTCCTTCCCGCGGTTCTTGTGCCGGCGACCATGTCGAGGGGCAGCTCCATGAGTCCCACTGGCACCTCTGCCAGAACATCGTATTCCTTCAGGATATCATCGAGAACAGCCGGATACGGGGAATGCCCGTTCACAACCGCGCGGCGGCAGGCCTTCAGGCCAAGCTTCCTCGCCTCGGTATATGCTTCCAGTCCAGTTGCAGCCATCACTTATCTCCTTTAACGACCCCCGAACAGCCCCTGTTTGCGTCCCTATCATACCACGCGGAGCACAAAAAAAGAGACACCGATCGGGTTTTCGATGTCTCAGGGTCGTAACAGCTTTTGCATTGCAAGGGGGGGTAAAATTCAATGCTTTAATCAAAGCTGTGGTCTGTGCAATTTCATTCGGGAACTGTCCGATCCGTGATCTTGTTTCGTTCCGGATCTCTTTCCTTGTTCCTTACGCCTTGCATTATACGGCCCGATCTTCTAGAATACATGTCATATTTTAATAAAAAGTAGCCAGATCTTGCGTTTTTACTCTGACTCGGCCGGAAATTCAGTGAAATCGTTTACGTGCATATTTCAAACCATGGTTTCGACCACGATCCATCACTGCAAACGTTTCCAATAAATTTACTCAATTTCTGAAATTGTGCCGCAACAGTTCTGCCATTGGCTGAAAATGGCATGTTTTCGGGACTTTCAGAGCGAGTTCCGGGCTCCCGGAAAGTCGATGTAAATAGTTCATTTTTACATAATAAGGAATTTTTCTATGAGACCAGTGTATCAGATTTCAGAGGCCGGCTTTGAAATTTATCTCCGGAAGATTAGCCATTTTTCTCCGCACCTTCATAACTCCCTCGAGATCATCTACGTGCTCTCCGGAAGCTTTGAGCTCGGGATGATGCAGGAGTTCTACCACATGGACCGCGGCGATGTCGCCCTGATCTTCCCCGGCGTCGTCCATCACACGCAGGTGTTCGATCCCAGTCAGGACGGAACCATGATCGTCCTTCGTGCAGCCACGGTGTACTGCGGCTCCTTCTACGAGAATATGCACAACTTCATCCCGGAAAATCCCGTGATCCCGGCGTCTGTCGTCCACCCGGACGTCGTCTATGCGATGCATTCCCTCCTTGCCGATGAGAAGGAGGCGCACCCGGACCGGATGGTGCCGCTGCCCGCCACCACCTCGGACGATGTGACGGTTCATACCGGGCTCGATGAGATCCTTGCACCCGCGTCGGATATGGCAACCGACAGTGCCATTGTCCAGGCCTTCATCCAGATCATTCTCTCCCGCTCCATGCCCCAGATGACCCTACGGCCCCGCCCGTCCCGGGAGGATGGCGATCTGGTGTACCGGTGCGTCGAATACATCGCCGCGCACTTCCGGGAGCCTCTGACCCTCACGGGGGTTGCAAGGGACCTGTACGTGAGCCCCTACACGCTCTCACGGCTCTTCTCCGGGCTGTTCCATACAAACTTCAACGGCTATGTCAACAACACCCGCACCCAGTACGCCTGTTCGCTCCTTCTCTACACGGCAAGGCCGATCACGGACATCTGGATGGAGTCCGGATTTGAGAGCCAGCGCACCTTCAACCGGGTCTTTCAGGACATCATGCGCATGAGCCCAAGGGAGTACCGCTCCCGCAACCGGAAGAAGGAGGACAATAAGGAAGCATCAGCCCAGGAGTCCGCGACCTGAGAAGGTGATCTCCTGCAGTCCAGCATTCACCACAGCGGGGACGCCGAAGGGGATGATGCAGCGGGGCGTTGCATGGCCGATGTTGATATTGGAGACGATCGGAAGGTCCCTTCTGCCCACGGTCTCGACAATGATGTGCTCATACTCTGCCTGGTATTTCCCGTTCATCGGCTTTCCGCACAGGATTCCGGAAACGGCATCAAAGACACCGGTCTTCCCAAGAGTCTCGAGCATTAGCCGGTAGTGGGCAGGACTTGAGAGCTCCTCGCAGGTCTCGAGAAGCAGGATCTTCCCCTGCCAGTCAGCTGCAGGCGGGAAGAGGCCGTACGCCTGACAAAGCCCTGCGCTCCCCGCATACCTTGTGCTGTCAAAGAGGTCAAAGAGCGACTCGATGCAGCCGCCGAGGATCTCCCCGGAAAACACCGGCTCTCCCTGCAGCAGGCGAAAGCCCTCATTGGGGTGAGAAACCCTTCCCGTCCCCGCTGCCTTCGCGGACCAGTCCGTCCGCTCATCGTACCAGACATCGGACGGTGTAATCTTGTGAATCGTCCCGGTCCGGATCAGTTCCTCGAAGTACCGCTTCGAATACGGCAGCATCTGAGGTTCCAGCTCGCAGACATCGGGGAGGAACGCCTGCCCGTAGAAGGTCGGAAAACCGATTCTGTGAAACATGAGGTGGTTGATCGTCGTATCCGAAAACCCGAGGAAGATCTTCGGCTGGGCCGCTTTTGCAAGCTCCTCATGGTCAAACAGATACGGGAGCAGGCGGTAGGTATCGTCCCCTCCGACCGCGCAGAGTATCATGTCGATCGAGGGATCCTGAAGGGCCTGGAGCAGATCCTCTGCCCGCTCCTTCGGGTGGTCCTTCACATACGCAATACCACTCATCGCATGCGGCATCATGGATACCTGAATGCCGTAATCCTTCAGCCTTGCAAGCCCGATCTCCACCTCATGCCGCACAGAAGTCTCTCCGATGACGCCTGCCGACAGACTCACGATTCCGATATGCCTGACCATGTCTCTTACCTCCTGATTTGTGACAGCAAAAAAGCCGCCTGACTCATAACCTAAGTTACGGATCAGACGGCGAATCGTCAATCGTAATGGACCCTGTCAGTCCAGATATTTTTCCACAAGCACACAGGAAAAACCAAGGGACGGGCGGTCCTTTTTCTCCTCTTCCTTCTGCTCACGGGTTCTGTTCCCCTCCAGGATGTCCGGGTCAACGCCCGGCACCAGGTGATAGCCGCAGCACTCATAGAAGCCCTGTGCCCGGTCCTGGGAGCTGATGAGGACGTGACGAATGCCTTTCTCCCGGATCCACTTCTCGGCTTCCGCAAGAAGGATATGTCCCACTCCGGAGCGCTGCTTTTCCCGGATCACGCAGACCCTGCCGATCCGCGCCGCATTCTCCTTCGGATACGTGATCCTGCAGCCGGCGAGGGGCTTGTGGTCCTCGATGAGCACCACCGCCTCAAGATCCTCGTCCGGATCATCATGGTCAAACTCACACTCCAGGGGAATGTTCTGTCCGAACACGAAGGCGTCCATGCGGGCGTAGTCATACGCTTTGAGGAGCCAGTCCTTTGACTGTCTGGTCACACGGTAGATTTCCATGCTGCCTCCTGCTCGTCAGGCGTCGATTTTGCCCTTCAGCGGGTTGATCGATGCGTCCACATCCAGCGGGCTGTTCGCCGGATCGTCCGCCTCGCGGTCCTTCTGATCCGGGCGGTTCCAGGGGGAGAAGGAAATCTCGCTCTGGTAATCCTCCGGGCTCTCCCCTGCGGGGTGTCTTAAGTAGATCTCGTCCGGATGGTTCGAGAGCTTCTTTCTCCAGCCGTCATAGGCAAAGAACTCGTCGAGGTTGATCTTCGAGGCGATCCGCTGGTTCCAGTCCACAAACAGGTCACGGTCGGCATTCGCGCTCTGATTGCCCGCTGCCAGCTCGTTCACGAACTGGGTCTTGTGGAACGAGGGCTCCCAGTAGAGTTCTCTGAGGTACCCCCAGAGGTTCTTGTAGTCGTAGATCGGCTTTCTCGTCGGTCCGATGCTGCGGTAATAACCGAAGTCCCAGCGGACCAGGGTCACGTACAGGCGGATATCGGAGTCGGTGATGTAATCGCCGAACAGGAACCGGTTCGTCTCAAGGCGCTGATCCAGCTTGTCGAGGGAGTCGTAGAAATCATTGTAGGACGACCAGTAGGCAAACGGCGTCTGGCAGAAGGCCATACGGTAGTGGCCGTTGTTGACATGGGGGAAGAGCCAGTCATTGAGCTGGTCGATCTCCCGGCGGTAGGCCTTCGGATAAAGATCCGGCGCATCGACGGGCTGGAACTTCCGGAACTGCACCTCGATGTAGTTGGTCAGGCGGTGGTAATCGTTATTGACTGCCTTCTTCTCCCTGATATCCACCAGTGTCGGTGTCGTCGCTCTTCCCTTGTAGTCGGGGTTTGCATTCTTGTAGAACTGCGAGAGGAAGTACACGCCCGTCAGCGGATCCTTATGTCCCGACTCATGTCCGAAACCGTGCCCGTACTTGTTTGTCTCTCCGGAGTGGGAGGTTGTCTGATCGAGGATCACGTCCTGCAGTCCCAGGATGTCTCTTGCGATGATCGGGCGGTTGGACCAGTTGCAGCCGTGGGCCCAGTAGATCGCATACCGTCCGGCCTCTGCCTTCCACTCGCCCTCCTTCTCGCCGAAGGGGACGATGAAGGAGTTTGGCTGCCGGACAAAGGCACCGCGCTCATCGATCTCGTTTTTCGTTTCCATCGGCCGGGGTGCAAGTCCTCCGACTTCCTGTGCGTGCCGCTCTGCCTCCTCGTCGGTGTAAACATCCTGTGCTTTCGCAGCAGCAGCTCTGTGTGCAAAGATATCGCAGGCGTTCGATGCCATGACTTTGTCCTCCCATTCCCTTTCCCCTGCCCAACGCTCCCGGCAGTAAGCTGAGGGAGATAAGCAGCGGTTTGTATTCACAGTAATCCTATGTTTTATATATGTTTTATCTGTTGCCGACATCCTACCACCGCCCGCTGTGCCTGTAAACGTCTCCGGTTATACCCGCTTCCTATGACCGGTCATCAGGGAAAGGACGGGAACGGGTCCGGAAAACAAAACATGCCACCTCAGGCAGATGCTGAAGCGGCGTGTTTATGCTGTGTGTTCTGTTGTTTCTCTTCTGTCTACCGATAGAACCTTCTGTTGTCGGTAAGAAGGAACTCATGGGTCGGGTCTGCGGACAGGAATGCCCGGTCGGTCTCCCTCTTCCAGAGTGCATCGAGATCACTGGTCGGCAGAACGAGATCATAGAAGGTATTCGGACTGTATGCAGCACCCTCCGTCTTCGGATCCGCAGCGGCGATGATGGTCTTCCAGTTTGTGTTGTGGAAGAATGCAGGGATCTGGTAGAGGTCTCTTGCATAGCCCCACAGGTTCGGATAGTCGACGAGCCGGTGCTTTGTCGCACCAAGGTTCCTCGAATACTGCGCGTCAAACCGGACAAGGCTGGTGAACAGGGTGATGTCCGCCTCCGTCACATGATCTCCCAGAAGGAAGCGCCTTGTTCCAAGGCGCTCGTCCAGGGCATCGAAGGCGGCATACAGTCTCTCATAGGCGTCCGTGAAGTCCTGCAGATGGACGGACGTCAGGAGCGTTGTGATCGCGGAGGTCACGTTGGTGTCAAGGTATACGGCAAGGTCCTCTGCATCCTTCCCTTCTACCCGGATGTCCGGTCCGTCCGGAAGCGATGCGATCTCTTTCCTGATGGCTTCCTTCTGTGACTTCCGATCATCGACAAAGGCCGGGAAATCGGCAGGGCTCTTCACCGCAGGCTCATCGACCTTCTCGATCTTCCAGGAGTGAACCTCCCGGATGGCTTTGTAGGCTGCATCATCTTTTTCCCGCAGTTTCTTTTCCTCTGCTGTCAGGGCATACCCCTCGAAGCCATCCTCTGTCCTTGCACTGCCGCCGTCCGTCTCCGGAAGGAAGCGGTGCTCCGGATCCTTCGAGAGCTTTGCCCGGTCTGTCTCCTCTCCCCAGAGCTTGTCAAAATCGATCTGCCGAAGGAAGCGGTAGTTGTAGCTTGCCCGGTAGATGCCGACATCGTTGGTCTCCGGATTTGCAAAGTCCGCAAAGTACGTGTTGTTCCGGAAGGCCGGTACCTGCCAGAGATCCCTTGCATAGCCCCACAGGTTCGGATAATCGACAAGCCGGTGTCTCGTCTCTCCCAGCTGGAACGCGTACCGGATATCCAGACGGGCGAGGGTCACATACAGTCTCACGTCCGAATCGGTGACATAATCCCCGAACAGGAACCGGTTCTTTGCAAGGCGCTTTTCCAGGACGTCCATCGCCGCATAGAAGGTGCGGTATCCCTGCTCATAGCCCTCCTTTGTCTGGGCAAACCAGCAGCGGTACACCGCGTTGTTGATGTTGTCGAAAAGCCAGAGGTTCTGAGCATCGATCTCATGCCGGAGAGCCTTCGGGTACAGGTCCGGGGCGCCCTTTTTATGGAACGGCCGGAAAGCCGTCTCGAAGTAGACCGTCAGCCAGTTGTAGTCATTGTTCACGACGGACGGGCCATTTTGTGCCTTCAGGTCGATGAGTGCCGGAACGGTCGTCCTTCCGCCGTAGTCATAGTCTGCTCGGAAGTAGGATTCTGACAGGAACTGATCCCCGGTTACGGGATCGGTGTTTTTGTCGTTGTAGACAAATTCCCAGCCGAGGTCCTTTTCATGTTCCGCATGCTCTGCGAGGTTTACGGAGATCGCATCCTCCAGTCCCTCGAGCTCCCGAACGATGGCCGCACGGTTGCTCCAGTGGCAGAGCTTGGCCCAGACAAGACGGTAGCGATAGGGCTCTGCCTTCAGCACCCTGTGATCGCCCGCCGTGGTTGCTTTCCCGTACAGATCCTCTCCCGCGATTCTTCCAGGCTCCGGTTCCCCGGGAATGCTGCCGTCCGTATCGGCAAAGGGCGTTGTGAAGTGATTCCCCTGCCGCCGGAAATATCCGTTCCCGTCGATCTCCGTCCCGGCCTCTGTCGGCCGCACGCGGATCTTTCTGCCGTTTACGATCTCATAATCAAAGGTATCCTCTGCCATCCCCTGTTCCTCCGATTTATTAACTAAGTAATCACATCTGTTTGCTATGAATTATCGGCATTATACAACAGGAGAGGACATAAAGAAAGGGACATCAGATCAATTTCATTTCTGATGTCCCTTTCACATGGACTCATCCAACGGACTGTACCTCCTTGTTGGTATTGGATATTCAGTTGTCTGCGATCCCATGTACTTCTTACTGCTCCTTGAAGGATCGTCTATGTTATGTTCCCATTGGTCTGTACCAGTCGTAAGTATCGATCAACTCTATCTGCTGTAAACGGTTTTCACATCTTTCGACTTTCTCGTCATCGAAAGAGAACCGGTTTCCGATCTGTCCTTGGCAGATCAATCATTGTTAACAGGAAAAACTTACTTCTGCATTGGCATTCACCAGTTTCTGTGTGTTTTCGATTTTGGAAGCCTTACTGTCTAGCCCAACGGACCGTACCTCCGTTTCATTCAAACATCAGTTGCGGATTATAAGGCCTGGAACGTTACCTCTTCATTGGTCTGTACCTTTGGAATCTGTTTTAAGCTTCTTCGTCGTTCTGGATCTTTGGAGCTTACTTATTTCATCGGACTGTACCAACCCTTAAGGAGCAGCTTGAAAAGCTAACTCGTTTTCTGGTGTCATTATGGAACTCTGGACCTTGTCTAGTACTTCGGTCTGTACCTCCTGCTGAAATTTGCTTTATGGATCTGTGGAACCTCAAATGCCGATTGGACCGTACCTCCCGGGATTATTTTCTTCCTGTTCCCTTTCTCGTCAGGTGGAAGAATGTTGTTTCTTTTGATGACTAAAGGGTACCATGAGATCGATATGAAGTCAATCATCTTTCCCGGAATTTTATTATTGTCTCTATATTCGAAATCTTTTACATTATTCTGAACCGGCGCCTGTTTTTCGGCATTACAGATTCTTTACTACAATTTAACTTTGCCGGTATCTCTCGAGCAGCACCTGATTGTCCCGCATGAAATCCTCGTCCGACTCCAGCACATACTGGGCACCCTTGAGGATGCCGATAATCATCGGAAAACCGGAAAAAGCGAACAGAATGTAGAGAATCGCCTTCTTCGGATGACCCAGGTAAAACTCGTGTGCTCCGAACCCTCCGAGGAAGAAGGCAAGCAGTGTTGCCGCTGTCTTGCTTCTTACCCGCCAGGCAGGGGAGACTCCGGGAGGAAGGGGCGGCCTCCACTGGGTATCCTGATTTGCGCCCTCAAACATGGATTCCGTTCTGGTATCCGTCCGCATCTTCGGACCCTCGTCCGAATGGAGAGCAGCCCCGCAGTTCGGGCAGAACAGGAGACTGGCATCGACGGTCTTTCCGCAGCCGGGGCAGCGGACCGTTTCCGGTGTCCCGTCCGGCAGGTCTTCATGGGTCAGATCCGCGCCGCAGCCGGGGCAGGTCTTCGTTCCATCAGGCAGTTCACTTCCACAGTAGGGGCAATTCAAGGCAGTTCCTCCGAATTCACATACAGGTGTTTCCTCAAGTATACCCCCGAATACGGCCTATGGCATCTGCACCTGTGTTTCTCCCGGCGCTCTGTCCGCATAGGTGCGGTCGAACCCCTGCATGTACTCCTGCTGCTGTTCCTCAAGGTACTGCTGCCTCTGCGCAGTGCTTTCTGCCCTGCTCCAGCGAAGACCTATCACAAGTATGGCACCGGCACAGGCCGCGGCTGCTGTAGCGGCAAGCAGAGCCCTTCGAAGCTTCCTCGTCCGAACTCCCGGCTCACCGGCCTCCATCTCCTCAATCAGGGCTTCGCACCGTGCAAGATCATGCTCTGTTCTCCGGCGAAGTCTCCGATACACAAGACACTGTCTCCGGTATGCCGGGTGATCCTCCCAGATGGCATCCATCATCTCATCGATTCGTGTCAGTGCATCGCTCTTCCTTTGCGCATCCTCATAGAGGGATCGCACATGGGACAGACGAACCGGTGTCCATACCTGACCATCATGCATGGAGTTCTCGGCAAAGGAGAGGGAAAGAGACGCCGCATCCGCCGCAGCCTCTGCCCGTCCGAGGAAGTTTGCAAACTGCTCCATCGTGGGATTGCGGGCCTGTCGTCTTTCCCTGGTCTCCTCTTTCTGCGCCTCTTTCCGTTGCTGTCTGTCAAGGAAACGCTCCCTGCAGGCATCAAGTCTCCGGTAGACACGGCGGCGTCCGTCTTCCTTCGAGATCAGCGAAAAGGCATGATTGATCATCTTCGACCGTGCAGAATGCCACTCCTTCTCTGCTCCTTCCGGGAAATTGTCCTCATGGTTCTTCTTCTCGAGAAAGAGATAGGCCTTCTTTGCCTTCTCGAAAATTCTCGCGTCCTGCTCTTTGCTGATCCCTTCAAACTTCTGATCTCTCCTGATATCTGCTTCTTTCAGAAGATCGATGCCAAGGACGGAGAACGGCTCCATGGGATCCTCCCGGACGCTTACGGCATAGATTCTCTTCAGTTCTTGCGTAACCTTCCCTCTGGTTGCCGAAGACCCGAGAAGACTTCTGGCCTCCAGAATCAGATCCCGTCTGTCCGTCCACCAGGACTGCAGAAGATCCGGAGCACTGGAATCCGGCTTTTCCGTCTTCAGAATCCGTGCGCAGGTTCTTTCAATCAGAGCATCACAGTCCCTCGCCGATTCCGGCATAGTCCCCCATTCCAGTCCCAGGACTTCGTAATATTGGATCATTCGCATTCTGCTCATTATTACCCTCCGTTTTACGTCATGGCATCGGGGTTATTATGAGAGGCGAACTATAAACGAACATAAAAAAATCCAGCAAACAGATAAACCTGCTTGCTGGACTCAAGGTGCCAACCAGATTCGGACTGGTGATCAGGGTTTTGCAGACCCACGCCTTACCACTTGGCTATGGCACCATATGAATGACTCCGACGGGAATTGAACCCATGTTACCGCCGTGAAAGGGCGATGTCTTAACCTCTTGACCACGGAGCCATGCTGTTGAATTCGAGCTCCACCAGTATATCACACTCGTGAGCATTAAGCCAACGTCTGTTAAGATGTCGCTCTAACAAAAAAACCTGCCAGATCAGGATCGGCAAGGTTTTCAGCGCCCCGAGTAGGACTCGAACCTACGACACCGCGGTTAACAGCCGCGTGCTACTACCGACTGAGCTATCGAGGCAAAAGAAAAAGCATATCGATCTCTT
>OMXP01000033.1 GCA_900315055.1 uncultured Lachnospiraceae bacterium
ACGTAGTTTCTGCGTATGCTAATGAACTATGATTGTTTTTACGATCTATGTTAGATAATTACACTCTTTCTACTTACAATCTCTCTTTCGAGGATACAAAAAGCTGTGAGACACTTCCTTTCGGACATCTCACAGCCTTCAGTAATACTTGGCTATTCAGCTATTCAGTTTGGTCTTCATGAAACAACCCTGTTGTTACGGTATCGTTACATGTCCGCAGAGAACGGAAGCACCGGCCAGGTGATCTCACTCTCCTGATAATCCGTGTAATCCACGCCCATGATCGTCGACTTCAGATGCAGGTGCTTTGCAATGGCTCTCGCATCCGCATACGCCATGGTCTGCAGAACATTCTGCAGTGCCGCAGTATCTCCGCCGCCGAGGTATTTCCGGTCATTCTCATTGTTCAGGAAGCAGTGCTCGATGATGGCTCCTTCTAGCCCGTTCTTCGAGCAGTTGCGAAGAACACTGTAGTAATCTCCGTGATCTCCCACCCGGAATTTGATTCCCCGGACATTCAGCCCCAGGGTACTCAGCTCATCAAGCTCTGTCTGCGCAAAGAATGCCTCCTGCGGGAACAGGGACTGATTGATTGAGACATACACCTCCGACCCGCCGCTCACGGCCGGGTTCTCGCTGTCGTTGAAGTGATTGCAGGCAAAAAAGTCCGCATGCTTCGAGACGGCAAAATTTACCCGCTCCTTGAGCCCCACAGAGCTGTCGTCCGTTCTTGTCAGATAGACCTCGACGTTGTCATAGCACTGCAGGTACTGCGCCTCCCACAAAGACAGGTAGAGGGTCATTGCCCCCTCTCCGAAGGGCGGCTCCTGGGCTCCGGGATCGGATCCGCCATGTCCCGGATCGATGACGATTACCGTTTTTCCGTCCGCGCTTTTCGCTTCCGTTTGCATCGGGAACACTGCAAGAAGCAGTGCCGATACGAGAAGAAGACAGACAGCTGTCCAAAACCTGCTTTTTCTCAAGATGTCTTTCCCCAAAGTGTGTAATCAGGCTCTCAGTTCAATGCCAAGGTCCTTCAGTCCATTCAGGATCTTCTTCATCGCCTTGTCGACTTCCTCTGCCTCGAGGGTACGGTCCTTGTGACGGAAGGTGAGGCTGTAGGCCATGGACTTGAATCCCAGGCCGACCTGAGCGCCCTCATAGATATCAAACAGGCGATAGCTCTCCAGAATCTTTCCGCCGCGCTGCTCGATGACAGCCTCAATCTCTCCGGCCGTTACGTTCTTCGGAACGAGCATGGAGATGTCTCTCGACATCGAAGGATAATTGGCAATGCCGCTGTAGTGGTGGGCAAAGCTTGCCTTTGCAAGGATCTTTGCAAGGTTTACGACCGCCACATAGACGCGGTCCGTGATCCCGTAGGCCTTTGCCACATCCGGGTGCACCTCGCCGAGGAATCCGATAAGCTCGTCTTCATAGAAGACATTTGCCTGTCTTCCGGGGTGCAGGTACGGGCGCTTTGCGTCCGCGTTATAGACGCGCTTTTTCTTCAGTCCCTCCGCATCGAGGACATCCTCGAGGGCTCCCTTTAAGGTGAAGAAATCTCCGTCTCCGTAGAAGCCGAACGAGAGCATGTAGTGCTCATCCGGGTAATCCGTGATCGGAAGCTCGCCCTTCGGCAGATAGACCTTGCCGATCTCATAGAGCTTCACGTCCTTGTTGCGTCTTGCAAAGTTCGTGCCAAGGCTCGTGAGAAGTCCGTTCAGCGTCATCGTGCGCATGATCGAGAAATCATCGCCGAGGGGATTCGAGATCCGGATGGCCTTACGCTCCGGTGCATCCTGAGGAAGCCGCAGGGTATCGAAGACCTTCGGGGACTCGAACGAGAACGTCTCAGACTGGCTGTAGCCATAGGAGAGCATGATCTCGGCAGCCTTGTTCTGCAGGCGCATCATCGGGGTGATGCCGCCTCTTGTCGAACTGCTCTTCGGAAGCGTCGAGGGCACGTTGTTGTACCCGGTAAAGCGGGCCACCTCTTCTGCAAGGTCGCACATCGCCTTCAGATCCTGCCGGAAGGACGGAACCGTCAGCGTGTTCGATGCCTCATCATAGGTAAGCTCCAGGGTGTGGAAGAGATCCAGCATCACGTCTTTCGAGATGTCCGTTCCAAGGTATGCATTGATCTTCTCCGGCTCGAACGCGATCTTTCGAAGCGCCGGCAGGCCGTCGTTCTCATCGACATAGGTCCTTGCAACCTTGCCCTGGCAGTACTGCTCGAAGAGCTGGCAGGCGCGGTCCATGGCAGCCATCGCGTTGTAGGGATCGAGTCCCTTCTCAAAGATGGCGCTCGCATCGGTGCGCATGCCGATCCGCTTTGCGGACTTGCGGATATTGGGGCCGTTGAAGGTTGCGGCCTCAAGCAGCACCGTGTGGACATGATCGGTGATCATCGAATCCTCGCCGCCCATGATGCCGGCGATGCCGACCGCACGGTCCGCGTCATTGATCATGAGGACGTTGCGGTCGAGTTTTCTCTCCTGTCCGTCAAGGGTCGTGAAGACCTCGCCATCCTCAGCGCGTCTTACGATGATCTTTCCGCCGTGAATCGTGTCATAGTCATAGGCATGCATCGGCTGGCCGTACTCCATCATGACAAAGTTCGTGATGTCGACCAGGTTGTTGATGGGGCGGATGCCGAAGTTGGCCAGACGGCGCTGCATCCAGCGGGGCGAAGGGCCGATCTTCACATCGGTGACAATCGCAGCAACATACCTCGTGCACAGATCCTTTGCCTCAATGTCAACGGAGACGAAATCCTTCGTGTCCTTGTTAAGAGCATGCTGCACAGTAACCTTTGGCATGACAAACGGCTTTCCGAAAGTCACGGCCGCCTCTCTTGCAATACCGAGCATGCTGTAGCAGTCAACACGGTTCGAGGTGATCTCATAGTCAAAGTTCGTATCGTGAAGCCCCAGGGCTTCCATCGCATCGGAGCCAAGCTCCAGATCCTTTGCCTGGTCTTCCGGGAAGACATAGATGCCGTTCTCCGGTGCTTCCGGATACATGTCTCTTGTTGCACCGAGCTCCTCGATGCCGCACATCATGCCGACGGACGGAAGTCCTCTCATCTTGCCGGCCTTGATCTTGATGCCATCTGCCGGCATCGGGCCGCCGTCATGGCCGCCGGCAACTCTCCCGCCGTTCAGGCAGGTCGGAACCACGTCACCGACCTTCAGGTTCTGAGCGCTCGTCACGATCTGAATCGAATCCTTCGCCGCACCGTTCAGGCCATCATTCTCTGCCGTATAGTTGCCCTCATAGGCAGATCCGATGTTGACCGTACAGACCCAGAGACGGTCCGCGTCCGGGTGATGCTCGATCGCATCGACGCGGCCGACCACGATCTTCTCGCAGTTGTGGTCGAATCTTGTCCAGCCCTCCACCTTGGTTCCGGAGAGGGTCATTCTGTCATAGTATTCCTTATCCGTGCAGGAAAGCTCCGGCACGTAATCCTTGATCCACGAAAGTGGTGTATTCATGTTCTGATCGTCCTTTCTAAACGGTACCTTCTCAGAACTGCTTCAGGAAACGAATGTCGTTCTCATAAAGCAGACGCATGTCATCGATCTCGTACTTGAGCAGCGCGATGCGCTCAAGGCCGATGCCGAAGGCAAAGCCGGAATAGACCTCCGGATCGATCCCGCTCATCTCCAGAACATGCGGGTGCACCATGCCGCAGCCGAGAATTTCGATCCAGCCCTCGCCCTTGCAGAACGAGCAGCCCTTGCCGCCGCACTTGAAGCAGGAGACATCCATCTCCGCCGAAGGCTCGGTGAACGGGAAATGATGCGGGCGGAAGCGGACTCTCGTATCCTCGCCGAAAATGCCCTTTGCGAACTCCGCAAGAGTTCCCTTGAGATCGGCAAAGGTAATGCCCTTGTCGACCGTCAGGCCCTCGACCTGGTGGAAGACCGGGCTGTGGGTTGCATCGACCTCATCGGCGCGGTAGACACGGCCGGGTGCGATCATGCGGATCGGGATGCGTCCCCGCTCCATCTCGTGGATCTGAACGCCGGAGGTCTGCGTGCGAAGCAGCATGTCGCCATTGATGTAGAACGTATCCTGCTCGTCCTTTGCCGGGTGGTCCGCCGGGATGTTCAGGGCTTCGAAGTTGTAGTAGTCCTTCTCGATCTCCGGTCCGTCGACGACTTCATACCCCATGCCGATGAAGATGTCCTCGATCTCCTTAAGTGCCACCGTATTCGGATGCAGATGGCCGCGCTCCATTTTCCTTGCAGGGAGCGTCACATCGATGGTCTCGGCCGCAAGACGCTCGTCCTGCAGCTTCTTCGAGATCTGCGCCTGCGAAGATGCAAGTGCCTCTTCGATCTTTGCTCTCGTCTCGTTCACCATCTGGCCGACCTTCGGGCGGTCTTCCGGTGCCACCGACTTCATCCCCTTCAGGATCTGCGTGAGCTGACCCTTTTTACCGAGCACGGCGACCCTGATCTCGTTGATCTCATCCGGTGAGAGCGCTTTGGAAAGTCTTTCTCTGGTCTCACTTTTGATCCGTTCCAGATCTTCCTGAATCATACTATCCTCCTTCAACAACGGGCCGTTTTTCCGATCTCCGCTGATTCTTACCAAAACAGTCTCATTGTAATGGCAAAGTGCCCCTTTTTCAACAATTTCAGGCACAAAGAAACAGCACGGACTTTTCATCCGTGCTGTCTGTTGTTCAAAAGTACTCGAAACGCCCCCGCACTTTGAGTCCTAGCCTAAGCCAGGTGGGTGCCCGCAGCAATTGGTTTTGTCTTCCCCTGCCATGGTACGTGACCGAGGGCGTGACAGCCGCAACGCATTGTAGATGCTCCCGTTAATTCAAATGTAGGTTCAAAATAACGGGGTTCATCTCGAGCAACTAAAGTATAGCAAAGGGCCGTTCCTGTTACAAGATGAAATGATACAAAAACGCGCTTTAATATTCTCTCATTTTACATCTTGAAGCTTCAGATTTCGGCGCATTCCTCGGCAAGCCACTTCTTTTCGTCTTCGTCAAGGTAAGGCGAGATCTTCTCCACGACCTGTCTGTGGTACTCGTTGAGAACCTCTCTCGTGCGCTCCGTAAGATACTTCGGATCAAGAAGAGACCGGTCAAGCGGCGCAAAGGTCAGGGGCTCAAAGCCAAGGAACTTCCCGTCCGCGGTCTCCATCTTGTCGATGCACAGAAGCACGTTCTCGATGCGGATGCCGTACTTGCCCGCCTTATAGACGCCCGGCTCATCGGTGATCACCATGCCGGAGACGAACGGCGTATCATCCGCCGCATCGCGCTTTCTGTAGCGCAGGGTCTGGGGCCCCTCATGGACGTTCAGAAGGTAGCCGACACCATGGCCTGTTCCGCACTTGTAATCCATGCCCTCATGCCACATCGGCTCTCTTGCCATGATGTCAAGTGTCATGCCGCAGCAGCCGGACAGGAAGATGGTGTCCATCATCTGCATGTTCGAGACTGCAGTCAGGGTGTAGCTCTTTCTCATCTCGTCCGTCACCGGTCCCAGGGCAATGGTTCTTGTGACATCGGTGGTGCCGCGAAGATAGGATCCGCCGGAATCGACCAGCAGCATCCCCTCCGGGGAGAGCACGGCGCCGCCGGTCACAGGATCCGGTTCGTAGTGCATCATCGCCGCATTGGTGCCATACGCGGAAATCGTCGGGAACGATAGTTCCACATAGTCCCTGATGGTGGAGCGCAGGTGGTCCAGATACTGGGCTGCCGAGCCTTCGGTCATCGGGATCTTCCCGATGTTATGCTTCATGTAGTAGATGAACTTCGTCACCATGACGGAGTCCTCGACGTAGATGTCCCTGAAATTCGAGATCTCCACCGGATTCTTGATGCTCTTCATGTAGTCGATCTCGCCGGGGCCGGTGACAAAGAGATCCTTGGTCTGCAGGGAGAGCTCTCCTGCCCTCTTTATGAGAGCCCGGTACAGCGTAAAGCTTGTGTAGTCGGGATCGAGGAGGATCTTTCCGGGAATCTCAAACGCATCGATGTCCTCAAAGAATGCCTCATAGGGACGAATGGTAAGATGGAGCTTACCGGCATATTCGCGAAGCTCGTCCGTTACCTCCTCGTTCTGCAGATAGATCGTCTGTGCATCTTTCGTGACGATAGCATAGGAGAGCGCCACCGGGTTGCACTCCACGTCGCCACCGCGGATATTGAAGAGCCACATGATCTCATCGAGCTTGGAGAGGACAGTGCAGGAGGCTCCCTTCTTATTCATTCTGTCGCGAAGGCGAAGGAGCTTCTTTTCCGCACTCTCGCCCGCATATTTTTCATCGAGAAGAAAGACCTTATGCTTTGGAAGAGCCGGGCGGTTCTCCCAGGAATCTGCCGGGTCAAAGAGGGGATTGATGGTAATCTTCTTTCCGGAAAGGAGCGCTTCGAGTTCTTTCCCCTGTGCCATCGTGATGCAGCGCCCGTCAAAGCCAAGCACCGATCCCTCGCTCATGTGATCCAGAAGATAGGCTTCCTTCGTCGGCACACCCGGTTCTCCCATGCGCATCAGGTCAATGCCCGTGCCCTCGATCTCGTGCTCTGCCTGGATGAAATACCTGCCGTCCGCCCAGAGCGCCGCCTCTTCCTGCCGCACGATGAGAACACCGGCAGATCCCGTAAAGCCGGAGAAGTACTCTCTTGTCTTGAAGCAGGGGGCCACATACTCGGATGCGTGGTAATCCGCGGTCGGGATCAGCACGCTGTCCACCCCTGCCTTCTTCATGGCCAGACGTAGACGGGCCAGTCTGTTTCTTACCTCTTCCTTCATGAAATATACCTCCAGAAAAAAAATCCGGCTGCAGAAGATGCTCCCCCACAGCCGGTATTCTACGATGTTTACTTCGCCTGCAGATCTCTTTGCCTCTGGATCTCATAGGCGAGAACGCCTGCCGCCACCGAGGCATTCAGCGAATTGATCTGTCCCTTCTGCGGGATGCCGGCGACGATGTCGCACTTCTCCTTCACGAGGCGGGAGACCCCTTCTCCCTCCGCGCCGATCACCATGCCGATCGGGCCGGTGAGGTTGAGCTTTGTCATCGGTGTGCCGTCCATGTCCGCACAGACAAACCAGAGTCCGTGCTCCTTGAGCTCTTCGATGGTCTGTGCGATGTTCGTCACCTTGACCACCGGCGTATAGTTGATGGCTCCGGCGGAAGCCTTTGCCACCGTCGCGGTAAGGCCCACTGCCCGATCCTTCGGAATGATGACGCCGTGGGCACCGACGACGTTTGCGGTCCGGATGATTGCCCCGAGATTTCCCGGGTCCTCAATGCGGTCGAGGATAATAAAGAACGGTTCCTCATTGCGCGCCTTTGCCACGGCGAACAGATCGTCGATCTGTGCATAGTGATACGCCGCAACAACGGCAATGACGCCCTGATGCTTCCCGGTCTCGCTCATCTGATCGAGGCGCTGCCTCGAGACATACTTGACCGGCACGTTGTTCTTTGCCGCCATGCGCTTGATGGTCAGCACCGGTCCTTCCGTGCACCCGTCGAGGATGTACAGCCTGTCAATCGTCTTGCCCGAGCGGAACGCCTCCGTGACGGCATTTCTGCCCTCGACGCGTCCCTCGGTCTTTGTCATGTCGTCCGGAAGCTCCACCTTCTCTGCCTTTTCCGGGGCCTTTTCAAAGCTCACCCAGTTGCTGTGATCCTGCAGTTCCTTCTTCGGGGCTCTGGATCTTGCCGGACGGGAAGCCTCGCTCTTTGTGCCCTTCTTTGCGGGCTTCTCCGCATGGGTTTCCCTGTACTTTTTTACACTCTGTTTTCTTTCCATTCTCTCTACTGTTCTTCCTCGAGTACGTCCTGTCCGATCTTCAAAAGCGCAAGAAAGCGCTTCGTCTCGTGCTTCAGATACAGATAGGCGCACAGCACCTCCAGTGCCGTCGCTTTCCTGTACTCTTCATAGGTTGCATTCTTTGCGTGGTGATAGGGGTTGGCATTGTGGCCGCGGCGGTAGATCTTTGCCTCTTCCTCCGAAAGGTACGGCTGAATCGCGTCCGCGATCTTCGCCTGTCCCTGGGCAGAGACGTACTTTGTCGTCTCCTTGTGGAGTTTCTCCGCCTGCCGGTTGCCCTTCAGGACAACGATTGTCCGGATAATCGTGGAGTAAATCGCATCTCCGAGGAACGCCAGGGCAAGCGGCGAATAGGTCTTGAGATCTGCCTCTCCCTCCGGAAATGCCTCCAGAATTTCACAGAGAAGCGACTCCTCCTTCTCCTCACTCATCAGGCTCTGTGCCACTTCACGCCCTCTTTGGTGTCCTCGACAACAATTCCCTGTGCCTTCAGCTCATCGCGGATGGCATCGGCCTTTGCAAAGTCTCTTGCCTTCCGGGCTGCCTGACGCTCCTCAACCAGGGCATTGATTCTCGCATCCTCTGCCTCATCGACTTCGCCGGCATCTTCCAGCTTAAGTCCCAGGACAGACTCGGTGAGCGTTGTGAACTCGTCTCTTACGGCCTGAAGCAGTGCCTTCGAGTTTTCACTCGTAAGCTTTGTGTTGATAAAGCGCACGAGATCAAACACCGCAGAGATACCGTCTGCCGTGTTGAAGTCATCATCCATCGCCTTCTCAAACTGTGTGCGGTATTCTTCCGCCTGTGCGCGAAGGGCGTCCTCGCCGTCCTGCATGTCTTCCTTTGCGGCATGTCCGATGTTGTAGTCAAGGTTCTGGAGGCAGGACTTCATGCGATCCAGGGAGGCCTTTGCGGACGTCATGAGATCCGCGGAGAAGTTCAGGGGACTTCTGTAGTGTGCGGAGAGCATGAGGAAGCGAAGGACCATCGGATCGTACTGGGCGTCGACCTCACGGACTGTCTTGAAGTTTCCGAGAGACTTCGACATCTTGTGATTGTCGATATTCAGGAAGGCGTTGTGCATCCAGTAGTGCACGAAGGGCTTTCCGTTTGCGCACTCGCTCTGGGCGATCTCATTCTCATGGTGCGGGAAGATCAGGTCCTCGCCGCCGGCGTGGATGTCAATCGTCTCGCCAAGATACTTGCGGCTCATGACCGAGCACTCGATGTGCCAGCCCGGGCGTCCTTCGCACCAGGGGGACTCCCAGTAGGGCTCCCCTTCCTTCTTCGGCTTCCAGAGAACGAAATCTAGGGGATCCCTCTTCTGATCCTGTCCGGAGACCTGAATGCCGCGCATGTTGAACTGCAGGTCTTCGAGGTTTTTGTGGGAGAGCTTTCCGTACTGCCTGTCCTTTGCAACCGAGAAGTACACGGTTCCGTCCTTTGCCACGTACGCAAAGCCCTTGTCGATCAGGGTCTGGATCATCTCGATCATCCCGTCGATTTCCTGCGTTGCCTGCGGGTTATGGGTGGCGGGCTCGATGTTGAGATCCGCCATATCCTTTTTGCACTCCCTGATATAGCGCTCCGAAATTTCCGAGGCCGTGACCCCCTCCTCGTTCGCCGCCTTGATGATCTTGTCATCGACGTCGGTGAAGTTGGAGACGTAGTTGACCTTGTAGCCCTTGTACTCAAAGTAGCGGCGCACCGTGTCAAAGACGATCATCGGGCGCGCGTTGCCGATGTGAATCAGGTTGTAGACCGTCGGCCCGCAGACGTACATCTTCACCTCACCCGGGGTGATCGGGACGAACTCCTGCAGCGTCATGGTTTCCGTATTAAAGATTTCCATTGCAAATGTCCTTTTAGAGATTCGAATCTGTCAGGGAGATATTCGATTTCTCCCTTGCCGCCTTGTCGGAGGATTTTTCCAGTTCATCCTCCAGGGATCCCATGCGCTGGCGGACCAGCCTTTCGAGATCATCGGAGCGGTTCTTTTCAATTTCCAGCATCCTTCGCTCTTCTTCCAGCTCCTTCTGGGTTTCCGAGAGCTTCTGTTCGAGCTCGTCCTTCTGGTTGAGGACTTTTCTCACGGCAGCCTTCGACTCCCGGACGGAATCCTGCAGATCGAGCACCTGATTGACGAGGGCGGACTGGCCGCGGTTCAGACACAGGATGTCCGTCTGCACGGGATCCGGGAAGTGGATCTGATCGAGATCGCAGGAGCCGTTCCCCGGCCGGATCATCTTGACGACCCGCCCCGGGACGCCGACGACCGTACAGTTGGCCGGCACATCGTGCAGTACCACAGCTCCCGCTGCGATCTTGCAGTTGTCGCCGATCGTGATGTTGCCGAGGACCTTTGCGCCCGAGCCGATCATGACGTTATTGCCGATGGTCGGATGGCGTTTTCCCTGCTCCTTGCCGGTGCCTCCCAGCGTGACTCCCTGATAGAGTGTCACATTGTCACCGATGATGGCGGTCTCTCCGATCACAACCCCGTGGCCGTGATCAATGAAGAAACCCTTTCCGATCTGCGCGCCGGGGTGGATCTCAATGCCGTACTTTCTTGCAGCTCTCTGGGAGATCTGCCGTGCCCGGAAGTAGTGGCCCTTCAGGTACTGTTTGTGGGCTTTCCGGTAGGCGAGCATTGCATGAAAGGTCCCGTAGAGAAACACCTCCCAGGGCGAATGCATGGCAGGATCTCTCTCCTTGATGACCTGAATCTCTTCCTTTACGTTTTTGAAATAGGAAAACGTGACAATAACCTCACTGTTTTTCTGTCCGGTGCCCGCAGCCTTTTGCGGAGCCGACGTTCAGGGCTGCCCCGCCCGCAGCTCCCAGAGCTACGGTCTCGCCGGCAAGATCAAAGGGGCTCGTTAACAGGCAGACAGCCTGCGCCGAGATTCCCTCGCCCCGGCCGGTAAACCCGAGATGTTCCTCCGTCGTTGCCTTGACACTGACCTGGGACAGGTCAATGCCGAGGGTATCGGCGATATTTTTCCGCATCGTATCGATGTGAGGACCCATCTTCGGTGCCTGGGCAATGATGGTGGAATCAATGTTTTCAATCAGGTAGTGGTGATCGGCCAGGATTTCGCCGACACGTGCAAGGAGCTTTAACGAATCCGCTCCCTCATACTCCGGATCCGTGTCCGGAAACCACTTGCCGATGTCCCCGAGGGCTGCCGCCCCGAGGAGTGCATCCATGATGGCGTGCAGAAGCACATCCGCGTCCGAGTGGCCAAGAAGCCCCTTCTCATACGGAATCTCCACACCGCCGATGATACACTTTCGTCCCGGAACCAGCTTGTGGACATCATATCCGGTGCCTATGCGCATATCTTCCTCCCTCAGTGGTGGAACAGGCGCTGGCCGGTAAAGCACATGACCATGTTGTGGGAATCGGCAGCCTCGATGACATTGTCATCACGTACGGATCCGCCGGGCTCCGCCACGTATTTCACGCCGCTCTTGAAGGCGCGCTCGATGTTGTCGCCAAACGGGAAGAAGGCATCGGAGCCGAGGACCACGTCCGTGTTCTTCGCAATCCAGGCCTTTCTCTCCTCTCTCGTGAATACCGCAGGCTTCGTCGTGAAGACGTTCTGCCACTTTCCGTCCGCAAGGATATCCTCGTACTCATCTCCGATGTAGAGATCAATTGTATTGTCCTTGTCCACGCGCTTGACTGTGTCCTTCCAGGGAAGGTTCAGTACCTGCGGCGCCTGACGAAGCCACCAGTGGTCCGCCTTGTCGCCTGCAAGTCTTGTGCAGTGAATGCGGGACTGCTGTCCTGCACCGATGCCGATCGCCTGCCCGCCCTTGACATAGCAGACGGAGTTGGACTGCGTGTACTTTAAGGTGATCATGGCGATCGCCATGTCGTCCACCACGGAAGAAGGAAGGGCCCTGTTCTTCGTCACGATGTTCTGGAACATGTTCGCATCGATGACGATGTTGTTGCGTCCCTGCTCGAAGGTCACGCCGAAGACCTGCTTGTGCTCGACGGGCGCCGGCACATAATTCGGGTCAATCTCGAGAATACAGTAGTTGCCCTTCTTCTTTTTCTTCAGGATTTCCAGTGCTTCCGGATCATAGCCCGGGGCAATGATGCCGTCCGAAACCTCGCGGGAGATCAGCTTTGCGGTGCAGACATCGCAGGGATCCGAGAGCGAGATGAAATCGCCGAACGACGACATGCGGTCCGCGCCTCTTGCCCTCGCATAGGCACTGCCAAGCGGGGTGAGCTCTTTCATGTCAGCCACCCAGTAGATCTTCGCCTCGACGTCCGAGAGCGGAAGGCCGATCGCAGCACCTGCCGGGGAGACATGCTTGAAGGAGGTTGCCGCACACTTTCCGGTGGCTTTCTTCAGCTCGCTGACCAGCTGCCAGCCGTTCAGGGCGTCCAGCAGATTGATGTAGCCGGGGCGGCCGTTCTTCACCGTGATCGGCAGATCCGAGCCATCCTCCATGTAGACTCGTGCCGGTTTCTGATTGGGGTTACACCCGTACTTGAGTTCGAGTTCGTTCATGTTACGCTCCTTCAGATGTTTCGGTTGATGATGCGAGATTCAAAGGTTCCGTCCGCGATGCTGATAAAGCGCGTGAAGAGAGACACCTTGTTGTCCTCATTTAAGGCAGCCCAGATCCGGTTTGTGAAGTTGTCGATGTTCTGGGTGAAATCCTCATCAAAGTCCGCTTCAAAGGGCTCTCCTGCAAAGGACGGCAGAGGCTCTCCGTTGTCAACATAGGTTGAGATGAAACGCCCCTTTGCCGCAACCGGATGCTCATAGGCAAAGGTATATCGAAGGGTCGAGGCGGGATCGTTGTGGTCACTCTTCAGGATCGAGAGCGCAAAGTTGCAGTTTCCGTCCTCGATGTGCACCACTGCGGAAATACGGGGCGTGTAGTTCGGTCCGTCCGGTTCGAAGGTGCGGCTTCGAAGCGACTGCTCAAAGGTGAGCTGCCTGTCCAGTCCCTCATAGATCGTGTCCGTCTGATCTCCGTTCGTCACGATGGTCTTGTTCCCGAGGACCCGCACCGGTGCATAGATGATCAGGCTCGGGTCCTTCATCTTCCTCGGATCGAAGGCCTGCGTCCGAATCCCGTCCCCGTCTTCCACGAAGATGCGGTTGCGGCTGTTCTCGGACCGCCCCATGATGAAGTAGGCGATCACGGCCTTTTTTCCGTCAAAGCTTCTGCCCACCAGAATACCGCGTCCGGGGTACTGCGTATCCCGAAGTTTCTGTTCCAGGTTGCCCATGATTACTCCTCCTCTTCAGTCCTCTCCGGGGTCGGAGAGTCTCTCAAATGCGTCCGTATAGGACTCCTCTTCCTCATCGTCGGGATCCTCTGAAAACCGGATCCGGTTGTTCTCCCGCTCATGAAGCACATAGTAGAGCTCGCAGCAGGTCTGCATGTAGTAAGGATGACACCAGAAGATGCCGGCAAGACCCAGTGTACAGACATCCAGCGCAAGCCAGCCAAGAAACGTTACATCCAGGACAAAAGCCTTATAGCGCTCATTCTCCATGAGGCGCTTTGAGGTTTCCCAGCACTCCTTCCTGGACATGCCGGGATCCTCGGCAAGAAGAACCGGCACCATGCGGAGCTCGTAGGCTTTCATGACACCGGGGACTACAAGAAGCAGTCCGTATGCCAGGATGATGAGCGTTGTCAAAAGCATCGTGACGATGCAGTTGGAAAAGTTGCCAAAGCCCACCATGACATCGGCGCCGTCGGCTCTGCCCTCACCGTTGTCCATGAGGAACCGGTTGATGCCGACCAGAATCGGTCCTCCGATTACGATCCAGAGAATCAGGATCACAATACGTGACACAAGGCCGTCCGCAAGGATCAGTGCCACCGGGAAGATCATTCCCAGAAGGCATACCATGACAGTCGGCCAGTAATTTGCCCGGATAATCTCACGGGCACCGTGTTTGATTTCTTCGCGTTTCCACATGATGAAAGGAAAACTCCCAGCTGTTTACGCTTTCCCGCACATTCTCAATCTTCTTTAGATACCCGGCTATTGTACAACATTCTTCCTACTTTGTCTTGAGGCAGAACGGGAACATCAAAAAACCGGGAGAACAGAAAGGTTTTCGCCTTCTGTTCTCCCGGTTAAGGGGTTTTGTTCTGTTTTACGACAGATTACTTGCCAAGCTGTGCGTCGTTGTTACCGGAGGACGACTGGAACATCTCGATCATGTTGATCGGATCGTCGTAGTCTGCAAGCCAGCCCTCACGAGCCACATCGAAGTTGCCGTTCTTACGGTCGTTCAGGAAGGTCTGCCAGTCTTCGACGGAGATCTCCATGTCGATGCCAACCTGTGCGAGATCCTGCTGGATCAGCTGAGCAATGGCCTCATGGGCGGTGCCTTCGTTGGTCAGGTAGTTGATCTTCAGAGGCGTATCGGAGGACAGCATGCCGCTGTCATCGAACTTGTAGCCTGCATACTCGAGAAGGGCGATTGCCTGCTGCTGATCATCCGCGTTGACGGAAATATCCTGATAGTAGCCGTCGTCAACCGGGAACGTGTAGGCATCATCGTTCGTCTTGAACTCTCCGCCGTGGCCGTCGCTCATGCCTGCCGGAATGAAGCTCGTTGCAACCTTCTGATCCGTCTGGCCGACTGTGTCGACAATGTACTGACGATCGATCAGCAGACCGATGGCGCGGCGCATTGCTGCTGCCTGATCAACGGTCTTGCCGGAGAACATGTCGGAATTGACGTTGAAGCAGACGTAGTAGGTGCCGAGGTTGTCAATGACATGGAACTCAGGCGTATTCTTGAGGTTTGCGACCTCGTCGTTCGGGACGGTATCCGCATAGTCCAGATCTCCGGACGTGAATGCGGAGTAGATCGAAGTATCCTCTGCAGAGAGCATGAAGTCGAGCTCATCAACGGAGACATTGTCTGCATCATAGAAGTAAGGGTTCTTCTTGTAGACCATGGACTCGTTGTGGTTCCAGCTCGTCAGCGTGTAAGCGCCGTCGGTGACAAAGCCTGCTTCCATTGCCCATGCGCCAGGATTCGTGCCGTCCGGATCTGCTGCCTCAACCTCGCTCTGCTTGACCGGCATGAAGACCGGGAATGCAAGCAGGCTCATGATGTACGGGCAGGGAGCCGTGAGCTTGAAGTGAACGGTGTAATCATCAGGAGCATCAACGGAAAGATCCGGATTGGTGCCATCGCCGTAGCCATCAAAGACCGTGAACAGATAGCTGTAGTCAGAAGCCGTTGCGGGATCTGCTGCTCTCTTCCAGGAGTAGACGATATCGTTTGCGTTCAGATCAGAACCGTCGGACCACTTCAGATCCTTCTTCATATGGACAGTGTACTCGGTGCCATCCTCAGAGACCTCCGGATCGCCGTCTGCAAGAGCAGGGACGATGTTGCCGTCCTTGTCGTTCGTGTACAGACCGACGAAGGAGTTCGAAGCAAGGCAGGCACCATCAACGGTGCTGTTCAGTGCGGGATCCAGGTGATCCGGCTCGGAAGCGAGGTTGATGCGCATGACATCGGCATTCTTACCGTCCTTCTTCGCGTACATGAAGTACTTGGTGCCGAACACAGTGGCATAGTCGCCGCTCCACTCGGTGTGCTCCAGATACAGGTCGTTGTAGTAGTAAATCGGAAGAACCGCACCGGTTGCCATCAGCATGTCCTCAGCCTCGTGAAGCTTAGCCTCACGATCTGCAAGATCGGTATCGGTGTAGATCTCGCTGACCAGCTCATCGTAGTGGGACCAGTCAGGAGCTGCCTCATTGGTGCTCGATGCCGTAAGTCCTACGTTCTTGACCCAGTCCTCGATGACATCGCCATCCGCAGATGCCGTGTCGGTAGCAGCCGTATCTGCTGTAGAAGAAGCAGTGGGTGCGCTGGAAGCGTCACCGCAGCCGGCGAGCAGGGTCACTGCTGTAGCCGCTGTCAGTAAGACAGCCATAGCCTTTTTCTTTTTCATACAAATCCTCCTAGATCGTATAAAAGTGTGTTCGCACGGCAAAGCCGTGCAGTAAAGAGAAGGTGGTGCTTCTCTATTACCCAAAAACCAGGGTGGGAACTTTGAGTTTCCGCATGTTCCCTATTTTACCCAACATGCCACCATATGTCCATTGCCGCGGTCGGTGAGTTTCGGCATTTCCTTTGCACACTGATCGGTCGCATAGCGGCATCTTGTGCGGAACGGGCAGCCGGAGGGCATATGGAGCGGACTCGGGACATCGCCCTCGAGGACGATGCGGTGCGAGTGGCGCGCGGTCTCCGGATCCGGGATCGGCACAGCCGACAGGAGGGAGAGCGTGTAGGGATGAATCGGATGTTCATTGAGTTCATCCGCATCCGCGATCTCCACAAGCTTGCCAAGGTACATGACGGCAATGCGGTCGGAGATGTGGTGCACAACCAGAAGGTCATGAGCGATGAACAGATAGGCAACGCCCAGCTTGTCCTGGATGTCCTCGAACATGTTGATGACCTGCGCCTGAATCGAGACATCAAGAGCGGAAACCGGCTCATCGCAGACGATGAACTTCGGATTTACGGCAAGAGCACGGGCGATGCCGATACGCTGCCTCTGTCCGCCGGAGAACTCATGCGCATAGCGCGTAGCGTGCTCGGCATTGAGGCCTACCGTCTCCATGAGCTGCATGATCTTCTCATGCCGCTCCTTCTTGTCCTTGTACAGGTGGTAGATGTCCATCGGCTCCCCGATGATATCCTCCACCGTCATGCGCGGGTCGAGGGAGGAGTACGGATCCTGGAACACCATCTGCATCTGCTTGCGCAGGGGATGAATATTCTTTTCCGTCACGAGCTCCCCGTTGAAGTAGAACTGTCCGCCCGTGGGCTCATAGAGGCGAAGAAGCGTTCTGCCGACTGTGGTCTTGCCGCAGCCGGACTCGCCGACAAGGCCCAGAGTCTCGCCCGCCTTGATGCTGAACGACACACCGTCCACTGCCTTTAACGGGATGGTCTTAAAGCCCTGCTTTGTCGGAAAGTACTCCTTGAGATCCCTGACTTCAACGAGGTTTTCCGTCTCGATCTTCTGCGGAACGCCGTTTTTCTGATTTTCCTTATCTACCTTTGACACAGCGTATTCCTCCTAGATCGTATCGATATTCCGGACTGCTGCAGGCTCTTCCTTCTCGAGATCCTTCAGCATCTGTTCTTCTGTACCGTGCCCCTGCTGCTCTTCTTCCATCATCTTCTTGACGTTCATCCAGCAGGAGGCGTAGTGCCCGTCAGGCATCTGCATCTCGTCCGGTTTTTCCGTGAGGCAGATCTTCATCGCGTTATCACAGCGCGGGCAGAATGCACAGCCCTTGGGCATAGCCAGCATGTTGATGGGCGTGCCTCCGATGGGGACCAGTTTCTTCTTCATGTTCTGGACATTCGGAATGGACCGGAGCAGTCCCTTCGTGTACTCGTGGCAGGGCCTGTAGAAGATATCGTCTGCCGTGCCTCTCTCGCAAACTCTTCCGCCGTACATGACAATGATCTCATCGCACATGGACGCGATGACGCCCAGGTCATGGGTGACGAGGATGATTGCCATGCCCATCTTCTCCTGCAGCGACTTCATGAGCTCGAGGATCTGCGCCTGAATCGTCACGTCAAGAGCTGTCGTCGGCTCATCAGCGATCAGGACGTCCGGCTCACAGGCAAGCGCCATGGCGATCATGACACGCTGCCGCATGCCGCCGGAGAGCTCAAACGGATACTGCTTCATGCGGGTCTCCGGCTGGTTGATGCCGACCATTGCGAGAAGTTCTGTACCTCTCTTGTTGGCTTCTGCCTTTGTCTTGTACTTGGTGTGCAGCTGCAGAGCCTCGCGCAGCTGATATCCGATCGTGAACACCGGGTTCAGACTCGTCATCGGATCCTGAAAGATGATCGAAATCTTGTCGCCGCGGAATTCATTCATCTGCTTCTCGGAATACTTGAGGATGTTCTCTCCCTTGAAGAGAATCTCACCCTCGACGACCTTTCCGGTATCGGCGAGGATCTGCATGATCGAATAGGCCGTCACCGACTTGCCGGAGCCCGACTCGCCGACGACACCCAGGATCTTGCCCTTCTGGAGATTGAAGGAAACGCCGTTGACCGCCTGCACTTCACCGGACTCGGTGAAGAAGGAGGTATGCAGGTTTTTCACCTGCAGGACAGGAGTTTCCTCATTTTCCCTGATTTTTTCCTGTACTTCCTGTTCCGTAATAGCCATGTCTGCCTCCTTTGTCACTGCTTGAGCTTCGGGTCAAATGCATCGCGGAGCGCATCGCCCAGCAGGTTAAATGCAAGGACGATCAGAATGATCATGACCGACGGGAAGACAAGCTTCCAGGGGTAGCTCTGCATGCCGGAACGCGCCGCATTTGCCAGGGAGCCCAGAGACGGCATCGGCAGCTGAACACCCAGACCGATGAACGAAAGGTAGGACTCGGTGAAGATGGCCGACGGAATTTCCTGTGCGGTGGTGATAATGATGACCGACAGGCAGTTCGGCAGAATGTGCTGCCGGATGATGCGTCCGCCGGATGCACCCATGGAGCGCGCCGCAAGGACGTATTCATTTTCCTTGATCGTCAGGATCTGTCCTCTGACAAGCCGCGCCATGCCGACCCAGTACAGCAGGCCGAAGACGATGAACATCGAGACCATGTTCGACCCGAGTTTTCCGACGACCGGCACATTCGAGAAATCAATGGTCTCCTTCAGCACAATGGACAGCAGAATGATGATCAGCGTGTCCGGCAATGAATAGATGATATCGACGATACGCATCATCACCATGTCCACCTTGCCGCCGGCATAGCCGGAGATCGAGCCGTAGATGACGCCGATGATGAGAACCATCAGGGCTGCGAAGATACCGACGAGGAACGAGACTCTCGTGCCGTAGACCACGCGGATGAAGTAGTCGCGGCAGAGCTCATCGGTTCCCATGATGTGGGGGAAGATCTTCACGCCGTACTTCTGCATGTACTGCTGTTCCATCTCGGAGTACTCAAAGGGCTTTAAGTTGGCCGCGCCGCGGTCACGCTTTCCTTCGACCGAAATGATCTCCTCATAGCTGTAGGGGACAACCATCGGTGCAAAGATGATCATCAGAAGAAGGAGTATCAGTATGACGATGGAGATGATGGCGAGCGGGTTCCTCATCAGACGGCGCATGCCATCCTTGAAGAAGGTCGTGGACTCTGCCATGACGTCCTGCTGTCGCTTCTCCTCGTCAGTTGCCTTTTCAAACTTTTTGGGATCAAGCTGCAGGCTCAGCTTGTTCTTCCTGGGTATCGGACTATCGTAATTTGCTGCCATGAACGCACGGTTCCTTTCTCAAGTATTCCCTGACACTTAATCCAGACGGATTCTGGGATCGACGACCTTGTAGAGCAGGTCGCTGATCAGGTTTGCGATGACCATGATGACGGCGAGGAAGATCGTGACGCCCATGATCAGCGTGTAGTCACGCTTGGTGATCGAGTCGACAAAGGCGGAGCCAAGGCCGCCGATCGTGAAGATGTTCTCCACGACAAGGGATCCGGTGAGGATCTGTGCGGTCAGCGGTCCGACATAGGTGATGACGGGAATCAGTGCATTGCGCAGAGCATGGACAAAGATGATCTTCGCCCTGTGTACGCCCTTGGCCTTGGCGGTGCGGATATAATCCTGTCCCAGGACATCGAGCATGGAGGTCTTCGTCAGTCGGGTGATATACGCCATGGGCGAAAGGGAAAGCGCGATGACCGGCAGAACATAGTTCGGAGAACTGGTCGACCAGACAGGGACCCAGCCCAGCTGAATACAGAACACCAGAAGCAGGAAGGAACCTGCGACGAAGGAAGGCATGGCGGTGAACAGCGTGACAAAGAAGATGATCACATGATCCGGCCATTTATTCCGGTTGAGAGCTGCAATGGCACCCAGAACAATGCCGAGGATCAGGGCCACCACAACAGCCATCAGGCCGATCTTTGCGGAAACGGCAAACCTCGTGCTGATCGTATCCGAAATATCACGCCCGGTCGTCAGAGAGACACCGAAATCACCGTGCATGATGTTCTTCATGTAGTTGATGAACTGCACACCGACCGGCTGATCCAGACCGTATCTCTTATTCAGAACGTCCATGACTGCCTGGGACTTTGCCTTCTCTGAATTGAAGGGGCCGCCCGGAACCGCGTTCATTGCAAAGAACGTGATGAAGCAGACAAGGAAGATCGTGATGATTGCCATGATAATGCGCTTGATGATGTACTTAGCCACTTTACAATCCTCTTTCTCCTGTACGCGTATCGTCCGCCGTCTGAAAGGTACTGCATGATTGCATACATGCATGTAAAAATCACAGAAAAAACAAGATTAGATTTTATAGACTGTCCCCGTCACCTGTCAAGGTTTTTGGCACCACAGATTGTGCAGAACGTCAAAAAAGAGCAGAGTGTCCGGATTTTCCCATGGCATCTCTGCTCATTGCATCTATTCTGTTGTTTCCTTTTCGTTTACATCATCTTAACACAATTCTGACACCCAGGCCATACCATTTCCAAAGCGACTACGGAATCATTTCGATATGATACCGAAAGACAGCCTCCCGGAAGTCGGCAGGAAGCGGCGCCTTCACATGAATTTTCTCCCCGGTAAAGGGCTGCCGGAAGGAGAGATCCGCCGCATGAAGAAGTGCCCGTGCGGACCCCTCCGGCATGGAACGTATGTGATCCTCCTGGAGTGCGGCCTCTTCTCCGTAGAGCGTATCTCCGATGAGCGGGTGCCCGATGGAGGCCATATGGACCCGGATC
Organism: uncultured Lachnospiraceae bacterium; assembly: GCA_900315055.1. GTDB lineage: Bacteria > Bacillota > Clostridia > Lachnospirales > Lachnospiraceae > CAG-791. Next base: position 20,631 of record OMXP01000033.1, read on the forward strand.
TGATGGGTTCTTCCTGTGTCGATGTGAATCCGGACAAGGCAGGCACTATCTCCGATGCCGGTCACCTCGTAATGTGTCACGGCTTTTTGTCCCTCTTCGGAATCCGCGGCGATACGCCGCAGCATGAGGCAGTTCTCTTCCTTTATCTGCGCGGTGTCAATGACGCCGCAGGGCGGATCGATCACCCCACGCACCAGGGCAAGATAGGTGCGGGACAGGATCCCTGCCTCGCGCTGTTTCACAAGTCTTGCATCCGATGCCCTGTTTTTTGCAAAGATCAGCACTCCTGAGGTCTCCTTGTCGAGACGCCCGGGCAGACGGCAGGCGCTCTCCTGCCCCTTTGCCTTCAGGTACCCCGCCACGAAGTTTGCGAGGGTATCGCTGTAATGGCCGGGGCTCGGGTGACAGACAACGCCTGCCTCCTTGTTGATCACGAGAACGTCCTCGTCCTCATAGAGAACAGACAGTTCTTTCCCGTAGGCCGGTATGATCTTCTCCCTGTCCTCATCATCCGGAAGGACCACTCTTAAGGTCTGCCCGGGGAAAATCCGGTCGGAAACTCTTACCTCGATCCAGGTGTGTCCGTCCGCTTCAAAAATCCGGTCCGGCCAGGGATCCTTCCTCAGGGGGTGAAGTCCTTTGTCAAAGTCCGCCGCAATACCGCCTTCCGTGTACTTTGCCCTCGAGATCTCATGCCCCGTCACCCGAACTTTGTTTTTCAGGACAAGGTTCACGAGTCCACCCGCGGTTTCCGGAAGATCCTCTTCTTTTAAGGTATAGGTAAGAACACGTTCCATGCGGGTTTCCTATTCGTATCGAAGTGCCTCGATGGGATCCATGCGTGCCGCCTTGTTTGCCGGATAGAATCCGAAGAAGACGCCGATCGCAAAGGAGATCCCGAAGGCCGCCCAGACGGACATCCAGGAGATGGTCACCGTGTAGCCGGCAAGGAGCTTCGTGCAGGCGAAGTATCCGATGAGAAGTCCGGCCGCAATGCCGATAATGCCGCCAAGAAGGCAGATGAGAATCGCTTCGGTGATGAACTGGAGCCTGATATCGGAGTTCCGGGCACCGAGTGCCTTTCTTGTTCCGATCTCGCGCGTTCTCTCCATGATGGAGACGGTCATGATGTTCATCACACCGATGCCGCCGACAAGAAGGGCAATGGCACCGATTGCGGTGATCGCAAGCGTCATCTGCCGAAGGCTCTTGTTGCTCTCCTCGATCCACTCGGCATTGTTGTAGCAGGATACCTGATACAGGGTATCAGACGGCAGCTGGGAGTTCATGAAGTCCTGCAGCTGTGTCGTGAAACTGATGACGTCTGTGCCGGTTTTCGTGAGGATCGTGATGTCGGAGATATAGTTGAAGGAGTCCTGGGAATCCTCTCCCGCCACCGCCTTCGCATTCTGAAAGGGGACGATGAGGTTCGTCTGCATGTCCTTGACGCTCGTCGCGTCTGCAAACTGCATCTGGTTGGAGCTGTAGACGCCGACGATCGTATACTCGTAGGCCGTATCGTGGGATAAGGACACGGTGATCTTCTTTCCGACCGCGCTTTCGGCATCCCCGTCAAAGAGGTTGCTGACCAGCATCTGGTCCACCAGGCAGTACCAGGAGTCTGCGGTGAGTTCATTGGAGCGGAAGTTCCGGCCGGCCGTGATCGTCATGCTTGAGCTGTTCACGTCCATGTAACCCGGATTGATGCCGACCATGCTCACATTTGCATAGTACTGATCCTGGTTCTTTCCCTGCACCGTTGCCTTGCCGCTCTGTCCGTAGGCACTGATGCCGACAGCCTCGATCTCCTCCGGAAACTGTGCGATCATCTTCCGGAGCATGTCCTCGGTAAAGGCCGGGTGGAAATTGTTCCAGTCGAAGTCCTCATTGCTGTAGTCGAGACTGTCGCTTCCGCCGATATAGCACTCGACATTGTTGACGCCGAAGGTCGCCATCTGCTGCTGATTTGCCACCGTCAGCGTGTTGCCGACGGTCATGATCGCGATGACCGCTGCGATACCGATGATGATGCCCAGCATCGTGAGGAACGTCCGCAGCTTGTTGGCGGCCATGCTCACGAAAGCAAGGCGCACATTTTCATGAAGCATTGGTTCCTCTCCTTTCTCCGATAATCCGTCCGTCCGAGAGGGTCAGAATCCGCCTCGTCTCCTCCGCAAGGGGCTGGGAGTGGGTGATGAGAAGCAAAGTCTTGTGATTCTCCTCGTGGAGCCTGTGAAACAGATCCATGATGAGGCGTCCGGTCTTCGAATCAAGAGCTCCGGTCGGCTCGTCGGCAAGGATCAGCGCGGGGTCATTGGCCATGGCGCGGGCAATGGCGACGCGCTGCTTCTGCCCGCCGGAGAGCTCGTCCGGATTGTGGTTCATACGGTCCTGCATGCCCACCATCTCCAGCAGAGCCTCTGCCTTCTCCGTGCGCTCCTTCTGCGGAATGCGCGCATACATCATCGGCACCTCCACGTTTTTCAGGGCGCTGATGCGGGGAATCAGGTTGTAGGTCTGAAAGACAAAGCCGATCTGCCGTCCGCGGATATAGGAGAGGTCCTTATCCTTCAGATCCGACACCTCGGTTCCGAGCATCTCATAGGTGCCAGACGTCGGACGGTCCAGAAGTCCTATGATATTCATCAGCGTGGACTTTCCGGAGCCCGACTCACCGACAATCGAGGTGAATTCCCCGGGCCAGATCGTGAGGGAGATACCGTGCAGAACCTCGAGCTCATTTTCGGAACCGATGTAGTACTTCTTCACGATCTGATGAAGGCTGATGACCGGGTCTGTTCCCTCCTCATGCGGGGCGTCCGCCCCGTAATTGATCTCCGCCGTTTCTTCCGGGAGAATCTTTTCTTCCTCAGTCGGCATAGACACCCTCCAGAAGATCGGTTCCTCCGGTAGTTCCCGCGTCCATGCCGGACGAGAGCGTCGGATCCTCGATCTGCATGCCCTCGGTGATGTTGCCGGAGGTGATTTCCGTGTAGTAATCATCGGAAAGCCCCGTGGTCACCGGAACCATCTCCTCGCTGTAGGAGGACGAGCTGCCGTCCGGAACCGCAGCATCGGCCCCGGTCATATCCGTCGCGGCCTCCTCTGCCCCGTCGGAAGTGGTATCGCCGAAGGTGACCACCGTCACATACTTTCCGCCGTTTCCGTCGTCCTGAATGCAGGTCGTCGGCACGACGATGGCGTCCTTGCTGGTTCCCAGAATAAACTGGAGTGTTGCATTCATGCCGATGCGAAGCCGGTCCGAGGGCTCATCCGGTGTCACCTCGACGCGGTAGGTCACCTTGTTCTTCGAGGACGTTGACGAGGTCGAAGAAGAGCTGCTGCTTGCGGCTGACGTCGCGGAAGCCGTTGTACCCGAAGTGGAAGTCTGGGATGTCGTCGACGTATTATCGGTAGTCGGTGTTGCCGCGGTATAGATCACCGTGCCAAGAAGCGGGTTATCTCCGGTGGAGGCCGTCGTGATGTAGACCTTGCTGCCCACCGAGATGTCCGCGATGTGTCCCTCGTCGATCTCGGCGACGATCTTCAGGGAGTCGAGGTTGTTGAGAACAACGGCGCTTGTTCCGGAATAGGTCTGTCCCGCTGTCACATTGATGGCCGTGACCGTGCCGTCCATTCCCGCATATACCGTGCCGTTCTCAAGCGTTTCCTTTGCCTTCTCGATGGCCGTCTGCGTGTCCACAAGAGCCTGCTGGCCGGACACGGCTGCCGTAGCAGCATCGTCCTTAGCCTTTGCTGTCGTCTCCGCCGCCGTGCGGTTGTCGGTCTCATTCTGGGATGCGACATCTGCCTGGGTGCGGTTTGCCGTGATGACATCCTTGCCGACGGAGTAATCCTCGGCGCCATCCGCAGCTTTGCGCGCGGACTGTGCGGAGTCCAGGACTGCCTTGGCATCATTCATCTTCGTCTGCGCATCCGTTCGTTTTGTCTCAATATCTCCCATCGCGGCCACGGCCTGCTGATAGGCATACGCCGCATCTGCGCTTGCCTCTTTTGCGGCAGTCAGCTGCGAGGTGTCCGCATAGGTGTTCGGATCGCCGTCCGTATTGGCGCTCGTATCCGTATAGGCTTCTACCTTGGTTTCATTTGCCGTTGCAAGATCCGCTGCTGCCTTGGCATCGTCCACGGCCTTTTTCTTCTTCTGATACTCCGCATCGATGGCATCAAACTCCGCCTTCGCCGCATCGTAGTCCTGCTGGGCCTTTGCCTCATCGACCTGAGTCCCCAGCTGGTCCACGATCGCAAGGTTCGTGTCCTCGGCCGCGTTGTTCTGCTTCCTTGCCGCATCCTGCTCCTGCTGCGTCTGTGCCTGCTGTGCCTCTGTCACTGCGCGGTTTGCGGTTCCCTGGGCGATGGCATTTGCCTGCTCCTGGAGGGAGAGCTTTTTCTCATTTGCGGACAGATCCGACTGAACGGACGACATGTCAAGGGAATAGAGGGGATCGCCCTTTTTCACCTGGTCCCCTACCTTGACATAGATCTTCTTTACCGGATATCCGGATGTGGAATCCCCGGATGCCGTCTGCTGGGCATTCGCAATGGATTCCTGCATGGAGTAAAACTTGCCGGACGCCTGATAGGTGCTCTCAATGTCCTGCTTTGCGGCGGTCTGCGTCGCGGGGACATAGGCTGCGGCCTCCTGGGCTGCTTCCATGGCAGGCTTCTTCACCTTCACATACCAGATGCCGGTGCCTGCAGCGGCCGCGGCGGCCAGTATAATTATCGTAACAATGATCTTCTTTTTATTCCGGTGCTTCTTCCCGGTCAGTTTTTCTCTGTTCTTCATACGTTTCTCCAGAATGTCCGTCTGTCTGACATGACTTAACTGTACTATCACTGCTGGTACACTTTACCATAGGTGCCTCTTCCCTGCAAGGGCTCTGACAAAAAAGACCCTGCCATGCAGGCAGGATCTTTTCCCGATATCGGATCAGTGTTTTCTGTGGAGTTTTCTCTTCTTCGGCTTTTTGCTCCGGAACTTGTGATAGAGGTTCCGTACCACCAGGAAGATGCTCACAAAGAGCGCAAATCCAAAGCCGATCAGCCCGACAAGCGGAATGCCGAGAACCTGCGGCTTCATCTGGGTCGTGCACAGAATACTGCTTGCCATGAGCAGGGCTGCCACGCAGATGCCGATGACAAGATTTCTCACCGAGGAGTAGACGAGCTCGTCGAGAGCCTGCGTCGTGTGCAGGTACAGGTTGAACTTTCCCTGCCCGTCGAGATACTCCTTCAGCGCATCATTGGCAAGTGCCGGAATCTCCGCTCCCTTGGTCAGGGATCGAAGAAGCATGCGGCCGTTCTTTCTGGCAAAGCCCTTCCAGTCAAAATCCTTCAGGTAGGAATCCTGAACCCTCGTCGCCGCAATCTGCATCATGTTGATGTCCGGTGCAATGGTGGCAAGAACCCCTTCCACATGGGTCAAGCCCCGGCAGAGCATCGTGACGCCGTGGGGAAGCTTGATGCCGTTTCGCTTCATGATGTCGAGCAGCACCTGCATCGTCTCCGCGACATCGACATCTCCCATCGACACGGAGCCGTATTCCTTCACGAACTTCTTCAGGTCGTTGTAGAGCTGTCCCCGGTCCGGCTCGTACTGGAAATCCCCGATCTCAAGCACCGCATTTTCGACGGTCGTGATGTCATGCATCGCAAGACCCTCGACACCCTTGACCATGACCTTCCGGTCGTGCTCTGAGAGCCGTCCCATCATGCCCATGTCGATCCAGACGATCTGCCCGTCACAGATCTTGACATTGCCCGGGTGGGGGTCTGCATGGAAGAAGCCGTCGTCCATCACCTGCTTCAGGAAGTTGTTGACGTACTTCTCCCCGATCTCATTGAGATCGTATCCTTCCTTTTCCAGCCTCGTCTTGTCGTCGATGGCACAGCCGTCGATGTACTCCATGACAAGCACGCGGCTGGTTGTATATTCCCGGTAGAGGTGCGGCACACGGACATATTTGATGTCCTTGTTGTTCCTCGCGAACTCGTCCATGTTGGAGGCTTCCTTCAGGAAGTCCATCTCCTCCTGGGCGACCTTCCACATTTCATCGAGCACCATGTCGAAGTCGACGACGTTCTTCAGGTCCCCGATCGGGGGCATGAGGTGCACCGCCCGGTGCAGCAGCCCGATGTCCCGGCTCATGGTGTCGTAGATGCCCTTGCGCTGCACCTTGACGACGACCTCCTCGCCGTTCTTTAAGACCGCGCGGTGCACCTGGGCGATCGAAGCGGACCCGAGAGGTTTTTCATCAAGCTCTTCGAGGTAATCCCTCCAGTCACATCGCCAGGAGCGGTTGATGACCTCCTCCACCATGGAAAAGGGCATGGGATCCACGTCGCTGTTGAGCTTCATCAGCTCATCGCAGTATTCCTTCGGCAGGATGTCCGAATGCATGGACATGATCTGTCCGAGCTTGATGTAAGTGGGTCCGAGCTCCTCCAGGATGATCCGAAGCTTCTGCGGAGAGATACCCCGGGTGATGTGATTTCTGTGAAGCACATCACGGATCTCCTTAAGGCGCGACTGATTGGTCTGCTTTTTGGTGTCGTGATCGAGAGATCCCGTGCCGTGGACGTCATTTTCAGAAGGATCGGTAAAGCTCTGCGTTCCCGACGTTTCGGCACCGGAGCCGGTCTCCACGTGGAAGCTCTCCGGTATATCACCGGCGTGTCTCTCCCTTGTCTTCCCGTAGCGCCGCAGCTTCTCTTCAGTTGTCGTGTCCTCTCTCATCATGAAACTCATCTTACACTATTTTCAGGGCGCAAAAAAGCCGCAGCTGCCTGCTGCGGCCCGAAAACACTTCTCTTTATTATTCTGCCTTTTCCCTTGCGGCAAGTGCTTCCTTGAGCTTTGCGATCTCCTCATCGGACAGATCATCGACAAACTTGTCCATGTCCTCCTTGGGCTCTTCCTTCTTCTCCTCGGTCTTCTTGACCGACTCCTTTACGGTGTGCTTGAGTTCCTCGTTCAGGCTCTTTCCCTGCTCGACGGTGAGCTCACCCTTCTTGACCAGGTCATTGAGGATCTGCTCGGACTTCTCCGTTGTGGTTGCTGCAGCGCCGATGCCTGCAAGGATTAACTTCTTGATGCCCTCTGTAAATTCCATGGTGTAACCCTCCTTGGTCTTATTCTTCCATCAAAATGTCCCGATCTCTCCGGACAGTCTTATTGTAGCATCCGCAGAGGCAGATTACGAGAACAGTCTGAAAATCTTCGGCAGGAAGATGATGCAGCCGATGATCCCGGCCATGATCGCCGCGATCAGAACGCCGCCCGCTGCGGCATCCTTTGCCTTCTTGGCAAGAGGCTTTCGCTCCTGTGTCACAAGGTCCACGACAGCCTCGATCGAGGTATTGACGCACTCGAGCCCCATGACAATGCCGAACAGAATCAGACAGATGAACCATTCCATCTCACTGATGTGCAGTGCGATGCCAAAGATCACCACCAGCACCGCAGCGGTGCAGTGGATCTGCATGTTGCGCTCATGGCGAATGGTGCGAAACAGTCCCTGAAACGCATATCCGAAACTTCGGTACAGGGGATTCTTCCTGTCCGGATTCTTCTTCTCCATGCTCTACCTTGACTCTTTCTGCAGTTTGATATCGTTGAGCCGCTCCACCTTGTCGTAATATCCTTCGACGGAAATGCGGTCCTCCATCAGGATTTTCGAGAGTGACTCCTTGCCGCTTAAGAGATCCAGGATCGCCTCTGCTGAGCCCGTGATCACCGCATCGTGATCATAGTAGTTATACGGCTCCACATGAACATGTCCCCCGGCAATCTCAAGATAGAAGATCCCATGGGCGTTGCCGGTCACATCAAACTGAATGGCCACATGTTCCTGCACACTGCTGGCATCTGCATTTACATAGACACGTCTTGCTTCCGTGATGAGTTCCCGGTAAATCATACCGCCTGTGTCACCTCCCAAGTACACGAACTGCGCTCAGGCAGAAAAATCAGTATTTCTGGGCCACTGGTCATTTCTGAAATTCTATTGTCCAGTTATGTTTAGTATACAACAGGCAACAGCAGATTGCACGAAATTTTTCCGTATTCTCCGCTTTAATTTTGGTCAATGTCACCGTTCTGTATAAGATCTTCCAACAATATTCCCGGAAACTCGACAAATTAAGATCGGTTTTCTCGTGCATTCGCACCATAATTGGCCAATGACCCGCCAGAGGGACACAGACTCAGGCCGGATCCGGCCCGCTCTGCAGAAGACGCAGGACGTTCTCCCTTGTCGGTGCAAGATCATACGGCCACAAAAGGAGACGGATATTGTTCTTTTCACAGAGCTTTCGCTTCTGCAGATCAAGCTGTTTTCGCTCCAGGAGAGCCTCCTCTCCGCCGAAAAAGTCGACCGGACGGTAATGCTGGACTCCCTGATACTCGATGGCCGTCTGTAGGGAGGGGATATAGATGTCCAGGCTCTGCCGCCCCAGCCAGTCCGGGCGGTACTGATAAAGGGTGTCCGGATACAGCTCCCGTATCAGCTGAAAGAGTGCAAGCTCGTGCTTCCATTTCGGCACAATCGCCCCGTCCGCGGTAAGCTCCGTGCGGATCTTCGTCCTCTCAAGGCGCCAGGCGGTATGCAGGTGATCCTTTGTCTCATACATCTCGAGGTCCGTGTACCACCACTGGAAAAGAGGCATGAGAATCCGAGTCAGGCACAGATAGAATTCGAGTTCGGATGACATATAGCCGCAGGAGAGGATATGCTTTATCCTCTGCCGTACCCGAACGGTCTTCACAGGATTCATGCAGAACGGCAGATTCCCCTGATACCTAGCAAGGCGATCGGGGAGATACGGAGAGCGAAGCACCACGCCCCTCTCCCGAAGATGCGTCTGATACCAGACAAGAGGATCGTCATAGAGAAGGTAACCGCCCGGCATCCCGTCCGACATCTCCCCGTAGACAAGGTGAAACATCAGCAGGACATCGTCCATGTTTCTCTTGTCGAAAACGGCAAGGACCTGTCTTCTCTCCTCGTCCGGAAAAAGGTTCCGGACCGGCATGAGAATCTCCGCTCTTTTGCAGACTTCCATGAGAACCAAAAAGTGACTGGATTCACTCTCCGGGAACAGAAAGGCTGCCTTACGGCTCGTGTCCACAAGGGAAAACTGTTCCAGGAACGAGGATACAAAAGGATTGTCCGGCATTTGCGGTGCCTGTTCGATGAGGCGTCTTGTCTCCATGCGGAAGGAAAGATCATTTCTCGAGAGCGGTACAAGGAACTCGTCGTCATGATCTTCCTCATAGGCAAGCCGAAGATCGTCCGTAAACTCCTCCTGCCAGGATTCATGCTCGGCAAGAAGATTGTCCAGGCAAGGCCGCGGCTGCTTTTGGCGAAACTGCGGGTACTTTTCCCAGAGCATGTCCAGGCGCTCAAAGGAATCCGGCATCTTTGTCCTTGTATGGACTTTGGGGTATTCAGTTCGTCCCGATGATGTCAGCAAAAGTTCCTCCACATGTATATCGAGTAGGAGGGGGAGATTAACCCCCGTCCTCTCACACCGCAACGTACGTACCGTTCGGTATACGGCGGTTTCAATAGTTAATGCAGAGACTGGTA
>OMXP01000018.1 GCA_900315055.1 uncultured Lachnospiraceae bacterium
TTCGACTTGAGGAATACGCATACCGGTCCTCATCCTTTGCGGGTATCTACCTAGAAAAAAGCTTGTAAAATCAACATTTAGTACTTGATTTTATAGGGATGGAAAGCAGGGGAAAACTCACCACATGGAAGAGAACAATAAGGGCGGCAGGCAAAGCCCGCCACCCCAAATAAACCAGGCCTCCACCAAAGACTTCCGTCACTTCCTGGAATATCTCCGGATCCCGGAAAGCCCGAGAATGGCAAGCGCAAGGGCGAGGAAGATAAGATACGGCCCCTCACTCTCATCTCCGGTCTGCGGGACCTCGATGGTTTCTCCCTGGGAAGAAGACCCGGAAGATCCCGATGGAACCGAAGAATTCGAGATAACGTCCTGATCGCCGCTCTCGTCCTGTAGAAGGTTCTCCGGAATATCCGTGTCCGAAACAGGCCCGCCCGCGATGTCATCGGACTCCGAAGGCTCCGTGAGATCTCCCGTCTGTCTGGTGTTGATCAGGACAAACCCATGTTCCGGATCTCCCTCGACCCTGGACGTATAGCCCTCGACCGGATCCTCGGTGAGAATCCAGGTGCCATCGGAGGGAAGCTCCACCTCTGCAAGCCAGGAAGGGTCCGTGAGAAGAACCTCGACCTGCTCTCCTGTCTCGACCTTTGTCAGCACCGCCCGAATGAGGTCCGGGCGTGTGCCGCCGGCATTCAGGTCATCGTACCAGAGCTTCTGGATGGAGACCGTCTTCGTATCGTCCCTTTCATCAGACGGGGTGATCCTCCGGTTTGTGAGAACGTACCCGGCAAGCTGGGAGCCTGTGATCACGCTGAGGTAGCCCTCCGGGCAGTCCGTCTCCGCGATCCGGTAGGTGATCTCCGAGCCGTCGCTGTCATAGACCGGAAGTCCCGGAACCGATGTACTCCAGCCGTTTGCTGCCGAGAGCTCTATCCCGGAGAGGATCCGCCTGCCGTCGGCAAAGACGCTGACGTGCACCGGATCATGGGAGAGATTCCCGTCGTTCTTCCAGACCTTCCGGACGGGAAGATCCAGAGTCTCTTCGCGCCAGTTTGCATCGAAGGTGTTGGTGATGACAAAGCCCGCGTACGAGACGCGATATCCTGCAGGTACCGTTGTCTCCCGGACGGTCCAGCTGATGAGATCCCCGAAGGTGTCGTATGCCGGAAGATCGGAAACCAGAAGACGCCATCCGCCTGCTTCCGTCAGGGTCAGGGGACTTCCGCAGGGTACCGAATCCGCATAGAGCTGCACTTCGATGCTTTCCGGCCGATCCGACCTCGAATCACCTGCCCAGATCTTTACGATCTCCTGTGCCGTTGTTCTGGTGTTGGTGATCACAAATCCGGTACCGGCATCTCCCGTGATATGGCTTACATACCCCGGAATGGTGCCTGCCTCTTCCACTGTGTACGTACCGGACTCCGGTACCGGAAGATCCGTAAACTCCCATGTCCACCCGCAATCGGCGGTCAGAAGGGCGGAATCCACGATGACGTTTTCCAGCATCAGGTTTACGAGAACAGGAGACCGTCTGCTCCCATCTCCGCCGTCATTCCAGACCTTTGTGACGGTGACAGTAAGAACAGGTACAGGCTCAGACTCCGGAACAGGTGCCAGAGTATTGGTTACGGTAAAGCCGTTCTCAGCATCTCCTGTCACCAAGGACGTGTAGCCGGGAACGTCCTCTTCGACTACACCGTAAACGCTGCCATCAACCGGAAGATCCGCAAAGGAACCGGTCCACGAAGATGATGAAGTAAGCTCCAGCGACTGCTCTGTCTTCTCGCCGTCGACAGTGAGATAAATTTTCACACTCGACGGTCGGGAATCCGAATTGTTATCAATCCAAACCTTTGTCACGGTGATACTGGTTGTCTCAGGTTCCGGTTCGGGCACTGGTTCCGGTTCCGGAATGGGCTCTGGTTCAGGTGTGGGCTCCGGCTCAGGAATCTCTTCCGGCACCTTAGTATTGGTTACAGTAAAGCCATCTCCAGCATTTCCGGTGATCTCAGAGGTGTAGCCTGTAACTTCTTCTTCAACAACACCGTAGACGCTGCCATCAGCCGGAAGATCCGAAAATACTCCGGTCCACGAAGATGATGAAGTAAGTTCCAGCGACTGCTCTGTCCGTACACCGTCGACAGTGAGATAAACTTTCGCACTCGAAGGCCTGGACTCTTCCGTGTCATCAACCCAGGACTTTGTGACTGTGATACTGATTGTCTCGGGTTCGGGCTCTGGTTCTGGCATGGGTTCAGGTTCCGGTGTAGGTTCGGGCTCAGGCACTGGTTCCGGTTCCGGAATGGGCTCGGGTACAGGCGCAGGTATCAGTGTATTGGTTACGGTAAAGCCATCTTCAGCAGTCCCTGTAACCTCAGAGGTGTAGTCTGCAACTTCCTCTTCAACCACACCGTAGATGCTGCCATCAGCCGGAAGTTCCGGGAAAGTGCCGGTCCACTCCATCTCTGCAGTAAGCTCCAGCGACTGTTCCGTCTTTTCTCCATCGATGGTGAGATAAATTTTGGTGCTCTCCGGTCTTGCCTCTTCGGTATCGTCTTTCCAGACCTTGGAGACGGTGATGCTTGTTGTTTCGGGTTCCGGTTCAGGTTCCGGCTCCGGTTCGGGCGGCGGCATCTCCTTCTTTTCATTCACCACATGGCATCTCGATGCCCTGTTTTCTTCGATGGTACCGGTATCCCCGGTAAGGTGTGTTACATATCCGTCTGTTTCTTCCTCGGTCACGGTATAGGTGCAGCCGGACGGGAGTCCCTCGGCATAGATACTCTCTCCGTTCTTCAGGTGAAGCTGTGTCTTTCCGTCTTTGAACGTCATCTGACCATAGGAGCCGTTCAGGGGATCGGAGAGGGTGATGTCCATGGTATAGGTGCCATTATCCTCGATCTCATTTCCGTCTTCATCGGTGACGGTCTTGTCCACAAACAGGATTCCCTTCCCGGTGCCGAAGCGTATGGTGCCGTTGACGGCGATGCCGCCGCCAAAGCCGTCGGGGGCATCGTTGCCGGTGATCCTGACCTTCGCCTGTGCTTCCGCTTTCTGTCTTGCTGCAGAATCGGGATCCGTGGTGTACTGCACCACGGTGGAGTTTTGCAGGGTATAGAGCGTATCGAGGAGGTCCTCGGATACGGGATCACCGGTCAGGGTATCGATCCAGGAGGCCTTGCCTCCTCCCGGCATGCGCTCCGAGATCACGACCTCGGGCCCTGCTCCCCCGCGGTGATTGCCAAGGGGATCGTTGTTGCTGATGTAGAGCTGGGAGTACGGCTCTGTATCGCTTCTGTTGTCATACATCGCAATCCCATACAGAAGGGATAACGAGGACGTGGACGAGGGGCAGGCCGCCATGCCGCTGCCATAGAGGAAGGCATGGTTCCCGGTCATCAGGGTATCCTCAAGATACAGCACGGCGTCCTCGAGCATCGATCCTCTGTCGTCCGGATCGCGCTGTCCGCCGTTGACATAGATCCCGCCGCCTCCGTAGGTCGTGGCATTTGTGATGTTACTGCTGAACGTTCCTCCGGTGATGGTCCCGGTACAGCCGCACTGCAGATACAGTCCGCCGCCCGGTCCGAAGGCATCGTTGCCGGATACCGTGCCGCCTGTCATGGTGAACGTTGATCCCTCGAGGAACCGCTTCGAACCGCCGATCATGAGACCGCCGCCAAGCGTTGCACGGTTGCCGCTGATGGAGCCGCCGTTCATGACCATCGAACCGCCGCGGCTTACGGCAGCACCTCCGCCTGAGGCATCGAGGGAGGAGATCGGGTGATATATGGCCTCACACCCGGAAATGGTGCCACCGTTCATGGTAAAGGATCCCTCACAGTGCACACCGCCTCCGAGTACGCCGCTGCAGTTTAGAACGGCGCTTCCGCTCTCCATGATCAGGGACCCGCCGGATTCCACACAGATCCCGCCTCCGTAGTCAGTGACCTGAAATCCGTCTGATGCATCAGATGCCCTGCCTCCGCAGGCATCCTTTATGGTGGCACCATCCTTCAGTACCAGCTCCCCGCGTGATACGACAACAAGTGCCGTGCACGGAAAGCCTTCTTCCTCAAACAGGTCCTTCTGCCCGTCGATGGTGGTGTCGGAAAGGACAAGGCGTCCGCTCAGGACCTGAAACAGTGCCCCGGTGTACGTCTCATACCGAAGGACCCGGATCCCGGAAAGGGACGTGTCCTGTGTGAGTGCAACCTCGTTCATCACGTGCAGGGGCGACGGGGAGAGGGACAGGGCGTATTCGAGCGTTGCCACAGCCTCATCGGGAGATGCACCGCTGTTTTCGTCCGATCCGTTCACCGGATCGAGATAGATCCCTTCGTAAGGCGCCGGCTCTTCCTGCCCGTAGAGGACAATGACCGCGTTCAGAAAGGCGAGGTAATCGCTGCTCAGTGTGTCCGTTGCGGGAGTGCCGCGCCCTGCCTTTTCGTGGATGGTGAGCGTATCTTCGAAGTTCGTTCGAAGCTCCGCCAGATTCAGAAGGGCATTCAGGGTCCTGAAGGGACGATCCTCCGAGCTCCCGTCGTTCTCATCGGATCCCTTCCTCGGGTCAAGGTACAGGTCCGTGAGGATCAGCTCCTCCTCTTCTTCCTCTTCCCAGTCCCAGTTCTCGTCTTCTTCCCCGTCATCTTCGGGTTCGGGATCGCTGTTCTCTTCGATTTCTTCGTTTTCCGGCTCTGCGGCTTCCCCGTCTACGCCTTCCGGATCCTCTGTTTCTTCTGCAGCTTCTTCCGGCTCCTCATCCGGTTCCGGCAGTTCTTCCCCGATCACGATTTCCTCAGCAGGCTCTGTGGTCTCTGAAGGTACTTCTGTTTCTTCCGGAGCAGGCGCTGTCTCCTCTCCGGTGTTCTCTTCCTCTGTGGTCTGTTCCGGTACTTCCGCTTCCGGTGCTGCTTCCTCTGTCTCACCGGTTTCTGCCGGTACCTCTGCAGGTTCCGTCTCTTCCGGTGCAGGGATGCTGTCCTGTGTGACCTCCATGACCTCCTCTGCCTGCACCTGCAGTACCTGAAGTCCGTCTGCCGCCGTAAGGATCAGGGACAGGACAAGGATCAGGACAGGCAGGGTGCGTCTTCTTCTCCTCCTGCTGCGGTTTACGGTTTCGTGTCTGCTCTTCCCTGTCATAGTTTTACCCCCTTTACGAGAATGTCCGCGGCCGTGCCGCATGTTCGGTTCTGCAAAAAAGGAAGGGCCGGTGCAGAGTCCGAAATCTGAAGTCCCTCAAATCAGACGATCGGTATCTTCGTGCACAGCCCTTCCTTGAGCATTTAAGTGTATTCAGTTGAGCGGGTTTTGTGGTGTTCTGCAGACTGGGATCCCGGAACGTGCGGGATCAGGAATGGGGGTATCTCAGATAGAAGAGACGCCCTGTCCTCTTCGGAGCAGGGCCCCGAAGTCAATCTGCAGCGCTGGTGAGCAGTTTCATAGTTGCGTAGTCGGATTAACTTGGTTTGCGGTTACTGAGGCTATTGTAGGAAATATTCTGGAATTGTTCCAGTCAATGTTTGAATTCAGATGGTATTTAGAATTTATTAACAGATTCAAGGGAGATGCTGTCGCCAGCCGCCCGGGGAGCCGGGAGGGGAACCATAGAGATATGTGCTTTCTATGTGGCGTACATCATGTGTCGGTTGACGCTTTCCTGAAATCAAAAAGAGCGGGGCCCGCATGGAGTCCCGCTGCTGTGAACAGAGTCTCAAATGAGCGGGTCTCTGGTGTCATCGGCTGTATCTACCGAAATTTTACCAGAGTTTCCCGGACATTAACAGACTGTTTTTATCATAAATCCAAAAAGACCTGTAAATTTCCCTCCTGTCCCTCACTGAAGGGTCATGACCGCCGGGACGTTCGTAAAGAGCGCGGTGCCGGTGGTGCTGTCGGTGACGGTGACGGAGAGAAAGACCGTGTTCGGCGTCACGCCGTCATCGATCGGGATGTTGATCCCTCTCCGGCTACCGTTCGTCACGTCCGTCGTCTCGGTGTCGGTTTCATTGCCGTTCACATAGCAGGTGACGCTGAA
The DNA here is from genome assembly GCA_900315055.1 of uncultured Lachnospiraceae bacterium. Lineage (GTDB taxonomy): Bacteria > Bacillota > Clostridia > Lachnospirales > Lachnospiraceae > CAG-791. The sequence continues at coordinate 6,044 of OMXP01000018.1, forward strand.
GGTGTAGGTATCCTTCGAGTCGTTCCGGCAGGTAAGGTCCATGGTCGCAACCGACTGCCCGGCACCGGTGAGGGATGCGATTGCAAACAGGCAGTCCCCGCCGTCGATGATGGTGTAGCGGGAGTTGTCGGCGGAGATGGCGGTGGCACCGGAAAGATCCGGGGCAGCGGGATCCAGGGTGTCGGCCGTAATTCCGTCCCCAAACAGGTACACCCCGGTCACGGTGTAGGTCGTGGTGTTCGAGAACGAGGTGTCCGCAGCCGTCGTGGAGCCGGCATTGGCGCCGTCTGCTGCCGCGGCATTGCCGGCGGCGGTACTCTCGGCTGCTGCCGTATCCTCAGCCGGGATGGCCTCAAAGAGGGTGCTTGCGGCAGTGCCCGTATCGCCCGAAGAGCCGCAGGCAGTAAGGGAAAGGGCAAGGAGTGCGCCAAGTGCTGCGGCCTGGAATTTTCTGAATGATGTCATAGTTTGAACCTCCGACACAGAAGTGTAGCCGAAATGGCAAAAACGCGCAAGCAAGGCAAATATTGACAATCCGTGGCAGAACGGAGAACTCTGCGCCCGGTCCGCTCCGGCAGGTGGCCGCAGGAGGGAGAGTGACAGAAATCTGCAGTCAAAAAGGAAAAGCCAATCGCAGACAAAAAAGTGCAATTCCAGCCATACCATTCTGAATGGTCGAAAGTATATGATGAAATTACAGGAGGAAACCAATCAAAACAACGAATTGATTGACATCTGATGGGATCAGGTGTCAGAGGAAACCGGGCAGACAGAAAGGCTGTCCGGAGAGAGGTTTCCATGTGCAGCGTGATGCGGAATACAGATTCCGCGGCAGCGAATGGAACAAGCCGGTGCTGATATTGGGAAACGGGACCCCTTCGGCGTTCGGATGACCGGCAGCATTCCAGAGGCAGAGCGCTCGCACAGCCTGTCAGGTAACAGGGGAATGATGGAACTTCATGTTTGCAGAAGGGGGCAAAGAATGAAGAACAACACCATGAGCCGCTGCATGGCACAGTCCGTGCCAAATGAGGACGGAAACGGAACCGTTCGTTCGATTCTGGAACAGTTTCGAAGATGCAACGACGCGCTGGAGGATTGTGACAGTAACAGTTATACGGGCAGTGTCAGACAGTTTGTAGAGCTGTATTCCGGCATGATCCGGGACCTTGGCGTCCGGAAGGCATGCCTGGAGCAAAATCAGCTGCTGTACATGCAGCTGCCGCTTTCACTGCACGTGTTCTACTTTCGCTTTATCGATGGCACGGTATGCCGCGTGGGGCCGTACATGACAGCGCCGGTTTCACGGCAGACACTGGGGTACTGGCTGAGGGGATCCGCCGTCGATGTGACGGAAGAGATCTATGCGTTCATAAAAGCCACTCCGATGAGGACACAGGAACAGATCCAGGAGATCTCCAGGCTGCTCTCGTCCACCCTGGAGCGCGACACCATGCTGATCGATGCAAGAAATTACTGCGTCCGCGGGAAGAATACCAGCGGTGTCTATGAGCTTGCCAGTCACTACGAGCTCCGGCAGCGCACGGAGAATGCTGCGGAAAAAGCGGAGCATTTCATCAGTCAGATCTTCCTGTATTTCCGTTCCGGCAACAGGAAGGCAATGGATGCCACTGTCGAGGATTTCGACAGTCTCTTTCTTCAATGTGAGAAGGACTATGAGGTTCTCTGTATCCTCCGCGTCTATCTCGAGGAGGAGGTCGCGGAGATCATCTCGGCCCAGTTTGGTCAGACAAGGTCCAGAGACAGCATCCTCCTGCTCTCGTCGACGATGGAACGCATCTGCCGTCAGACAAGCGCACAGGGACTGATTCAGGTGCAGCACGATTTTCTCAATGAGGCTTTTGAAATGGCTTGGAATCCGGTAATAACAGATCCGATCATCGATCGAAGAATAGAAGACATCAAGGCGTACATTCGCGTTCATTACGCGGAGAAGCTGACGCTGAAGGATCTCGCAGACAGAGCGAATCTTTCCACCACCTATCTCTCGGGGCTGTTCAGCCATGAGGCCGGGCAGACGATCTCGACCTTCATTCGGCAGACGAGGATCGACCACGCCCAGCTGCTGCTCCACTACATGAGCCTGCCTGTTACGGACATTGCGTATCAGTGCGGCTATCAGGATATTTCGTACTTTATCAAGGAGTTCCGCAAGGAGACCGGCTGTTCTCCGGCGCAGTACCGCAGAAACTGGTACAGAAACCACGAAGAACCCAAGAGCCTTGCCATCTGACAGTTAAAATCAGCATTCCATAGCTGTGCCGATAAGGCACATATCCTCCCTTTTATACCCGGAGTGTACACAGAAAACGTGTGCTCTCCGGCTTTTTTTGACAATCGAAGACTTTTCGCCGACGGGGAAGACGGCTCTGCAATGGAATCAAAACACGAAATCGGTCCGGAAGGAGAAAACATGGATACGCAGAAAACGTCAGAAACAGAACGGAAGAAATTACTGCAGGGCTCTGAGAGGAGAACCGCTCTGTTTCTGATCGGGCTCATTGTCATGATCGCAGTGGCGTGCGCTGCGACGGCAGAGATGTCCGTCGACAACTTTTTCATGATCGCCAACTGGCGTGCATTTCAAAGGCACGGATTTTACATCACCGATCCGCTGTCCATGCATCATACCTTTCGCTGTTCCCTGGAGAAGTGGCTGAGCTGTGCCTTGGTTTACGGCATCTATGAGACAGCAGGCCTTGCCGGCATGCGGGTCATGCTGTTTGTGCTGACCGTGCTGATCGCGTTTCTGCAGTACCGGCTGTGCTGTTATACATCCGGGAACCGGGACATGTCGCTGGTCTTCACGGTTTTCATGATCGGCACGATGACGCCGTTTCTTCAGTTCAGACCGCAGGTCTTCACCATCGTGATCCTGCTTCTCGAGACCCTGTGCCTCGAGCACTGGATCAGGGAACGAAGAGTGCGGTATCTGATCGTTCTTCCCCTGCTGTCCTTTCTTGAGATGCAGTTTCACTCCACCATCTGGCCCTGTTTCTTCATGGTCTTTGCGGCCTATCTTGCCGATACGGAGCTTGTATCCGGCAGGCCGGAATTTCACTTCAAAGACAAGCTTCCGATGGCAGCAGCTGCCGCGGCATGCTTTGGAACACTGTTCTGCAATCCGTATGGTGCCTGGTCGGTGTTCTATATCTTCCGGTCCTACGGTGATGCGGACATGAACAGCTGCATCATGGAGCTGGCAAGGCCCACTTACATGGACGTGACGATGCTGATCTGGCTGGTTTTGATGGTCCTGGCCCTGCTGTTCGAAAATCGGAAGATGCCGCTTCGCTATCTGTTGCTGTTCATCGGATTCTTTGCGTTCAGCTGCACGGCAGTCCGCAATGAGATCTTTCTGTGCGCTCTGGCAGGATTTGTTCCCTGCTTTCTGCTGCGGGAGAAAAAACTGCATTTTGGCATCAATCTGATGCTGCTTCTTCCACTGCTTCTGATCGTGTTCTGTGCCGGATCCGAACAGAGCAGGGGAAAAGAGCCAGATGAGCTCGAGACCATGACCTCTCTGTTCGATGAGCTCAAGGACCACGGCATCGCGGACGGATCGGATATCTACTGCGACTTCAACACCGGAAGCTACGCGGAGTATTTCGGGTTCCACCCGTACATCGATGGCCGGGCGGAGGTCTTTCTGAAAAAGGTCAACGGGGAACAGGATCTCTTTTCGGAATATGTCCGGCACGGGAACGGTGAGATCTATTACCGAGATTTCCTGGACCGGTATGACTTTGCCTGCCTTGTCGTGAACAGTGACATGGAACCCGCCTTCTATCAGGAGCTTCTCCACGCGCCGGAGATCGAAGTCCTGTTTACGAACAGAGAGTACACCGTCTTTCTGGAAAAAAGGAAATAGCAGGAGCAGAAACCGGTACGGAAACCACGAGAAACCAAAGAGCATCTTCTCCTGTATACCCGGAGTGCACACCAAAGATGTGTGTTCTCCGGTCTTTTTATGCGCTGCCAGGGATCGGATCCTTTCGGGAGGACGTATCCCGGACGAGGATCCGGCAGCCGCGGTCTGTCTGACAGATAAGCTGCCTGTAAAGAGAACATCTGCAAGGGCCGGGAGATCGGAGTTGTACGATTCAGCGTCCAGAAAATTATGCAGGTATTCGAAAAATAAGTACAAATATGTGAATGAATTATGAAGTAAAATCGCGAAAAAATCCTAACATCTTTGCATTTTCAGAAAATCGGACCGCCTACAATGGCAATCACAAACGAGAAGGACAGAAAGGCTTCAAGGGACGAAAGGGGGAAAGACATGATTGTTAAGGTGCCTGTTTTTATCGCACTGGCCATGATCATCCCGTTTCTTCCCGGTAGGATCATGAAGCTCAGGAAGAAGTGTGATCTTGTCGGAGACAGAAAGAGAACGTTGATAACCGTCATATCCGAGTCGGTCTTCCTTGTATCAAATCTCTTCCTGCTGCTCCGGGAAGACGACCTTGTGAACTTCGTTCTGCTGTCCAGTATCCTGATGCTTTCCGCGGTCGTTGTCATCGTGGATACCAGGTGCCGGATTATCCCGAATCTGTGCCTGTTCCCGATGCTTCTGATCGCGGCAGGATATCTCGTTTACAACATGCTCCGGGGAGCCGAATGGGTGAATATCCCGTACAGCATCATCAGCATGCTGATGATGTGCTTCGGACTCATCACCCTGACCAATGTCCTCCGTTTCAGAGGATATCTCGGGGCAGGAGACATCAAGTACTGTGCGGTTGCCGCCTTCCTGTTTACCTTTTCCCAGCGAATCGTCGGCATGCTGATCTGCACGGTTTTATCCATGGTTCTGTATCTGATTCCGATGTTTCTTGCGAAGAAGATCACGATGAAGAGTCTGATTGCCTTCGGCCCGTTTATCGGATTCGGAGTGATGGGCGGTATCTGCTGGCAGTATCTGCCGGCGTCGGTGTTCATGGGGTGAGGGACAGAAATGAACCAGGGTTTCTTTCAGGAAGAATCCGGACAGGGAATGGTGGAATACACCTTCATTGTTCTTCTGATCGCTCTTGCGGCGGTCATCGGGTTCGGGTCGATCGGGACGGCGGCAAATGAAACTGCCAGCAATGTCTCGTCATCTTTTCCCGGGTAACTGATCCTGTTACAGACATCTCCGGGTGGAGATGTTTGCATAGCGCGGAATCGTTCCGCGGTAACTTTTTCATTGTGGCGAAAAATCCGGGTTGGACGGGGGACGCCACGAAATCTCTCTGAAGGAGGAGAAGAAATGAGAAGCTTTTTATTTGATGAGGAGTCCGGACAGGGAATGGTCGAGTACGGCCTGATCCTCGCACTGATTGCTGTGGTCTGCATTACTGCATTCAAGACTCTTGGCACGGCAACCAACAATCAGGCTACAAAAGTTGCTACAAACATTGAAAACTCGGGAAACTAATCTAAGAAGTCAGGTCATCAGATAGTACAGAGTATTTCATTTTATTCGGGTGGTATTTGCCCGCCGATGAAAGAAGTACAAGAGGGGAGGATCGGAGAGTATTCTCCGCATTCTCTCCTCTTTTTCTTAGGGAGAAGATCATGAGGAGAAAGATCATGTGCTTCATGAGAAAGCATCTCAAACAAAGAAAAACGTGTCGAGAGAGCGGGCAGGCGATGGTGGAGTTTGCCCTTGTCGTTCCCTTTCTGATCGCACTCCTGTGTTTCATCATCGATTTCGGGTGGGTGCTCTCCTGCAAGAATGATCTGACGAACCTGGCAGGGCAGACCGCACGTTATGCGGCCATTCAGGTGAATCAGGGAAATGCCGACGCGGACCAGGTAAAGGGCAGGGTCATCACGTATGTTGCGGATCACGGATACAACAGCCGGGGTGCCGCCAGAACATCGGGATCGGACATCACCATCGACATGGCAAGCGGGTATGTCAGGGTAAAGCTTTCCGAGAACGTGAATTATCTGACAGGAATGACCGGTGTGCTGACGGGACACGGGACAGATGTGATGCTGACGGCGGAAGCGGCAGCACCGATCGAGGTCCACAACTGAAAACAGAAAGAGGCTCTCTGGGGGGATCAGACATTGGAAACAGCAAAATTCAGGATCATCGCCGTGATTGCGGCTGTGGCGACGGCGCTTATCGTTTTTTACTATCTGAAACGCATCGAGGCATCCAGGCCGGTGCAGACCACGGTCATTGAAGCCGTACAGGATATCCCGTCCGGCACGCAGATTCTGCCGGGCATGGTACAGGAGACAGCCGTCTATGAGACGGACGTCATTCCGTCTGCCGTCACGACCACGGACGATGTCGTCGGCATGTATGCCTCTGCCAGCATGTATGCGGGAGAGCAGGTCTCCTCCAAGAAGGTGACCGACCAGTCCGCAAGTTCCAGCGCCGCCTCGTTTTCCTACAAGATTCCGAAGGGCATGAGAACCGTGACGATCGCCATCGATCCCACGACCTCCGTCGCCGGGATGCTGCAGGTCGGCGACCACGTGGACATCATCGCAACCTATCAGAAGGCCGCAGCCGACAGGGACGGCTCTGACGGGGACCTTTCTTCGGGGAGTGAAACGGTCACCCGGTTCATCGCCGACAACATCGAGGTAGCGGCCCTTGACCAGACGATTGTCCGGTCGGAGGGCAGCAGCGAGGACGGGCAGGACAGTTCGGAGCAGACCTATACGACGGTCACGCTGTTTGTCACGCCGGAACTTGCCAAGGCTCTGGTCTATGAGAATGCCACCGGTTCCCTTGTCTTCACGCTTCGATCACCCGATGAGACGGAAAATCCGGACCACGGGGAGTTCACGGCAAGGTCCATGGAAGAGTTCTAGGGGGAGGCAGATCCATGATTCGTGTATTAGTCGCAGGAAAATATCAGGACGCGATTTCCAAAGTCACGACGCTTGCGCAGTCACTGCCGCAGGAGATTCAGATCCTCGACACGGCAATGGATGAGCAGGCGGCCATGGAGCTCATCGACAGCAAGCTGCCGGACGTCGTGGTGATCGCGCTGGATACCGGAGATACGGAGATGATCCAGGTGGCGAGGAAGATCTATGTCTACAAGCCGCGCATCATCACCTGTGTCTACGGCCACAACATGGATTCCAACCTCTACTCCCAGCTCCTGAACTCCGGTGTCCGGAGCGCCGGGGAGTATCCGACGGATCCGCAGGCCTTTCTGGTTTCCTTAAAGAGTCTTCTCGAGGTGGAGTCCACACGGGCAGGGTATCTGTCCAACACGCACTCCGCGCTGCTTACGAGTTCCACAGTCATCGGCTTCTACAGCCCGAAAGCCGGCGCCGGCACGACGACATGCGCGGTCAACACGGCAGTCGGCCTTGCGCGCCGCGGAAAGAAGGTCATCCTCGTCGATCTCGATCTGGAGTTCGGCGATGCGCATACCTACCTGGACTTAAAGCCCAGGAAGAGCATTGCGGACCTGTGCTCCGAATTCAACAGGGATACGTTCAGCATCAGTGACATCGAGTCCTACTGCGGACTGCACACCTCCGGCGTGTATATCCTGTCCGCACCGAAATCCCCGGAGTACGCGGAGAGGGTTACCGCCGAACAGGTGGGCTACATCCTCTCAACCTTAAAGGTCTACTTCGAGTACATCATCGTGGACATGCCGGCAGGGCTTTCCGAGAAGCATGCAAATCTTCTGAAGTACATCAACCGCATCTATCTCGTGACTCCGCTCCAGCTCTCCTCCGTGATGGCGGCAAAGCAGGCGATCGGAGTCCTCGGAATCCTCGGGCGAAAGGAGTCCATCAACGTCATCGCAAACCGCACCGCGAGAATGGACCTGATCTCGCTCCGGGATCTGCACAAGATCCTGAACTGCAGGGTCGTTGCGGCCATCCCCTCGGATTACCGGGCATGCATCAGCGCCGCAAGCCGCGGCATGCCGATCATCGTCTCGATGCCGCACAACGCGATCGCAAAGGCCTTCAACAACATCGCAATCTACACCCTCTCGAAGGATACGACCCTCGACATCTGGGACATGTCCGCATCCGAGATCGCAAAGGCCTATCAGAAGCTCGAGGCCAAGGGACCGGGGAAGACGGAGGCTGTCGAAGAGAAGAAAGCCGCGCCTCTGTTTAGGAGACACGGCAGGAGGCAGGTAAATGGCGGGACTGCTTGAACTGCTCAATGAACAGAAACTGAAGGAGTCTCTGGCGAACGCTTCGCCGGCGCCTTCTGCAGAGCCGTCAGAGGAAAATGTGCCGGCTGAAACAGAAAAGGAAGAGGAGAAAGCCCCTGCTCCGGAAAAGAGCGAGGATCCGTACGCAGCCATCCGGAAGAAGATCCAGAAGGAAGCCGTCCGGGTCATGAATGAGAACCCGGGGCAGAAAAAGACGGTGGACCGGGATACCTATGTGAGGCAGACCGTCAGCGGTCTCCTCCAGGAGATCGATCTTCCGATCTCCCTCGTGGACAGAAAGAAGATCGCGGACAGTGTTGTCTCCAACATCGTGGGTCTCGGACCTCTGGACCAGCTGATCCGTGATGACACGATCTCCGAGATCATGGTGAACGGGCCGGATCAGGTCTACGTCGAGAAAAAAGGTGTCCTGTATCTTACGGACATTCATTTTGAGGACGATGCACAGGTGATGACCGTCATCGACAGGATCGTCTCTCCCCTCGGAAGACATGTCGATGAGTCGTCTCCCATGGTGGATGCAAGACTTGCCGACGGCTCCCGTGTAAATGCGATCATCCCGCCGCTTGCCCTGAACGGACCGACGGTTACGATTCGAAAGTTCCCGAAGGAGTCCATCACGGTGAACGACCTCATCGCCTGGAAGAGCGCCTCTCCCCGGATGATGATGTTCCTCGAGGCCTGTGTCCGAAGCAAGCTGAACATCATCGTCTCCGGCGGCACCGGATCCGGTAAGACGACCCTGCTCGGCGTCCTGTCGGCGTATATCCCCGACACGGAGCGCATCGTGACGATCGAGGATGCCGCAGAGCTTCGTCTCCAGCAGCCGCATGTGGTACGTCTCGAGGCGCGCCCTGCAAACATCGAAGGCAAGGGCCGCATCGCGATCAAGGATCTTGTGGTCAATGCCCTTCGCATGAGACCGGACCGCATCATCGTCGGCGAGTGCCGCGGGGGTGAGGCGCTGGACATGCTCCAGGCCATGAACACCGGCCACGACGGATCGCTGACGACAGGACACGCGAACAGCCCGAGAGACATGATGTCGCGTCTTGAGACCATGGTCATGATGTCCGGCATGGAACTGCCATCGAGAGCCATAAGGGAGCAGATCGCATCGGCCATCAACATCGTGGTGCAGCAGTCAAGACTGCCGGACGGCTCAAGAAAGATCACCTCCGTCTCAGAGATCCTCGGCATGGAGCACGACGAGATCGTCATGCAGGAGATCTACCGGTTCAATCAGACGGGGATCGATGAGCACGGAAGGATCATCGGCTCTTTTGATCCGACCGGTGTGCGCCCGAGGTGCCTGACAAAGCTGCAGCGCTCCGGCGTTCTCATCTCGGACGAGTGGTTTGGCAAGGAGTAGAAGACATGGGATCTGCTGCCATTTTCATCATTGCCCTGATGACCGGCGGGTGCGTTGCCATGCTGATCGTGGCGATGTTCTACAACCCCGACAGAACCGCGGTCCGCAGTCAGATCAGGGACATGTACACCGAGGGGGACAAGGACAGCTTTTTCTCGTCCCTCATGAAGGAAAACCAGCAAAAGGACGGGACCGGAAGGAAGGGGATTCAGGTCTCGCAGAAGTTCCAGAGAGAGTTTGAGACCGCAGGCCTCAATATCCAGGCCGGGGAGTTTGTCCTCATCTGGGGCGCCTGCATCCTGTTTCCGCTTCTCATCTGCTATATGGCCACCGGGAACGAGATCATGACGGCCGGGGTGACGGCGATCGGTCTTGCGGCACCGCTTCTCTATTTCAAAAAGAAGCAGCTCGACCGGAGAGAGGCGTTCAACAGGCAGTTCGCGGACGTGCTTCTTACGATCTGCAACAGCCTGAAGTCCGGCTTCTCCTTTCAGCAGGCCATGGGCTCCGTTGCGGAACGGATGCAGCCGCCGGTCTCCGAGGAGTTCCAAAAAGCGCTCACGGAGATGGACTACGGCGTCTCGCAGCATGATGCGATCCTGCACATCTTTGACCGGACAAAGTGCGAGGACGTGAAGATGCTGGTCGCATCCCTCGACATTTCCGCGAGGGTCGGCGGCAACCTCTCGGATGTCCTGGAGACCATCAGCGAGACGGTGCGGACCCGGATCGCCATCCGGCAGGAGGTGAAGACCCTGTCCGCACAGGGAAAGACCTCGGCTCTGATCATCGGCGTTCTGCCGATTCTTCTGATCGTGGTGCTGTCCATCCTGAATCCGGATTACATCGGTCAGCTGCTCTATACGCCGACCGGCCAGAAGATGCTGATCGTGGCCGCCATCATGGAAACGATCGGATTCACGGTCATGAACAGGATCACGGACGTGAAACTGTAGGAGATATCACATGGAATCCTATCTGATCATGGCGCTGATCGTATGCGCGGGTGTCCTGGTGTTCTGCCTGGTCACCGGCTTTGTGGAGCCCCTGGTGTACCGGCAGATGTTTCGCAGAACGAAGGTGCAGGATATCGCGGACAAGGATCTCGAGGCGCTGCAGAGAAAGGCGCGGGAAGAGAACACCATCGCGAGGAGGATCCGGCACTTCTTTGAGGAGTACTCGACAAGGCATTCGGGACACGTAAAAAACATCAGGCAGGAACAGCGCGAGAAGGACTTTGCCCACCGGCTCTATGCCGCGGGCATGGCGACAACGCCTGCCGTGTACCGGTTCCTGCTCTCCGTTGTCACCTTCTGCTGCGTACTTGCGGCCTTTCTTGTGGGCGAAATCACGCACATGGAGACGGAGAACTTCCTCCTGTGCATGGTTCTCGGAGCGGTATCGCCGGTCATTCTGTTCCGCTACTACGTATCGGCCAGAGTGACGATGCGGCGAAACCAGATGGAAAGCCAGCTGCCCGATGCCATGGATCTTCTTGCCATCTCGGTCGGCGCCGGCATGGGCTTTGATCAGGCTCTGACCTACATCACCGAAAAGATGACGGGGCCTCTCATCGATGAATTTGCGGTGCTCGAGCGTGAGCTCCAGCTTGGCAAGAGCAGAACACAGGCATTCACCGACTTCGGGGAGCACAGCAATTCGCAGATGATCCGGAACTTCTCCGCCGCCGTGGTACAGGCGACGGAGATGGGCATTCCGCTCCACGACATGCTCGTCTCCCAGGCGGAGGCGGCAAGAAGCGAGCACGTGGCAAAAGTCCGCGCAAAGGCGGCAAAGGCGACGGTCCGCATGCTGCTGCCGATGGTCGGGTTCATCTTCCCGGTGCTGTTCATCGTGCTGATGGGACCGGCTGTGATGAACATCCTGGACAGCGGCATCCTGTAGACGGAAAACGATAAGGAGAAGAACAGACCGATGAAAATCAGGCTGCATGAGAGGGAGTACCGCGTCCGGTGTGCGGACTCGTTCGGAACAAGACTCAAGGGGCTCATGGGGGAGGATTCTCTCCCCGAGGGGGAAGGGCTTCTTCTGATGAACTGCGGTGCGATTCACTGCTGCTTCATGAAGTTTCCGATCGACGCCGTGTACTTTGACCGGGACGGAAAGGTTGTGGGGAAGGAAACCGTAAAGCCCTGGAGAGTGGGGAAGATCATCCCCGGGGTGAAATGTGTCCTGGAACTGAATGAGGGCGAGGCTTCCGCGATCGAAGCGGGAGATGAAATGAGTTTTGTCATTTAGGCACTGCCAGAGCATGGCAGAAAGGGGGTTATCCAATGGCAGACGAAGAAATGTTGAGCGGACCTGCACTGCAGGCGCAGAAGGTGAAGGACACCGAGGAGGAGCGTGCGTTCTACCGTGACCAGACGGCCATGTATGACATCAGCTCCATGAAGACAGCCTTCAACGGGTATGACAGGAAGGCGGTCCGGGACTATGTCACGAAGCTCCTGGAACAGCAGACGGAGCAGGAAAAATCCGCGGGCAAGGTCATCGACGAGCTGCGATCGCAGATCGCAAGCCTGAAGCGCGACAAGGAGGAGTCGATTGCAAAGTACAACAAGCTGCTCCTTGCAAAGCTGAGCACGAATGATGCGTCCGGGAGCGACGGTTCCGATGCTGATGCGGCGCGCTTCCGAAAGGAGAGCGAGGAGCTGCAGAAGAAGGTCCTCATGCTCTCCGGGCAGCTGAGTGTCGCAAAGACCGAAAAGACGAGAGCACAGAAGCAGATCGACGACCTGACAGAGCAGCTGCAGGAGCTTCGCGCCGAGAATGAGCGCATGGCAACCGAGAACATCGATTCCTCGACGTTCTCCGATGCAAAGCAGGTGTTCCAGCAGAAGATCAAAGAGCTGTCGGATCAGATCAAAAAGCTGAATGCACAGAAGCAGTCCGTTCAGGACAGCATGCAGAAGGCGGAACAGGAACGCGATGATGCGCAAAAGGAGCTCGAAGTGCTCCGTCCAAAGTGCGAGAGCCTCAAAAAGGATCTGGACGAGGCAAACGGAAAGCTTGAAGACATCGATGCGAAGAATAAGGAACAGGTCGATGCCCTGCAGCAGCAGGTGCAGGACCTGACCGGCGAGAACAAAAAGCTCCGGGAAATGACCGAGTACACAGAGGACATCAAAAAGGCGCTGGTCCGCAGCACGGCGGCGGAAAAGGAAGCGAGCGCTGCAAGATCCGCCCTCGAGGGAAAGGTGCGGGCCCTTGGCATGAAGAGCGATGCCATGGAGAAGGAAAACGAGCAGCTTCGCATCTCGGTCGGAAGTCTCCAGAGCGCCATCGACGAGAGCAGGATCTACAACGAAAAGATCGAGCAGGAGCTCCACAACCTCTATGCGGCACAGCTCGGGGAGGCCGCGCAGCCGGAAGAACAGCAGGAGGAAAAGGCGGCAGAGACAGCAGAGCAGGCAGAGACGGACATGAACGAGGCCGTCGGCGCCTGATACGTACAACAGCAGAAAACATTGGGGTGAGAGGGAAATGAGACAGCAGGTTTCATCATTTCTTTCTCACCTTTTCGACACAACAGGAGGGAGGACAGGTGAGATGGAGAACCGGTTCGGAAAGAGGCTGCGAAATGACCGGGAGGATGGCGTTGTCACGGTGATCGTGGCGTTTCTTCTCGTGGCACTGTTCGGATTCGCGTCCTTTGCCATCGATGAGAGCTGCTGGCTCGTGAAGCAGAGGCAGTTTCAGAACGCGGCGGACGCCGCGGCTCTTGCAGCCTGCGAGATGCGATACAAGACGCACATCCGTGCCGACGGGACGAGAGGTCAGTCCACGGAACAGGAGGCAAGAGAGAGCGCCTTCATGCTCGCCAACCAGAACAACGTGGATGCCACGGAAGACGAGATGAAGCTTTACTTCGATGATTCCCATAAGTCGGTCAAAGCCGTCATCAGCAAGAAAACCGACAACTACTTCTCACAGGCTGTGACCGGAAAGAACAGGCAGACCGTGACCGTAACGGCGACGGCTGCTCTTACCACCAGAACAGAAACATCCAGCAACCGCCACAGGATGGGATCGGCGGTGGAATCGCGGCAGAACATCGTGATTCAGCAGAGCGCGTCACAGAACGGAATCCAGGGAGGAGTCAACTGCACGGGCAGCCTGAAGATTTCGAGCCCCCTGACGATCCGGAACGGAATCCGGGCAAACGGCAACATCGATGTCTGGAATACGCTGAACGTGACCGACGGCGATCTCTCGAGCGGAGGGAACGTCTCCTGCACCTCTCCGGTGAATATCCAAAACGGCGATGTGCGGGTGGACGGGTCGTTCAGCGATTCGGCAGATCACAGCCAGTATCGGAATGTCTACGCCGGGAGCATCTCGTCTTCAAACGCACTGAACGTGAGCGGCGAGCAGGTCCGGAGGGTCCCGGACGATCCGCCCTATGTCTGGAACTGGGGCTGGCTGAAAAAGGAGATTCAGACGAACATCGACAACGGCGTGTATGTCGAGGTGACGCCGGACATGGTCAATGCCTATCACGAAAAGAAGGAAAGAGAAGGACAAAGACTCGACGAGTCCAGCCTGAAAATCTCAGGAGACACGCTGATCTTTGACGGCCCGGTGGATGTCGGCGAATTCTTCAAATTCTGCAGGGAGTATGCAAACAAAAGAGACGGAGTCATCTACGTCAGGTACAGGTGCCATAACACATCCAATGTGAATTTCAACTACGACGGGAGCCTGATCTTCCAGCACGACTTCTGGCCGGAGAACTGGAGGAATGTCACAATTCACGGTTCCGTTGTTTCCATGGAGGGAAGCATCCGCATCAACAGCAACTCGGGCAGCCAGCAGTCCACCATCAACGGCGCTCTCGTGACACTGGGGACAACGTCTTCCGACAGCGGGATCTGGCTTGACCATCAGACAAATGTCAACGACGGCGCCGTCATTTCCGCAGGGGATATTTACTGCTCCGACAGCTTCAACATCACGTCGGATTCGGCGTGGATTGACATCGTGGACCCGCCGCAGACCGTGACCAAAGAATATGTAGGTCTGACACAGTAAAAAGCGGGAAGGAAAAAGTCGTCGGAAGTTTATCCAACAGATTGTGAAGATCCTCACATGGTCCGGTTTTCAAAAACGCTACGATGAGAATCGCATCAGAGTCTGTACGCCTGCAGGGCGCAGGAAGGATCTGCAGGCGGGCGCTGGGCACCGGGTACAAACAGGGGTATGGACGGATCGGCGTCCCTGCGCCGGAATCCTTTCGGACACGGTCCGTCGAGGAGGTTACAGGATTTATGAAACGGTTTGGAACAAGGCTTGTGCTCTGCTCGCTGACAGCATCGATGCTGCTTAGCGGCACGGCACTTGCCGCAGTACCGCAGTGGTCTGCGGGCAATGTCTACGTTGCCGGGAATGAGGTGACATATGACGGAGACACCTACCGGGCAAGATGGTGGTCCCAGAACGAGGTTCCGGGATCCTCTGCCTGGGGCGCCTGGGAGAAGGTCACGAAAGAGACGGCGGAAACACCGGAAGATCCCGGATCGTCACAGACACCGGATCCTTCGACAACGCCTGAGACCCCTGCATCGGGGGTTCCCGCCTGGGATGCATCGGCGGTCTACACCGGCGGCATGAAGGCACTCTACAACGGCAGCACGTACGAGGCCAGGTGGTGGGTCACCGGAGAAAAGCCGGACAGCTCGGACGCCTGGAAGAAGATCGGCTCGTCCGGTGAGACACCGGAAACACCGGAGACGCCGGTACAACCTTCGGAGCCTGAGAAGAACACGGCTCCGGTCCTGTCCGGCGTGAAGGATACGGTTGAGGTATCTGTCGGAGACAGCGTCGATGTTCTGTCCGGCATCACGGCAGCAGACGCGGAGGACGGGGACCTGACGGGGAAGGTCAGAGTCACAGGCTCTGTCGATACGGGCACTGCCGGCACGTATGTCGTTACCTACACGGTCACGGACAGCAGGGGCGAGAGCGCAAGTGCGAAGACGACGTTTGTCGTCCGGGAAAAGGAGACCATGAACACCGCACCGGTTCTCTCCGGTGTGAAGGATACGGTTGAGGTATCGGTCGGGGACAGCGTCGATGTTCTGTCCGGCATCACGGCAAGAGATGCGGAAGATGGAGATCTGACGGGGAAGGTCCGGGTCACGGGCTCTGTCGATACGGGCACTGCGGGCACGTATGTCGTTACCTACACGGTCACGGACAGCAGGGGTGCGAGCACAAGCGCGAAGACGACGTTTACCGTAAACAAAAAGGAAACGGAGACGCCCGTAAGCCCGGACCACAGCGAGCCGCCGGTCCCGTTCTGGAAGGATTACAAGAACTATCCCGCAAAGAACACACAGGTCTACTACAGGGGCAGGGTCTATCAGAACAAGTGGTACGCCAATGCCGGAACAAAGCCCGATTCCGGGGATCCCTGGGTCCTTGTCGGGGACGCCGAGTGGACGGTTGCGGAGAAGGATTCGAACTACACGAAGGAACAGGCCGGGACAGGATCGGAAAGCGGCACAGCAGAGACCGTGTTTGACAAGGTCCTCACGGACAGCGAGATTCAGGAGCTCTACGGCGGCATCAATCCGGCCTACTCCCCGGAGGCAGCCGTGAACCGTCTCGGGGCACTGATCCCGAAAAAGGCCTATGAGGAGCTCTTCCCGTACCGGTTCGGCTCCCCGAAGTGGAAGGCGTGCGCGGCGACAAGGCAGTACTACAGCGATCCCTCGAAGTATCCGGACTACTACTCCTATGAAAACCTGCAGGAGGCCGTGCATACCCTCGCCAACACGGTGATCAAGGTGCAGTGGTACGAGGGCGCGACCTGGTGCTACCGCCTGATCCGGCTGAACAAGACGACGAAAGAGCAGAAGCTCATCTACTCCGATCCGAACTTTGATGCGGAGTGGCTGCAGACAAAGCCTCTGTGCACGAGCATCTGCGATTACGGCTCCTTCCTTGCAGAGGGGGACCTCAACACCAGAAAGCGGGAGCTTGCGGGCTTCCTTGCCAATATCTCCCACGAGACGGGCGGCGGCAGCGTCGACGGCACGATCGATGACTCCCTGACCGGTCTGTATTTCAACGAGGAGGTGGGCTTTATCGGCTCCTCCCAGATCGGCTATGTCCAGTCGTCCGGCACGAAGTATCTGCCGGTCTCCGGAAAGAGCTACCACGGCCGCGGACCGATCCAGCTCTCCTACAACTACAACTATGGCCTGTGCTCCGATGTTCTGTACGGGGACAGCTCGATTCTTCTGAATGATCCCGACAGACTCGAACAGGACGGCGTTCTCGGCTTCATGACCGGCATCTGGTTCTGGATGACCCCGCAGCCGCCGAAGCCCTCCTGCCATCAGGTCATCACCGGCACCTGGGCACCGAAGGAGGGGGCGGCAAATGCGTCCTACAACGGAAACTTCGGCCTGACCATCGTGATCATCAACAACGAGGCGGGACAGTCCGAGAACGGCAGCGGCGCCGTCGCGAGAAGATCCCGGTACTACCGGATCTTTGCCGGCAGGATGGGTGCCGATATCAGCGGCGAGCATGTCGATACCATGGGCATGACCACATTCACCCAGTAACAGCGGTTTCCTTTTCTCCTGCCTGTCCGGCTCTTAGGACAAAGGCGCCTGCCTGTGCGAGCTCATGCCGGGCAGGCGCTGTTTTTCTGTCTGAAGGAGCGCCAGGATCCGGGGGCTCTTGTGCGCATTCTTGCCACTTTTTGTCTTCCCTTGTCAGGTTTCACGTAAGGCGTTTCTCAGGGGATTCCAGCCTCGTATGATACGAAGGAGAGTACGATTTCTGACCGGAGGAAACGATGGGAGACACAGCAGAAAACAACATTTTAAAAGAAGCGGTGCAGCTCTTTCCCGGGCTGCAGAACCTTGACCTCAAAGTCACGCGAAAGAAAGAGGGCCTGCAGCTGATTCTGGATCACGGAAAGGTAACTCTGACCTACGAAAAGCCCCGGGATCTTTGCCGGGGGCTCTATCTTGCAGCGCTCCATGAAAAGGAGTCCGTATCGATCCGGGAGCAGTGCCCCTTCTCCTCGTTCGGGGTGATGATCGACCTTGCAAGGAACGGGGCGATGCGGGTCAGCGCCATTAAGGAGATGATCCGCCTGTGCGCGTTCCTGGGCTATTCCTTTATCGGCCTCTATTTCGAGGACGTCCTTGAGGTAAAGGACGAGCCGTACTGCGGGTATCTTCGGGGAGCCTATTCAAAGGAAGAGCTCATTGAGATCCGGGACTATGCGGCCTTATTTGGCATGGAGGTGCGGCCCTATGTCGAGACCCTGGCACACGTCAATCAGTGCTTTCGCTGGGCAAGGTACGAGAAGAGCCGGGACATCGATGACATCCTGCTGGTTGAGGATGAAGGGACAAAGGAGCTTCTCGATCACCTCCTCTCCACGATCGCGGACATCTTTCCGGGAAGCCTTGTGAACATCGGCATGGACGAGGCGGCCCATGTGGGGCGGGGACGGTACCTGGACTCCCACCCGTACACGGACCGGAAGACCCTGCTCTCCCGACATCTTGCCCTCGTGCTCTCCCTCTGCAGAAAGTACGGCCTTCGTGCGCAGCTCTGGAGCGACATGTTTGTGTCCGGAACGGACGAAAAGGACAAAAGGGACGAAAGCATTCCCGTCCCCGAGGACGCACAGCTGATCTGTTGGGACTACTACAGTGCGGACGAAACGCACTATGAAGAAAGACTAAAGCAGCACCTTGCCCTCACGAAGAACGTCGGCTTTGCGGGCGGCGCCTTCAAGTGGACGGGATTTGCACCGAGAAACGGGTATTCCATCCGAAACGGGAAGGCGGCGCTTGAAGCCTGCAAAGCCTTAGGGATCCCGGATGTCGTCATCACCCTGTGGGGAGATGACGGGGACGAGGCGAGCGCGTTCAGTGTCCTTCCGGTCCTGTATGAGGACGCCGCAGCAGCCTTCGGAGAAGAGATCGAAGAGGTGCAGAAGGACAGGGGCTTTCAGTTTCTTACCGGGTACCCCCTCTCCTCGTTCCTGCTGCTTGATGCTGTAAACCTCGAGGGCGAGTCGGATATCGGAAACGGGAGCAAGATCCTTCTCTACAACGATCCCCTCCTTGGCGTTTACGACAGTATCGTGGCAGAAGACCTTGCAGGCAGGTACCGGGACCTTGCAAAGGCCTTATCCTCCTGCAGAACGGGAGGCAAATTCGATCCCCTGTTTACGACGCTATCGCTCCTCTCCTTAGTGCTCTCCGTGAAGGCAGACCTTGGCGTGCGGCTTCGAAAAGCCTATCAGGACAGGAACAGTCTTGCCCTTGCCCTCATCGGGTCTGAGCTTCCGGATCTCGAGGAGAGGATCCGGGCCTTCTATCAGGCGCTGAAGACGCAGTGGCTTCTGGAGAACAAGCCCTTCGGCTTTGAGGTGCAGACCATACGGCTGGGAGGTTTATTGCAGAGGATCCGGGACGTGGATGATCTGCTGCAGGACTATCTTGCAGGGAAAACCTGTCGAATAGAGGAACTGGAGGAGAAGCTTCTTCCCTACGGCGGACAGCCGGGGGAGGGCTTCACCATTCGAAATCTCGAGGAGAACCGCTGGTACGTCATCGCGACACCGGCAAGGCTCGATTCGTAGGGGAGGAAGACATGGAAGGAAAACAGCTGAAGGACGAGATGATGCGCTTCTCGTTTCCGGAGGAAAGCAGAGGGTTTCTTCAGGCAGCGGGGGAGCGGCTCTTTTCGGGGAAGGAACACGAGTTTGCAGAGGCTGCGCTGTATGCCTATGAGGAGAGCGGGTATTCGGACACGCACCTCATGACGCACTGCAGGGCGATCGGGGAAAAACTGGATCTTTCCCCGTACACGGTGCATGTCCTGCTGCTTCTTGCGGAGAGTCAGAAGGCGGAAAAGATCTATGACCGGTATGATCCCACGGGAAACCTCTATACGGATACGTTTACGGATCTTGCCTTCAAGGTCCGCGAGTGCATGGACGTCTGCGGGATCATCGGGATCTTCCCCGTCGGGTGGTACCACCTCTTCTTTGCGGGACAGATCGTCAGGCTCGGGCGCCTCGAGTACGAGCTCACCGTGATGCCGAAAGGCCTTGAAGGCGCGGGAAAGCCTGCTCTCAGCATTCACATCCCATCCGGCGGGGGATCGTTTGACAAAGAGGCGCGGGTTGCCTCGTATGTGAGGGCAGGGGCGTTTTTCCGGGAACACTTCGGAGAGCTCTTTCCCTCTTCCGTTCCCGCCTTCTGCGAATCCTGGCTGCTGTATCCAAACTACGGCGGGGTGTTCCCGAAGGGATCGAACCTTGCGTCCTTCCGGGAGGAGTTTGATATTCAGAAGGCCATCCCGGATCCCGGTTTCTATGATGCCTGGCGGATCTTCGGGGCATACGCGGGGTGTGCGCCTTCCTCTCTTCCTGAGAATACCGCTCTTCGAAGCGCCATGAAGGACTATCTTCTGCATCAGGGATCCACGGGACTGGGGCTTGGTGTGCGGTCTCTCTGATCTGACAATCCGGGACAATAATCAGCATTTCCTGCCATCGAAACAGGAAATGCCTTTTTTTATACTTGGGGCGGAACGGGAGAGAGCCCCAGGGAGGCATTTTCCCTTCCAAAGCAGAACGAAATAAAAAAGATCAAGACAAAGAGATCAAGACAAAGAGGGGAAACATGCAGTACGGACACTTTGACAACAAGGCGCGCGAGTACGTGATCGACCGTGTCGATCTGCCGACGTCCTGGACCAACTACATCGGGACGAAGGACATGATGGGCGTGTTCAATCAGACGGCCGGCGGCTATGTCATCTGTAAATCATCGGAATACCACCGCATCACGCGCTTTCGCGGCAACGGCGTGCCGATGGACACTCCCGGCCACTACATCTATGTCCGGGACAATGAGGACGGCGACTACTGGAGCCTGTCCTGGCAGCCGGTGGGAAAGCCGAAGGAGCATTACTCCTGCCATCACGGCCTCTCCTATATCCGCTACCTTTGCAACTACTCCGGCATCAAGGCCTCGCAGAAGCTCTCCGTTGCGATGGACGATCCGGTGGAGATCATCGATGTCACGCTGAAAAACGAATCCGGACGGCCGAGGGACCTTTCCGTTTTTTCCTATCTTGAATTTTCCTTCCACCAGGTGCCGATGGACAACCAGAACTTCCAGATGAGCCTGTATGCGGCGGGATCGCACTTTGAGGACAACGCCATCGTCTATGAGCTCCACTACGAGGAGAACAGTTATCAGTTCCTGACGGCAAGCTTCGTCCCCGACGGCTTTGACTGCCTTCGGGATACGTTCCTCGGGATCTATCACAGCGAGAGGAATCCGATCGCCGTGGAGAGAGGATCCTGTTCGGGATCGTTCATGGACGGCGGCAATCACTGCGGGGCCCTCATGAAGAAGATTCATCTGGAACCCGGTGAGAGTGTGCGCCTTCTGTACTTCCTCGGTGAGGGCGGTGCGGACAATGCGAAGGCGATGCGCGAAAAGTACACGCCGGAGGTGGTGGACCAGGAGGCGGTACGCCTTCACGACTTCTGGGAGGATCGCCTCTCCCGCCTTCAGGTGAAGACCCCGAACGAGGGCATGAACACGGAGCTCAACATCTGGGACCTGTACCAGAGCGAGATCAACGTCATGTTTTCACGGTTTACCTCGTTCATCGAGGTCGGAGGGCGTGTCGGCCTTGGCTATCGCGACACCGCACAGGATGCGATGACGATCCCGCACGCGGACCCTTCAGGGTGCAAAAAGCGCATTGTCCAGCTTCTGCAGGCACTTACGACGACCGGCTACGGCCTGCACCTGTTTGAGCCCAGGTGGTTTGAAAAGCACGATGAGCCGACCTTTAAGTCCCCGACGGTCATTCCGACACCGGACAAGGCATCCTTTGTGCACGGCATCGACGATGCCTGCTCGGACGATGCCATCTGGCTTGTCTCGGCGATCGATCAGTACGTGAAGGAGACCGGAGATCTCGACTTTCTCGATGAGGTCGTCACCTATGCCGACGGCGGTGAGGGGACGGTCTATGAGCACATGAAGAAGATCCTCGACTTCTCGACCCGCGAGGTCGGATCCCACGGGATCTGCAAGGGGCTTCGCGCGGACTGGAACGACTGCCTGAACCTCGGCGGCGGGGAGAGCGCGATGGTGAGCTTCCTGCTTCTGTGGGCGATGAAGAAGTTCGTCTCCCTTGCAGGCTACATCGGCCACGTCGACGACCTGAAGTACTACCTTGCAAAAAGCCGGGAGATCGCAGCAACGAGCGAACAGGTCCTCTGGGACAACGGCTGGTATATCCGCGGCTTTACGGCGGACGGCCGGGCGATCGGAACGCATCAGGATACCGAGGGCAGGGTCCACATGGAGTCCAACACCTGGGCGGTCATCTCGGGGGCTGCGCCCTACGAGCACGGGATCCAGGCGATGGACGCCGTCGACAAATATCTCTACACGCCCTACGGCCTCATGCTGAATGCCCCGAGCTACACGAAGCGGGACGACGGCATCGGCTTTGTCACGAGGGTGTATCCGGGACTCAAGGAGAACGGCTCGATCTTCTCGCACCCGAATCCCTGGGCCTGGTGCGCGGAGGCGATGCTCGGGCGCGGTACCCGGGCGATGAAGTTCTACAACGCCCTCTGCCCGGCTCTTCAGAACGACAGGATCGAGGTCCGGAAGGCGGAGCCCTACAGCTACTGCCAGTTCGTCGCAGGACGCGACCACAAGGCCTTCGGCACGGCGCGCCACCCGTTCATGACAGGCTCCGCCGGCTGGTCCTACTATGCGGCAACCGAGTACCTGCTGGGCGTGAGGCCCGACTTTGACGGCCTCATCATCGATCCCTGCATCCCCTCCGACTGGAAGCACTACGAGGTCAGGCGTGTTTTCCGCGGTGCGACGTATCTTATCAGCGTGGACAACCCGGACGGGGTCGAGCACGGCGTTCGGGCGATCACGGTCGATGGCAGGAAGGTGCTGCGGGTGAAGGCAGCAGATCCCGGGAAAGTCGTGCAGGTGCACGTGGTGATGGGAAAAGGAGAATAGAGAGATGATTCATTTCGGAACCGGCGGCTGGAGAGCCGTCATTGCAGATGATTTCACAAAGGATAACATTCGCCTTCTGACGGCAGGCCTTTGCAGCCTGATGACGAAGGAGGGACTTTCGGGGAGCGAGGTGTGTGTCGGGTACGACCGCCGCTTCCTGTCCAAGGAGTCCGCGCACTGGATCGCCGAGGTCCTGACAGGGGGCGGCTTTCATGTCTACATGGTGAACCGCTCCTCGCCGACCCCTCTTATCATGTACACGGTGAGAAAGCGGGATCTTGCCTACGGCATGTGCGTGACGGCAAGCCACAACCCGGCCATCTACAACGGCATCAAGGTGTTCACGAGGGGCGGTCGCGATGCGGACCGCGAGGTGACGCTGAAGATCGAGGAGGAGATCGCAAAGATCGATCCGAAGACCATATGTTCGATTCCGTATGACGAGGCCCTTGCAAAGGGACTGATCCGCGAGGAGAACCCGCTCAACGGCTACATCGACTCGATCCTCAACTCCGTCGATGTGGAGAAGATCAAGGACGCGCACCTTCGGGTTGCGATCGATCCGATGTACGGCGTCGGACAGCAGAGCCTGCAGACCATCCTCATGACCTGCCGCTGCGATGTCGATGCCCTGCACGTGCAGCACGATACGCTGTTCGGCGGCCACATGCCGGCGCCGGACGCGAAGGCGCTGGTACAGCTCTCCAACTACGTCGTCGAGGACCACTGCGATGTCGGTATCGCCACCGACGGCGATGCGGACCGGCTCGGGGCCATCGACGAGAAGGGACGCTACGTCCACCCGAACGCAATGCTCGTTCTCCTCTATGACTACCTGCTCGAGTACCGCCACTGGGAGGGGCCGTGCGTGCGGAACAACTCCACCACAACGCTCCTCGACCGCGTGGCAAAGGCGCACGGCCAGGTCTGCTATGAGGTCCCGGTCGGCTTCAAGTGGGTCTCCGCAAAGATGGCGGAGAAGAACGCGATCATCGGCGGCGAGTCGTCCGGCGGCATGGCGATCAGAGGCCACATCTCCGGAAAGGACGGCATCTATGCGGCAGCGCTTCTTCTCGAGATGCTCGCCGTGGTCGGAAAGCCCCTGTCCGTGATCTATGACGATCTCCTGGACAGGTACGGACATCTTGCCTACGGAGATGCCGCGATCCCGATGACCGTAGAGCGAAAGGAAGAGCTCAAGAAGGTCCTCTTCGAGAGAAAGCTCCTTCCGAAGTTTGATAAGGCCATCGACCACATCAGCTATGAGGACGGCGTGAAGCTCTACTTTGCAGACGAGAGCTGGGTCATCTGCCGCTTTTCCGGCACGGAGCCTCTGGTCCGCTTTGCGGCGGAGTCCGAATCCCAGGAGGTGACGGACGGATATATCAATACGTTCAGGAAGTTCCTCGGTCTGTAGGACAGAAAGAAAAGACAGCAGAAGGAAAACAGAACAGAGCAACACGGACAGCGTCCGGGATGGGAAACCGTCCCGGACGTTTTTGTCGGGGGAGGGAGAAAATACTGGCATTTTCGGGCAATATTCCACAATATCTGTCGTTTCGGGCAAGCAGCGTCAAAAAGCCGCAACCTGCGTCATCGAACCGGTAACGGTTTCACCGTTAGGCTCGAAAACGGAATCCGGATTCCGAAGAGAAAATCATGTACAGCAAAGGGGATTTTTCTATGAGAAAAAGGACTTTGAGGAGGGCAGCCACGGGCATGCTCGCCCTCACGGCAAGTGCGGCCATGACACTTGGTGTCACCGCACTGCCGATCGGCCCCGGCATCAGAGCAGATGCCGCAGGGACCACCCCTGCCTATCGAAACGTCATGTACTATGGCGACTGGTCGATTTACGCGGGGCAGCACAACTATTATCCGTCGGACGTGGATGCAAAGGAGCTGACGCACCTGAACTTTGCCTTCATGGACTGCGATGCGAACGGAAATCTCATCCTGTGCGATGAGCACGCGGATTTCCTCGCCACTTTGCCGGAACAGGCGGGACTTACCTACGGCGATCCCTATGCCGGCGTCTTCGGCGGCATGCGGATCCTGAGGGATAAGAATCCGAACCTGAAGATCGGCGTCTCCGTGGGCGGCTGGACGAGATCCGGCGACTTCTCGGCGATGGCGGCAAATGCCACGAGCAGAAAGAACTTTGCAGGGAACATCGCGCGGTTTATCGATTACCTCGGCTTTGACTTTGTCGATATCGACTGGGAGTATCCGTGCGAGAACCGCGCCTCCGATCCGGAGGGGAACGGTGTCACCATCGATGAGGGCTGCAAGGGAACGCCGGAGGATGGAAAGAACTTCGTGCTCCTGATGCAGGACATCCGGGCAAGTCTCAATGACCTTGAGAAGGAGAACGGCAAGCACTATGAGCTCTCCGCCGCGATGAGTGCCTCTCCCTCCAAGATGGCAGAGATCGACTATAAAGCTCTCCTGAACACGGTCGATTTCCTGAACATGATGACCTACGACCTGAACGGCGCCTGGAACGGCTACACCGGCCATCAGACCGCGCTGTATCAGAACGATTCCTACGATCACGACACCCAGCCGGACGGCGTGTTCTCCGTGGACACCTGCATTCAGTACCTGAAGGACCACTACGGAAACTCCATCGACTACAGCAAGATCACGGTCGGCGTCACGGCCTATACGAGAGGCTGGGCGGGCGTTCAGAACGACGGACCGGACGCGAAGGCGCCGGGCCTGTATGCGACGGCAAAGCCGAACTCCGTCAAGGCACCGGACGGTGTCTACAGCGGGACGTTTGCCTACAGCGATCTTGACTCGCTGATCTCGCAGTACAGCCTGAAGGAGTACTGGGACGACGAGGCAAAGGCCAACTATTACTACAACCCCGACAACGGCTATTTCTTCACCTGCGATACCCCGAAGAGCATCGAGGAGAAGGGAAAGTACGTAAAGGAGAACGGACTTGGCGGCCTCATCTGCTGGATGGCATCCGAGGATGCTAACGATGAGATCACCCACGCCATGAAGACCTCCCTCTACGGCAGTGCGGATCTGCCGGATCAGGAGATCTACGTGACCAGTGCGGACGCAACCGCAGCGGTGTCCGTCACAGACGACAGAACCTACACCATCACCCTGAAGAACAACGAGAAGGCGGTTGAGACGAACGCAGCCATGAAGGATGCGGAGATGTTCAAGAAGACCGTCGTCAATCCGAAGCTCTACATTAAGACGAAGTCCGGCGCCACCTTCACGGCAGGCACCGAGGCGGGCCGTGTCACCAATGAGAACGGCTGCGGCGTCGTGGATCTCTCCCCGGTCTATGCCGGAAAGTCCATCAAGCCGGGCGCAAGCCATACCTTTACGGTGCGTGTCCCGAAGGCCGATCTCTCCGACATCGAGTCGATCACGCTGACCCAGCGCATCACGACAAGCCTGTCCGAGTTCGGTGCGAAGGTCATCTACGGCGAGGGCAGTGCGGTAACACCGGAAGAGCCAACACAGCCGACGGATCCGACCGAGCCTACGACTCCTGAGGAGCCGACCAAACCCACGGAACCCGAAGAGCCCACAAAGCCGACCGATCCCACCGAGCCCACAACTCCCGAAGAGCCGACAAAGCCTGCAGAACCTGAGGAGCCGACACAGCCGACCGAGCCGACAGAGCCTGAACAGCCCCAGACCGGCGCCAAGGAGTGGTCCTCGACTGCCACCTATGTCGGCGGCGATCAGGTGACGTACAACGGCAAGACCTATGAGGCAAAGTGGTGGACGCAGGGCGAGCAGCCGGGCGCAAATGAATGGGGCCCCTGGAAAGAGGTCAAGGGCAGCACGGCACCTTCGGAGCCGACAACACCGGAAGAGCCCACAGAGCCCTCTGAGCCGACGCAGCCTACCGAGCCCACAACTCCCGAGGAGCCGACACAGCCGACCGAGCCTGAAAAGCCAGAGACCGGTGCCAAGGAGTGGTCATCCACTGCCACCTATGTCGGCGGCGATCAGGTGACGTATAACGGCAAGACCTATGAGGCAAAGTGGTGGACACAGGGCGAGAAGCCCGGCGCCACCGAGTGGGGTCCCTGGAAAGAGATCTCCGGCAGCACGGCACCTTCGGAGCCGACGGCGCCTTCGGAGCCGACGACGCCTTCGGAGCCGACAACACCGGAAGAGCCCTCTCAGCCTTCTGAGCCTACCGAGCCCACGGAGCCCACGACCCCTGTCGAGCCCACCGAGCCGACACAGCCCACGGAGCCCGAAACGCCCGTGACACCGGTTGCCGGAAAGCTCCCGGCGCACATGGTCGTCGGCTACTGGCACAACTTCTGCAACGGTTCCGCGAACCTGAAGCTCTCCGATGTGCCGGACTGCTATGACATGATCAACGTTGCCTTCACCGGCAACAGCTCCACCCCCGGAGAGGCGACCTTTGCCATCGACAAGGATCTCTCCGATGCCCTCGGCGGATATTCCGACGAGGAGTTCAGGAAGGACATCCGCGCCATCCAGGAGCAGGGACGTTTCGTCCTGATCTCCGTCGGCGGTGCGGAGGGACGCATTTCGATCAACAGCGATGCTGCGGCAGAAACCTTTGCCGACAGCATGACCCGGATCATCGAGAAGTACGGCTTCAACGGTGTCGATATCGACCTTGAGGGCGGTGCGGTTTCCGGCACGGCCTACATCGCATCGGCACTCCGGAAGCTCCATGATCACTTCGGGCAGGACTTCATCATCACGATGGCACCCGAGACCGCCTATGTGCAGAACGCACAGGGCAGCTACTTAAAGCTTGCACTGCAGATCAAAGATATCCTCACGATCTGCTATCCGCAGTTCTACAACAGCGGATCCATGATCGGGTATGACGGCGAGATCGTTCAGCCCGGCACGGCAGACTTCATCGACGGCCAGCTGACCACGATCGTCGAGTCCGGCCTTGATGCTTCTCAGGTCGGCATCGGCCTTCCGAGCATCCCGAAAGCAGCAGGCTCCGGCTATATTTCCAGTGACGTCATCGAGCGCGCTGTCCGTGCGTTCGTCACCGGCGGCAAGGCGGATCGCTTCATCGTCCCGAAGGCCTACAGCGGACTTCGCGCCATGATGTGCTGGTCGATCAACTGGGATGCCACGAACGGCTATGCCTGGGGCAAGGCCATGTCCGACCTGATGGACGAGGTCCCCTCGATGAAGGCGGCACCGGCTGACACCACCATTACCGGCAGTGCCACGGACTGGAATTCCAGCTCCACGTACAACACCGGCGACATCGTCTGCTACAACGGCATCTACTACCGCTGCAAGTGGTGGAACCAGAACAATGCACCGACCACGGGCCAGACGAGCCCCTGGGAGCGTGCAGCCTGATCCGTCTGTTTTCCGGATCGGGAACGACGTAAGACAGCAGCCATTGCTTTTTCCATAGTTCTATCCGGCACCACCTCCTCCGGTGCCGGACCTTCTACCAAAGATCGAGCTGACGATGCGGCAAACATCGCCAGCTCCTTTTTTACTCCAGGTGTCCCGGATCTCCATGTACACACCTTTCAGGGCATTGGAGAGCTTGGTGGTATCGCTGTCCAGCTCAGGTCGTGTCTTTTATTCTGTCCGCCATACTGCTTTCCTTTCTGTTTAATGAGGCATATTATGCGCATAGTATGCGCACATCACGTTGACTTTTTGCAATTTCCGTGTTATCCTGATCCCATCAAGGAGGCGATCTATATGGCTAAAGTAAGCACAAATATCAGTCTCGATGAAAATTTAAAAAAGGCCAGTCAGGAACTTTACTCTGATCTCGGAATGGATCTTTCTACGGCTGTAACTATTTTCTTAAAACAGTCGCTGCGCGTTCAGGGCATTCCTTTTACGGTTACCAGAGAAAATCCCAATGCAGAAACGATGGCTGCGATGAATGAGTATTACGAAATGAAGGCGCATCCCGAAAAATATAAGCATTATTCCTCTTTTCGTGATGCAATGAACGAAGTACTGGGAGATAAGAATGCTTGATATCGTTCTGTCCAACCACTTTAAGAAAGATCTGAAACTGATCTCCAAACGAGGATACAATCTGGATCTGCTGGATGATGTCGTTAACAAATTAGCGAGGATGGAACCCCTTCCTGAAAAGAACCGCGATCACAATCTGACCGGTGATTTCATTGGATTCCGTGAATGCCATATCCAGCCGGACTGGCTTCTCATCTATCGCGTTGACCATGAAGACCTTATCCTCTTCCTGTCTCATACGGGTACACATTCCGATTTGTTCTGATATGTTTAACCTCCGTAAACGACGGGGTGCTTCGTCGCAGAATATTGTTTACATGTATGGAGCTTGCCATGGGGCAGGCTCCTTTTTTATCGCCGGAACGCATCGAAGTCGGACCGCATCGCGAGCTGTTCCTGCCCGTCTTCGCAGAGATCATTCCCGGATTCGATGATCCTGTTAATGACCATTCCTTCTTCCAATCCATAGACGACTGAAAAATGCGTGATCCACTTTCTGTCCGGAGAGGATATCCTTTCGCAAACGTTTTCCATCCCCGAACGGCGGGCTTTTTCCGCTTTTGGTCAGTGTGACGGAAAACGAATCCGGTTTCTTCCTGTTTTTGTCAGAATGCCAACAGCTGACAAAAAGTAACAACGCCTGCAATGGAGAGAAAAAACCCCGAATCATAGAATTAAGTTACAAGAAATCAATGTAACAGAGTCCATTGATGCGAAAGGGGAACGGGTCGTATGGAAAAAATCAAAACCTCTCCGCTGAAACTGAAATCCGTAAAGCCAAAAGAGAGTAACAGCCTGACAAAAAGTGAAAACAAGTCCTCGATCATGGGGGCAAGGAGGAAGAAATCGATCATCCTGACGAGCATGTGCCTGCCGGGTGCGATCTGGTTCATTCTCCTTCGGTACCTGCCGATGGCCGGCATTGTCCTTGCCTTCAAGCAGTACAAGGTGTATCCGAAGAACCCGACGTTCTGGTCGAACCTCTACCACAGCAAGTGGGTGGGCTTCAAGAACTTCGAGTACCTGTTCAAGACCCAGGACGCGCTCAGGGCAGTGCGAAACACCCTCGTCTACAACGTGATCTGGATCGCCATGGGACTGGTCCTTGCGGTGGCCTTCGCCATCATCCTGAACGAGCTTCGCGCAAAGGTGGCGGCCAAGGCCTATCAGACCCTGATGTTCTTCCCGTACTTCCTCTCCTGGGTCGTTGTTTCCTACTTCGTTCTGGCCTTCTTTGATCCGACCTCCGGTCTTGTGACCTCGATCCGGGCGGCAAGGGGGCTTCCGAAGATCGACTGGTACAACACGCCGAAGTACTGGCCCTGGATCCTGACCTTTGCGAACCAGTGGAAGAACGTCGGATACTCCACCATCCTCTATCTGACCGCGATTGTCGGAATCGACAGGGGCCAGTACGAGGCAGCCGCGATCGACGGCGCAAGCTGGTGGCAGCAGATCCGGTACGTGACGCTGCCGAACCTGGCACCGATGATCAGCATTCTGCTCATCATGAACGTCGGCAAGATCTTCAACTCCGACTTCGGTCTGTTCTATTCGGTTCCCATGAACAGCGCAAGCCTCTATCCCGCAACACAGACGATTGATACCTACATCTACAACGTGCTGACCGCCACCAACAACATCGGCCAGTCCACAGCCGGAGGTTTTCTCCAGAACCTTGTCGGTTTCGTCTGCATCATGGCCGCCAACAGCATCGTCAGGAAAATCGACGAGGACAGCAGCCTGTTCTGAGGAGGGTTTGAAATGGCACGTTCCAACACAGCTGCAATAGCAGTCCGTAAAAAGAAGACCCACCCGAACAGCGTGAGCCTTCCCGTGGAAGTGATCTTCCACATCATCATGATCATCGTCGCGGCGATGTGCATCATTCCGTTCATCTTCGTCGTGATCATCTCGTTCTCCTCGGAGGAGAGCATCCGGGCAATCGGCTACAGCTTCCACCCGATAGCATGGTCCACGGAGGCCTACAAGTACATCGCAAAGCTTGGCGATCAGCTCTGGAGATCCTACTTCAACAGCTTCTTCATCACGATCGTCGGAACCTTCTTCTCGATGCTGATGACGATCCTGTACGCCTACGCCCTGTTCCGCAAGGACTTCA
Source organism: uncultured Lachnospiraceae bacterium (assembly GCA_900315055.1). Classification (GTDB taxonomy): domain Bacteria; phylum Bacillota; class Clostridia; order Lachnospirales; family Lachnospiraceae; genus CAG-791. The sequence continues at coordinate 36,794 of OMXP01000018.1, forward strand.
GCCACAGAAAGTTCTTCACCTGGCTGTGCTTCATCACCATGATCTTCGGCGGGGGCCTCGCACCGACCTACGTCGTCTGCAAGATGGTCCTCGGGCTCCACGACAGCTATCAGGCCGTGATCATCCCGATGCTGATGAACCCGTTCAACCTCATCGTCATGCGGACGTTCTTCCAGAGCTCCATTCCGGACGAACTCATCGATGCAGCGGCAATCGACGGCGCGGGAGAGTACCGGACCCTGTTTTCGATCATTCTTCCGATCTCGAAGCCCGGCATCGCAACGGTCTCGCTCCTCACCGCCCTGGCCTACTGGAATGAGTGGTTCATTCCCCTCCTGTATATCCAGGACGCAAAGTACTATCCGCTGCAGTACCTGCTGATGCAGATGCAGAAGAAGGTCGACTTCCTCGTCAAGAACAGCTCGATGATCGGCGCGGAGGCCTCCAAGATCACGGCAACGCTTCCGTCCGACTCCCTGAAGATGGCTCTTGTCGTCCTCATCGTCGTCCCGATCGCATTTGCCTACCCGCACTTCCAGAAGTACATCGTCTCAGGTCTGACGATCGGATCCGTGAAGGGCTGAAAACCATTATTTCTTTCATCTGTCAAATCCCGCGGACGGTCCGCGGAATAGAAAAACCGGAGGGTTATCTTATGAAAAAAAGAATGCTAGCTGTTATTCTCACCGTCGGCATGCTGACGCCGGTCCTTGCAGGCTGCGGCAGTTCATCGGCTTCATCGGGCTCGTCGTCCGGCACTGCCGACACCACGGCAAAGGACGCCGCGACGGCCACGACGGACACGGCGGATACGACGTCCACCGACACGTCCGCGTCCGGGCTGGATCCCGTCACCCTGAAGATGTACTTCGAGGGCGCAAACGTCACCGATGATTCCGAGGCGATGGATGCCCTGAACAAGTACCTGCAGGAGAAGATCAATGTCACCCTCGAACCGATCTGGGGCACCTGGGGCGACTTCGATCAGAACGCGGTCCTGTCCCTGCAGGGCGGCGATGACGTCGACATCTACTTCACGAGCTCCTGGACGGCCGACGAGTACAACAAGTTCGCCCGCGACGGCTACTGGGTCCGCCTCGACAATCCGGACAACAACCTGATCGAGAAGTACGGCACCGATCTCTGGAACACGCTGCCGAACGTCCTCATTCAGGGTGCCACGGTCAACGGCGCGGACGGGTACGGCGTCTATGCGGTCCCGGGCTACAAGGACATCGCAACCCAGAACTGCTGGGACGTCAACGTGGATCGTCTGACAGAGCTTGGCTACACGGTCGATGACATCAAGAACAGAAGCTACTTCGAGCTCGGCGATATCCTGCAGGCCGCCAAGGACAAGTACGGCGACAACTTCTATCCGCTGCTGGTCGAGGGCGCAGTCCTCGAGCGCATGGTCGACAGCTCCATCATTGTCACCGGCGACAACGGCACCGGCAACTTCATGAGCTACTACCTGAACACCGACGATGTCTCCCAGCCGAACGCAACCTACGGCAACAAGATCATGAACAAGTTCGCAACGGATGAGTTCAGGAAGTTCGCAGAGCAGACAAGAGAGTACTATCTCAAGGGCTACATCGATCCCGCGATGGGCAATGCGGAGCAGGCAAACGATCAGAGAACCGCTTCCCAGCTGGCCGGCAACTACCTCATCGGCACGCAGAGCTACTCCTACGGCTATGAGGTCCAGGCATCCCAGGAGCGCGGCATTCAGGTCGCCATGGTTCCCTGCACCGAGCCCTATGTCGACACGACGTCCTCTCAGGGTGCCATGATGGCCATCTCCACCGCATCCCAGAATCCGGACCGCGCGATGATGTTCCTGAACCTGCTCAATACCGATCCCACGGCCATGACGCTTCTCGACTATGGTGTTGAGGGTGTCCACTACACGCTGGACGATCAGGGCTGCGTTGCATTCACCGACAAGAGAGCTGACTATCAGCCCTGGACCAACGGATCCGGCAACGTCACGATCCTTCCTCCGACCACCGATCAGGAAAAGACCTACGGCACGGATTTCTGGGATAAGTTCAAGGATTACTACGGATCCGCAAAGGAGATCCCGATCCTGGGCTATGCATACGATGCTTCCAACATGGAGACCGAGATGGGCGCCTGCGCAAACGTCGTAGCCGAGTACATGCTTCCTCTTTGCACCGGCACCGTCGATGTCGATGAGAAGCTCCCGGAGTTCCTGGAAAAGCTCGATGCTGCAGGTGTGAACGACATCATTGATGACGCAAACAAGCAGCTCGATGACTTCATGGCAGCAAAGGGTGAGTAACAGCGGAAAATAAACTGACTGACAAAAGGTTCCCATGGAAAAGATTCCCATGGGAACCGGCAGGGCAAAAACCCTGTATAATGACAGTCAGGGAGACACCAGGCAGGTTCTTTCTGCCCGGTGTCTTTTTTCCGTTTTACCCGGGGGAGGTTTTTGGAGATGAGAAAACAGAGGGGGACAGGCCGGTACAGCCTGCAGAGTCAGATCCTTCGATATCTGGCCCTGTTCTGGTTTATTCCGCTGATTGTCCTGATGGTACTGATGGCGCTGATTCTGGGACACGGGGTGGTGACACGAAACGAGAGATCCATCCTGACGTCCATGGAGAGCGGCGGCCGCCAGAGCGCGGCAAATCTGTCCCACTGCATGGAGAGGTCCCTCGATGCCTCCTACAGCAGCTCGATCCGGGAAGCCTACGACGAATATCTCACAGATAGGAGCCGTGCGGATCTGTACACGGCGATGAGCCGGTACCTCACGCAGAACTACAAGTTCGAGGACGGGATCCTGCTGGCCTGCGTGGAGTTCACGGACCTGACGGACAGTCCGTACATCGTAAGCCGCGAATCGGCGATCGGCCAGAGCATCTCCGGTTCGGAGTTCCGTACGGATGACCTGCCGCTGTGCCTTGCGGCGGCAAAGGACCTGGGGACCGGCATGAAGCTTGTAACCAGCGGAGGGCACGTCTATCTTGTCCGGAACCTTCTGGGCTCCGACTATGCCCCCTATGCGACGATGATCCTTGGACTTGACGGCGATCAGGTCTTCGGGCCTCTTTCCAATGTCTGGCAGGAGAGCGCAGCCGCGGTGCTGTGCGGATCCGATGTGGTCTATGGCGGGAAGTCCGATGATGCGGATACACAGAACCTGAAAGGCGCGGTAAGCGCCGATACGACGGCTCCCGTCTTTATCTGGCGCTCTTCCGGCCGGCACTATGTCGTGAGCCGTGAGAGTATCGGGGGGATCGACCTTACCCTGGCGGTCCGGTTCAATACCTCCGTGTTCTTTGTCGAAGTCGCCAATACGGTGTTCATGGTCATCGTCATCGGCATCATGGGGCTGATCCTTGCGCTGATGCTGATGCGGTTCCTGAAGATCCGTGTCACGCAGCCCGTCGGGCGCCTCGAGGAGGCCTCGGAGAAGATCGCGGACGGGCAGTTCGGAACGCATGTCGAGACCGACGTCAGAAACGGCGAGATGAATGACCTTGCCCTGCACTTCAACGAGATGAGCGATCACCTGAAGGAGCAGAACCGGAAGATCTATGTCGAGGAGATCGCCCTTCGCGATGCGAACCTCGCAGCTCTGCAGTCGCAGATCAATCCCCATTTCCTGAACAATACCCTCGAGATCATCAACTGGCAGTCCCGCATGGCAGGGGACGAGAAGGCAAGCCTCATGATCGAGGCACTCTCCACCATGCTGAACGCCACCATGAACCGGGATCACCGAAGCGAGGTGGCGCTGTCCGAGGAGCTCGAATATGCCCACGCCTACCGCTTCATCATCGAGTCGCGCTTCGGCGAGCGGCTGACCTGTCAGGAGGACATCGACCAGAGCCTTCTCGAGGTCCTGGTGCCGCGGCTTGTGATCCAGCCCATCATGGAGAATGCCGTGGAGCACGGGACAAGGGAGGACGGCACCTGCTCCATCAAACTTGTGATCTATGGCAGACAGGACGATCTCTCGATCGAGGTCTGGAACCTCGGCGTCCCCTCAGAGCGGGACTGGGAGCGGATTCATCAGCTCCTCGACGTGCCGGATGAGACGAAGGATTTCCACTCCGTGGAGATCGGAATCCGGAACGTGCACCGGAGGGTGAAGATGATGTACGAAGAGGGCTCGGGCCTTTCGTTCCACGAAAAGGACGGCTGGACGATCTCCAGGGTCCGGATTATCCGGAAAGGGGGAAGATCATGAACAGGAAGATGACAGCCATGCTGCTCTCCGCACTTTTCGGGGCAGGCCTTGTTCTTTCCGGCTGTGCGGGGGGAAGCACCGGATCGGTCGGGGCAACCCTTGGCACAGAAGACAGTACCGTCCTCAACGTTGCAACCACCTACGGGGGACAGGACGGAAACGCAAGTCTTTTCCAGGAGGCGGTGCTCTCCTTTGAGAAGGAGAGCGGCATCACGGTGCAGGACGACTCCGAGACCGCGGACGAGGTGTACAAGAACCGGATTCTCACGGATTTCAGGACCGGTCAGGAGCCGGATGTGCTCTTCTTCTTTACCGGCGCGGACGCCGATGAATTCATACGGGCAGGCCTTGTGGTGCCGGTTGCGGACATCCAGGAGGATTACCCGGAATATGCCGAAAACTACGAGATGTCCCGTGTGCCGGCAAGCCCTGCGGACGGCGTGCAGTACGCCCTGCCGGTAAACGGCTACTGGGAGGCGCTCTACTGTAACCGGGAGGTGCTCTCAAGCGTCGGCCTTACGGTCCCCACGAAGGACACGACCTGGCCGGAGTTCCTTTCGATGTGTGAGACCCTGAAGGACAGCAACATCACCCCGATCGCTGCGGCCCTCGGGGATATCCCGCACTACTGGTGGGAGTATTCGATCTTCAACGAGCAGACCCCGGACGAGCACCAGAGGATCCCCGCGGGGATCGACGACAGCCTTGCTGCCGAGTGGGTCGCAGGCCTTAATGACCTCAGGGACATCTACGATGCCGGGTATTTCCCGTCCAACACCCTCTCGTTCTCCAATCAGGAGGCGGTGGGGATGTTCCGCTCCGGGCATGCGGCGTTCCTGCTCGACGGATCCTGGCAGATGTCGATGCTGCTCTCTGCGATGGACTCTCCGACAGACGATACCTTTGCGGTAACCTATGTGCCGGGGACGGACAAGCGGCAGACGACGGATCTCATCTCGGGATTGTCCATGGGCTATTACATCACGAGAAAGGCCTATTCGGACGATGCAAAGCGCGATGCCGCGGTGAAGTTTGTCGAGTACATGACAAGCGATGAGATGGTGAACAAATTCGAGCTGTCAGTTTGAAGAACTATTATAATTGATTCACAGAATTGCTAACCTATCTCTGATAGTTTAAGATAGACCTGTACCCATTTTAGGAGGTCTATCATGAGCAATCGCCGTCTT